>DATC01000131.1:6254-26059 GCA_002504495.1 Methanomassiliicoccaceae archaeon UBA537
CCCCTGTAGTTCTGGATCTCCTGCATGTCCTTCTTGAAGTCGTACTTCGCTCTGTCCTCTGAATTGGCTTCTCCCATGTCAATCACCTAATGTTTTTATGGCAAGTGGACTTGCTAATTAAGGTTGCCCATGGATAAAGTCGTGGTTTCTATCGGCGGTTCCGTCCTGATCCCCGGAAAAGATGATTCCGAATACATAGCCAGACTGGCGAAGATGCTACTGTCTCTGAAGGACGAGGTGCAGATCGCGGTCGTCGTCGGAGGAGGGCGCACGGCGCGCTACTACGCCTCCACAGGCAGGGAGCTTGGGGGAGACACCCGCCAGCTGGACATCATGGGCATAGGCGCCACCAGGTTGAACGCTCAACTGCTGGGTCTTGCTCTCGGCGACATGCCGGACAAGGTCCCCGAGACAGCCGAGGAGACGGCGAGGCTCTCCCGGCCCGGCCGCATAGTCGTCATGGGCGGCACAGAGCCCGGCCATACCACGGATGCGGTGTCGATGATGGTCGCGAGGGCCATGAAGGCCGACCGCGTGGTCAACGCCACCGCGGTGGATGCCGTCTACACCGCCGACCCCCGCACCGACCCGAACGCCGAGAAGATCCCCCGGATGGACATAGCCAGACTCGGAGAGATCGTATACAAGGAGCATGACGCGTCCAAGTCCAGCGTCTTCGATCCGCTCGGCGTGAGGATCGCCGCGGAATCCCGGATCGATATCTCCATGGTCGATGGAAGGAACCTCACGGAGCTGTCGAAGGCCATCCGCGGGACGGAATTCGAAGGAACATTCATCGACTCCCATCGATCGGGTCCAGATCCTCCGACCTCAGGATCTCCAATCCCGAAGAGGCGGCGATGTCCGCCATCCTGCGGGCCTCGGAACCCTTCATGGACTTGCGATGGATGTACACGCATCCCGTTCCGGAGGCGCTGCAGGCCGAGGTCATCATCCTGGCTATATCCTCGTCGCTTCTTCCTTCGAGCTGATAGTTGGGGATCATGTGGCCGAAATCGATCTTGCGGGTCAGAGCCGCCTCCGTGAACCTGGGGGCATAGTGGCTCCCTCCGACGCCCACGGCGACGGGATATCCACCCGATGGATCGTTCTCCTCGACGACCTTGGCGAGAAGCTCGGCGGCCTTCATATCGCCCCAATGGGTCGCTTCGCTTCCGATCTCGATGAAGAAGGTGGGCTTCTCCACGTAAGGGCCGTGATGGGTCACTTCGAAGCACACCTGCACATCCGCAGCGGTGCAGCCGGCGGAGATCCGTCTGAGCGCATCCGTCATAGCTGAAGGGGATGCAGGAGCGAGGGTCTCCGGGCGCCCTCCGAAATCTGCCTGATGGTAGTTCCCGATAGGATGCACCGTGAGCGCGGGACGTCCGCTCTTGGCAGAGTGCTTCGAAAGCACGACTATCGAATCCGCATCGATTCCGAAATCGGCCGCCTCGCGATCCAATCCCTCTCTTCTGATGTGGATGTCCGGTATGCTCATCAGAACATCGTCCCCGCGGGACCTGAACACGGCATCATCGGTGTGTCCCATGTCCTCCCATCCGCCGCTTTTCAGAAGGAACGACCTCATGTTGACGGAAGGGAGATCCACGATGCTGCAAACGATGAGTCTGGTCATCATTCCGCCTGAATGCGGACGCGTATATGCGTATTTCCAGTGGAAACACCGCATGTCCGATTTTAGCTCTCACATCTAACAAGCGTATCCAATGCTGAGACGTGTTAAAGACGAGGACGGCAAGAAGAGGCTCATGCCACCGATGACGCTGCCTCAGAAGGCTCTGCTGCACCTGTACCGCTACCGTCACATATCCCCAGGGATAGGATACGGTGCTCCTCGCGAGATGACCCAGGACGGGGTCGCGGAAGCACTGGGGATATCGAGATCGCATGCATCCATCATCGTCAACAATCTGACGGAGAAGAGCATGCTGACCACCAGGAAGATACGCATCCTCGGCGCCTCCTGCCCCAGGAAGATCTACTTCATCACTCCGGACGGAAAGGCCGAATGCGAAAGCATCCTCTCGGCGCTGAACATCGAATCGGAGGACTCGATTCTTCCGGGAAACATCAACTACTGCAACTCCGCCGCATTCTGGTCCCTGCCCGAAGAGGAGAAGACCCTCCTTGGCTGCCTCATGGTACTTCGCATCCCTGTCCACAGGGCCGAGCTGGGCGATCCACCGAACTATCTGATTCCTTTCGATGCCAGGGGCACGGTCCACATAAAGCAGGAGACCAAGACATGGTACCTCGAGAAGGCGGATGTGGAGACCCTGCGCAGATGGCACAGCGCGGCGGCGGATTGGTGCCTGGACCGCAGATGCGATCCGAGGGAGAAGCTGTACCACCTGTTCCGCGCCAACAGGAAGAGGGAGGCCCAGAAGCTCGCGAAATCATGGAGGTTCATGTTCATGGACTTCCCCGACCGTGAGAGCAGGGACATCCTCGGAAACCTGGGCTCCGAATTCGATGACGACGGTCTGAAGCTGACGACCGCGCGCATGAGCCTGAGGATGGGAGAGGTCTCGGAAGCCAGGAAGGAGGCCGAACTGGTTTCGGATACTGACTCGCCGTCCGCAGACGCGATGATCTCCGAGATACTCCTGGCGGAAGGAAGATGCGCCATGGCGCTGGACCGCGCACTGGACTGCTATATCGGCGACATCGACACCTCTGCCGCATTGGGGCTGTGCATGAACGCCAACGAGAGATACTCGGAGGCTCTGACCTACCTCGACAGGTGCAGGATGGAGATGCGGCGCACGAGATGCGTCTTCAGGATCGATGAGATCCTCAGGGCGAGATCGGACGCCCTCCGCGCGCTCGGGAACACCGTCGATGCGGACAAGGCATGGACGATGGCCGAATGCTGGAGGAAGGATCCCACCCTCAGGTACCGATCACAGGGTCCTGTTGGACCTCAAATGATCGATGTCGGAGATGTACAGGTCCCTGATGTCCTTGATATCCCACTTGAGCATCGCGAGCCTCTCGAACCCGAATCCCCATGCGAGCACCGGAACCTTCACGCCGAAAGGAGCGACGACCTCGGGCCTGAATATGCCTGCCCCTCCGAGCTCCATCCATTTCCCGTTGAAGAAGACCTCCAGCTCCAGGGACGGCTCCGTATACGGGAAGTACGCGGGCCTTATGCGTATCTGGTCGAATCCCATCCTGGAATAGAACTCCCTGATCATGGAGATGAGCATGTCGAAGTTCCCGTTCTCATCGATGACTATGCCTTCGATCTGTGTGAACTCCGGCAGGTGGGTGGAATCGATGGATTCCTTCCTGAAGATGCGGGAGATGGAGAACGCCTTCCTGGGCGCGTCTGGGTGCTCTGCGATGTACTTTATGCTGCTGACGGTACTGTGTGTCCTCAGCAGAGCCTTCTCGGCCTTCTCCCTCGACCAGGTGCCGCCCCATCCTGTGGATCCGGTGTCTCCTCCGTGCTCCTGTATGTCCCTGACCTGGGCGACGAGGGCCTCGTCCTCTATACGGATGGAGGCGGGATGCTCGAGATAGAAGGTGTCCTGCAGATCCCTGGCCGGATGGTCCTGAGGGGTATAGAGGACATCGAGGTTCCAGAACGCGGGCTGAACGTACTCCGACTTCATCTCCTCGAATCCCATGTCGGTGAAGAGCCTGCGTACCTGCGCCCCGAGACGGGAGAGCATGTGCTTCTTGGCGGGATTGACGATGGGTGCGAAGGTCTGGATGTCGTAGCGTCTGAACTCCGCATCCCTCCATTCGCCGCTCTGTATGACGCGATCGGTGATGTCGGTGATCTGGGGCTTCAGCTCTATGCCGGACGTCGCCATCTCCATTCCTTCCGCGGTGAGAGCGACGGACCTCTCGGCGACTATGCGCTCGCCGATCATGCCCTGACGGCCCTTGAGGTCCTTTATCAGCTTCGGATCCGCGTCCTTCTCCGGAACCGGACCCTCGGCCATGCGTGCCAGGAGCTCCTCTTCCGGCATGCGTTCGTCCAGAGTCTGCCTGCCCTTGTCGGTCAAAGAGACGATCCTGGTGCCATCGGAAGAAGAGATGTCGGCGAGACCCTTCCTCTTGAGCCAGCCGATGGCGATCCTTCCGACGCCCTCAGGCATGGCGGCCTCCATGTCCTGCATGGGCATGGATCCTCCCGCGTCGGAGATCACGGTTATCGCGATCCTCTCCGGCAGCCCCTGCTCGACGGCGGACCTATCGGTCAGCACATAGAACCTCTCCGTCTTCTCCTCTATGGTCGCCAATCCCTTGGATTCCAACCATGATGCGGCGCTCATGGCCTCGACCTCGACGGAGAAATCGCCTTCCGACACCAGATCGGCGGCCGATGCACTGCCGCCTCTCTTCTCGAGCGCCAACAGCAACCTCTTCTCGTTGTGGCTGAGTCCTTCAAGAATAGTCCTGTCCATGATGATCACCATTCGAAACCGTCGTACGTCATATCGCCCACGATGTCCTTGGCCTTCTCGCGACGATCCTGATGCTCCTCCAGGAACACGTTGATCCTCTGGGTGAGGCACTGCTTGCATTCGCCGCAGAGGATCTCTCCGTTCCTGCACCTGTCCGCCAGCTCGTTGAGCTTCGAATCGTCGTCCTCGAAAAGGAAGAAGAAGTACTGATAGACGGCGCAGACATCGGGATTCCCGCCCATAGCGCGCTGCTCCTCCACGGATACCCTTCCTCCGGTGAACGCTCTGCCCACCTTCTTCTTCACAGCCTTCGGGGAATCGGTGGTGTAGATGGTGGTGTCCTCTACGGAGGACGACATCTTGCCGCTGCCGTCCAGACCGGGGAGCATCTTGCAGAACAGGAGCGAGGGCTTAGGGAATCCCAGATGGGGAGCGGCGTCGCGGGTCACCCTGAAATGCGGATCCTGATCTATTCCGCAGGGGATGAGGACCGGGACCTGCTTTCCGGCATCTATCGAAGGAAGGAAGGCGGGCACGGACTGCATCGTGGTATAGAAGATCGAACCGATATTGGTCGAATTATCGAAGCCGAACACGGCCTTCGCCGTGGAATACGTCGTCCTCTTCGCGACCTTCAGCGCCACGGGATACATCTTGTCGACGTTCTTGGTATCGAGTATGATTCTGGTCTTCTTCGGATCGAATCCCAATGCGATGAAGTCCAGAGCGTTCTCGTAGGCCATGCCGGTCGTCTCGTCGAGAGTCAGATCCTTGAACAGGAACTTCTCGTCATCCGTCATCTGGAACAGCATGTCGCATCCGAACGTCTTCTGAACCCATCTGTTGAAGATCCAGGGCATGAGATGGCCGAGATGCGTGTTCCCGGAGGGACCGCGGCCAGTGTACAGGGTGAACGTGTTCCCTTTGTCGTGCTCGTCGAGCAACCAACCGAGGTCTCTGTGCGAATAGAATATCCCGCGTCTCATCATGGGATGGAGCGGGCCGTACCTGGACAATCTGTCCAACAGAGCGTCATCGATGGGGGCGGTTCCGAACTGCTTCATCAGCATCTCGTAATCGATATCCCCGGTGACCTCCCACGGCGTAACCTTGAAGTCCTCGGGCATGGCTGTTACCTCAACGCCCATGCGCGCACTCGTTTTAATAATTCGCGCGCGAGCGATGGATATTACTAGGTCCGCCCCGATGAGCATCCATGTTCAGCATCCTGGGTCAAGAGGCCCTCTACGTGGAGCTCGCCGACGTCTTCAAGAAGAGGATCACGGAACTGGCGAACCCCGATGATGAGAAGGAGAAGGAATTCCTCGATATCCTCTCGAGATCGGACGTCATGTACCTGTTCAATGCGATCACGGAGGAGCACACGTTCTTCATCAAGGTCCCGAAAGACGTGTCTCCCGAACAGATCCAGACCATGGCAGATGCGTCCTTGGCTATACTCGGAAGAACCGTGGAGGAGACCCCCTGCGTAGCCGTCGACGACGTGCGTCAGAAGTACAACGTCATCATCACGAACTACGAGGAGCCGGAGATCATCGGACTCAACAAGACCCCCGGCTATTCCGCCGGCGAAGCATTCAAGCCCATCTTCGATTCTCTTGCGTCGCCCGGGCGCGCGAATCCCTATTTCAACGATCGCTTCCTTTGAACGAAGCAGTAGTCCTCGGGGCGTCTCGGTGTCCCGGGGACCGTATCATCGAATGAGCGGTCTGCGGACCGGCCGTCCAATCCCGAACGGAAGCCCACTGGATGGTCACGTACCCAATCGGAATGGAGATCGCGGACGAGAGCGGACTCCCATTTCTCCTCGAAGAACATCCTGGAGAACATGACAAGGACGATGTCGAAGACTATGGATGCCGCTATGAGCCAGAGTACGGACGCGGAAGGCATCGATACGATCCAAGACAATACGAGTGCCAGCAGAAGAGGGATCGAAGCGAGGAGAGACGTCCTGACGATCCCCCTGTAGATAGGGAGCTCGATGCCGTTGCATCTGACCGTCGCTTCCATGGATCTCAGCAGAGACAGAGAGACCGCAGGAACGGCGAGATACAGGATCATGACCATGACGGCGACAATCCCCCTTTCGAAACCTACGCCTGCCGAGGATACGAATATCCACAGAAGGACCAAAGGCGTCATGGAGATCATCACCGTGGACAATCTGAGGTTCCAAGGAACAGCCTCGCGTTTGACTGAAGCTGCGATATGCATATCCCTGGCATCGAACCATTCCGGTATCCCCGAAATGAACAGTGCGGAACGCCTGGCCAATCCGTCGCCGGCATGCTCCATATCCCGGAGCATCTTCCCGACATGCCTTCTGCAGATCGCATCGGCCACACATGAGACGCCCGGGGTTCCGAACATCAGAAGAACGACCGCCACGAAAGCATGAAGACCGAGAAGCACGGCCAAGACCGACAGGACGGCGGAGAAGGCCAATCTGACCCAGGACCTCGAGAGCACTGCATCCGATACGCCGATGACGACCAGAGGAAGCGCCAATGCGCAGACGGTGTCGTGGAAAGAAAGTCCGGTGACGAAAGGAAGTGCGAGGAACAGTACCACGCCGACGATGGACGATACTGCAGGGAGATATCTGTGCAGCTCCGGTGCGGACAGATCGGAAATGTTCATAGGGATCGCTCCTTGTCGATCCAAGCGTCCAAGGTCACTGTCGCCTTGTCGCCCTTGTTGACTCCGAGGAACACGCCCATGCTCTTCGCCTTGCCCGTATCGAACGGACCGAACTCCGCATGGGTGACGCCGTCGCGATGAACAGCCGCGGAGCCGTCCTCTCTGGCGATGACCACATCGACGGGCGCATCCGAATCGACCCTTACGCGAAGCATGCGGTGCGGACGGACGTCCAGAGGGACCGGGACGACATTGCGGTAGCATCCGTCGACCGTGATATCGAAATCGCCTACGGAGATCATCTCCGGACCGTAGACCTGCTCCCTTTTCGCGAACAAAGGCATCGAGAACCCTCGAAACCCTATCGCGACAGGTCTAATAATATTATCCGATGCCCTCGGAAGACGAACTCGGGAGCTTCCGGAAGATCCAGATCCGTAGAGTATCTCCACATGCGCGGATAATGACCCGGATCCATGATGACCCTGGTCGTCTCCACGGCGATTCCGGAATCGGCCGAAAGGACGCGATCCGACGACATCGACATGCGCCCCAGACCGATAAGCTCTCCGCGCGCGGTCATCATGGCGACCAGCGCGTTCTTGCGGATCTCGGCATCGAGCATATGCACACCTTTGACCGACAGATCCGCACCATGGCATACTGCATCGACGGCGGTGGCCTTGACTACTACCTTCGGCAGAGGATCCACCAGCGCCTCCATGGGGATGATCATATCCCTCAGGTATTCCGGATGCCCGTACTGCTGCCAGTACACATAGGCGTCCTTGATCTCCTGAAGAGAGTGGGCGCGGGACTCGGTCATCCTTCCGGAACGGGTGCGCCTCAGCTCGATCATGTTCGCGCCGCATCCCAGAACATCGCCGATATCGACGCACAGGGTACGGATGTAGGTCCCGGCATCGCAGGAAGCCCTGAACAGGATGTCGCGGCCGCGAATCTCCAGGATCTCCAGCTCCTTGATCGTCCTGATACGAAGCTGCCTCTTGACAGCGGAACGGACCGGAGGAAGCTGGTAGATCTTCCCTTGGAACCTGGAGAAGACCTCCCTGATCCTCTTCTCGGAACGGTCGGCGTGCAGTCTCATCAGACATACGTACTCCTTGTCCGAGGACAGGACGATGTCCGTCAATCTGACGGCCTTGCCGAGCGTGACCGGGAGGACACCGCTCACATAAGGGTCCAATGTACCGCCGTGCCCCGCCTTATCCATATGTAGCGCATCCCTGGCCCAGGCGGTGGCCTGGTGGGAGGTGGGGCCGGAAGGCTTGTCCAGAATGATGATGCCTCCGCGGAGAAGCTCCCCCAGGGTACGATCGCTGGGGCGTTTGCCCCATTTGTCCGGGATCGCATCGGGATCCTTAATCGCCATAGCGGGCACGCACGCCCTCCAGGATGATATCCAGAACCTGATCCGGCGTCTTGTCGTCGGTATTGATGACGAGGTCGTAGACGGACAGATCGCCGATGTCGATGCCGTACCACAGCTGGTACCTCTTGGCCTCGGACCTCTGACGGTCCACGGTGGCCTTGGTCGCATCCTCGATCGTCTCTCCCTCGCGGATCCCGACACGGGCCATCCTGACCTCGGGGCTCGCGTCGATGTAGATCTTGAACGCATCGATGCCGTTGCGGTCCAGCATGTATGCGGACAGCCTCGACTCGAGGATGAGATCCTCGTGGGTCTTCGCGATCTCCAGGATCCTGCCGTCGATCATGTTGTCGATGGCGGGATCCTGCTCGGCGATCTCGCCGAGCTGGGAGAGGGTAAGATGTTTCTCTGCGGCAAGGTCGCGGAATATCCTTCCGAACACCACCGCTTCGAGGCCCAAGGCCTCGGACAGCTTGCCGCAAGCGGTCGTCTTGCCCGATCCGGGCGGACCGCTGATGGTTATCCTCATTCGGTCTCAGCCTTCTTGACTTCAAGGTCCAGCCTCCTGAGGTCGCGCCTCAGGAAGATGAATCTGATCAACCTGTTCTCGATCTGCCCTATGGGCAGGCTCACCATGGTGTAGATCACGATCCAGGACGGCATGAACCCGAGCAGGTACTTGTTCAGGTCGTAGCCCTGGGCCCAGGGGATGTCCACCAGAGGCATGTTCTCCGCAGTGAAGTACTGCCCGGTGACTCCCTGGAAATCCCCCACCAGGAGGAAGTACCAGACCCAGGCATACACCGGCAGCAGGACGATCATGGTTATGGGCATGGTCTTCATCTGCTGGGTGCTCGCCTCCATGGACATCGCCATGATCTGGGGCTGGAGCTCCTGGAGCTTCTTCATCTTGAACAGATTGTTCTCTATCCTGGCCTGGCGGAATTCCTTGTTGAAGTCGCTCTGGATCTGCTGGTTCCTCGCCATCTTGATGGGGTCGGTCAGCAGGCTCCTGACGATGGTGCTCACCGTGATCATGATCAGTCCCGCGATGATCAGCGTAAGAACGGGATACTTCCCGTCGAACGCGATAACGCAGAAGACCACGTCCAACGCCTGGCCGATGTAGGCCCTGAACATCATGACGACCATCATGACGACCAGGACCAGCATCATGCCCAGCATGGTCTTGGATTGCATCTGCGGCTGAGGCAGGGACTGCATGCTCTGAGGACTTCCGGGATTTGCCATCCGCTCACTCTCCGTTTCCGAAGAATCCGCGCATCACAGGATTCATCTCCATCATCTGCTCGCGACCGATGGCCTCGTACAGGTGGATGATGATTCCCACGGTCAGCAGGACACCGGTTCCGCTGGCGTTACCCGTCGTACCGATCATATCGGCGCAGGCGGCCAGGGCTCCGACCATGGCTCCCGAGAGGATGGTGATGGTGGGGATGTACCTCTCCAGCACCCTCTTCAGGATGCGCGGGTCGCGCCTGAATCCGGGAATCTGCATCCCGCTGCGCTGGATCTGGTTCGCCACGGACTCCGGACCCAGGTTGGTGGTCTCGACCCAGAATTTGGCGAACATGATCGATCCCATCACCATAACGGTGAAGTAGATCGCCATATGGGCCAGATTCTGCACGGCCGTGTGGCCGTTCCCGTAGTACGTGGGATCGAGGATCGGCATCAGCCAGGTGTTGAGTCCCGTAGGCGCGGACAGATACCATGCCAGTCCCGCGGACGCCGACGTGGACCCCTCGGCGTAGTATCCGAGGTACTCGTTGCCTCCGAGCAGCGGTATGCTGCTGAGGAAGCTGTTGCTGTAGAACAGCAGACCGAGCATGCTCACGATGGCGAGCAGCGAGGACATCAGGATGACCGGGATGTTGCTCGCGTACATCAGCTTGATCGGATAGCGGCCTCTGGCTCCCCTGGCATTGCCATGGGAGAGAGGCAGCTCGATGCGTGACGACTCCAAGTACGCGACCACGAAGAAGATCACGATCGTTCCGACCAATGCGATGATCGGGTTGTTGTTGTTCAGGAACACCTGCTCATAGTACCCGCTCGACCATTCTCCGGGGGAGGCGTTGAACACGTAGTACAGCGCCATCGGGATGGTTCCTGCAGGAGGATTGTTGAGGCTCATCGCGGACGACATGTCCACGGCGTTCCAGTTCAGAGTACCTGTGAACAGGGCCTGAGCCACACCTGCGGCGATGAACAGCGAGATACCGCTTCCGATACCCCACTTGGACACCACCTCATCCATCATGAACAGGATGTACGAACCTGCGAACAGCTGCAGTATGATCAGGAGCTTCGAGCCGGCTCCGCCGAGGAGATCGACGGCGGAGTCGGAGGGCACCAGGTAACCGAATACCTGGGGCGTCGCCTCGAAGAAGATCATCACGATGACCAGGAGCTTGAGGACGGACTGGTAGCAGGCCTTGTCCTCGCGCTTCGTGAGGTCGAGCTTGATGATCTTCGCACCTGTGAACAGCTGCATTATGATCGACGCAGTGACGATCGGACCAATACCGAGCTGCAGTATAGAACCGGAAGCACCTGCCATGATGGTCCTATACTGGGCGAATATATCCAGAGAGTCTCCCTGGTCCAAGCCGTACAGGTACACATTGGTCATCACGAAGTAGAGGACCAGTATGATGATTACCCACATCATCTTGGTCCTGAAGTGCACATGCCCTTCAGGACGTTTGACGGAGGGGAGCCTGTCGGACAGGGGCTTGACCTTGTACAACAGGCTGGGTGTCTCTTCCATCTCTATCTACACTCCGATTGATCTCACTCGGTGGCGACGGATCCGCCCGCCGCCTCGATCTTCTCGCAGGCCTTGGCGGATGCTTCTGCAACAGTGACGTTCACCGCGATGCCGATGCTTCCGGTTCCGAGGAGCTTGTCGATGCCGGCCTCGGTGAGGTTCACCTTGTAGGAATCACCCTCTTTGACGGCGACTCCCATGGAGACGTACCTCTCGATCTGCTCGGACAGCTCGCCCACGTTGATCGTGTTGTTGGCGACGACGAGGCACTCGGGCCTCTTGAAGCCGTGACGACCGTAGTGGTTGCGGTCGTACTTCAGCATCCCGATCTTCCCGGTCTTGCCGAGTCCGGCCTGACCGTGTCCACCGATGATACCGGCTCCACGACCGGATTTCTTTCCGCGGCCGTGGGTCCTGTATCCCCTGAACTTCTTGGTTCTGCTAGGCACTCACTCCACCCCCAGCATCCTCAGGACGAGGGCGTTGACGTCCGCTCCCCTGTATCCGAGGGCTCCGCCGTTGCGGTACGAGCGCTTGTTGCCCTCGTAGCCCTTGATGGGGGGATGGAGGCGGAAGACGGGCTTCACGCCGTCGACGTCCTGCATCTTGTAGTCGTTCTCGATAATCGCCTTGGCGAGATCCTCGACGGTGGCGAACTCGGACTTCTCCTTGAGGTAGTCGTCGGTGACAGGAGCGTCTCCGGCGACCCTTCCGCGAGCGCGGATGAGCTTGGAGAGCGTCTCCTGGTCGATCTCTCCCCAGGTGATGTAGTCCTTGGCCTTCTGGAGCATCCCCTTGACCGAGTCGTTCTCGGGGAGGACGACTGCATGGTTGACCCTCGTGAGGTTCATGAGCTGCATGGTGGCCTCGATGCGGTTGTTCACATCAGGGATACCGCGGACGCGGATTGCGACATAGGTCATGATATCACTCCTCCTGGGTCTGCTCGGACTCGGCGTGGGTGACGCCGGTGGGTCCGGAGACGATGTTCAGTGTCTTGGCCTGCTCGTCGGTGACCCTCATGCGGGTGGTCATCTTCAGAGCCTCGAAGGTCGCCATGGCGTAGTTGACCTTGGTCTTGGTGTTGCCTCTGGCGAATCCCCATGCGTCGTGGACGCCGGCAAGAGTCAGAAGGCTCTTGGCGACATCTCCGACGGCCAGGGAGACTCCCCTGGGGGCGGGCTTGATCGAGACGGTGACGGAGCCGGTGGTTCCGACGATCTCGAAGGGGAGGCTGTGGGGCTGTCCGCAGCCGCACTGCCAGGAGCCGCAGCCCCTCTTGATCTCGATCATGTTCAGCTTGGCGTTGTCGATTGCCTTCTTGATCGAAGGTCCGACCTCCTTGCCCTTGGCCCTGCCGATTCCGATGAATCCGTCGCCGTTTCCGACGATGCAGGTGACCGCGAACCTGACCCTCCTTCCGGAGTCGGTCATCCTCTGGACCATGTTCAGGTCGATGACCTCGTCCTGGAGGTCGGGGAGCAGGATGTCCACGATCTCGGGTTCGCGCAGGGGCAGCTTGGTGGCGAGGGCGTCGCTCATGGTGGTGATCTCACCGCTGAGGACCATCTGGCCCAGCCTGGTCTTGGGGACCCAGTCGGCCTCCTTCTTCTCGGCGGGCCTCTTGGATTTGTATCCGTCTGCCATTTCACTCAGCCTCCATCTTCTCCTTGATGGCGTTCATTTCGGCCTCGATGGCCTCGTCGATGTGCTTTCCGAGGATCCTCTCCTCGTCGGGCAGGACGTCGTCCCCGTGGGGGACCTCGAGTCCGGCATCGCACATTCCGGCGACGGCGGCGAAGAGCACTCCTCCGTACTGGACCTTCTGCATGCCGATATCGAGCACTGCGTACTCGATGCCGGCCTTCAGGGCCTTCTTCCCGGCGAGGTAGCCGGTGAGGTAGGCCGCAGGGATGTTGGAGCAGGCTCTGGACCAGCCCAGCGCCTTGAGATCCTTGCTCGTCGCGGACGCGAGGACGGAGTCGCCCTCCATTCCGAACACGGCGAACTGGATCGAGATGTTCTTGTTGGACCTCCTGACCACAGCCCTTGCCTCATGGCTGGAGAGCAGCTTCTTGCGGCTGTAGTAGTTGGTGCGCTCCTCTCTTCTTCTGCGGAACGCGACGTTGTATCTGGGACCGGTTGCCATCAGTTCTCCTCCTCCTTGAGGTGTCCGGCGGCGATCATGTGCTGCCTGAGGTGCCTGCGGGAAGTGTAGATTCCTCCCTTGGCCTTCCTGTAGTACAGCCTGTAGACGGAGGGCGTGATCTTTCCATCGGCCCTGAGCGTCTTGAGCTCGTCGCGGATGGGCCTGATCGTCGCCATCCAGCGCTCCTTGTCGCGGACGCGGGCGTTGGCGGTTCCCTTCCTGGATCCGGGGCCCTTCCTCTTTCCGCTGGCCTTCTGGCCTGCGGCGTATCTTATCCTGGCCTTGGACGTTCCGTTCTTGGGCTTGGCCTTGATGATGCCGGAAGCCACTGCGGTACGGATGTCGGCACGGGTGATGCACTCCTCGACGTCGTCGAGGCGCTCGGGGTCCATCCAGACCCTGTTCTGCCCGCACTTGAGGACCTCCGCGGCCATCCTTCTCTGGTTGCTAAGATCGGCCATGGCTCACACCATCCTGTTGAGGACCCTGATTCCGAGCTCGTCGGCCCTGTCCTCGATGGCCATCCTCTTCTTCGTTCCGACGGTTCCGCCGATGCGGACCGCCTGCTTCTTCGGATCGATGGCTTCGAGAGCGTCGACGTTGTGGACGAGGACCTCCTCGAATCCGGACGGGTGGAGTCCTCTGACCTCTGCGGGTCCGCGGTATCCGATCTCGACCATGGGCGGGCGCCTCTTGAGGCTCCTCCTCATCTTGGAGTGGATCCCCTTGGGCTTGCGCCAGTTCTCTCCGAGCTTCTGGTATCTGAACCACTCCTGCCTCTTGAAGGCGGGCCTCCTTCCGGAGATCATGGCCCTCTTGGCGAGTCCGTCTGCGGTCGCCTCGTCGAGCTCGGGCTTGAGCTTGACGGTGTAGACGGCCTTGGCGTCCTCGACGACCTCGGCGGCGGGGGCGTCCTCCTTTGCAGGAGCGACGGATCCCTCGAGCTGGCTCTTCCAGCCGGCGACGGTCTTGGGACCGACTCCGGAGCAGGCCTTCACGACCCCCTTGAGCCTCTCGTCGTCATCGAGGGCGGCCTTGAGGTCGGCGACGTTCTCGATGCCGATGCCCTTGAGCTCCTCGACGTTCTTCTCGGTGAGACCCTGCAGTTCCGTGAGATTCTTCACTGTCATTCTTTCACCTTGTGGGACTTGGCGACGATGTAAATACCGTCCTGGAACGTTCTCTTGTCGAAGCCGCCTCTGGAGGTCGCCCTCTCGAGGTTCGCGGCGGTCTGGCCGCAGGCCTCGATGTCGATTCCCTCTACGGTGACGTCCTGGCCGTTGATCTTGACGGTGCAGCCCTTGCAGACGTTGGCGTAGCGGGGGGCGTGGCCTCCCATGTAGTTGTTGATCTCGACGCGGTCGCCCTTCACGGTCACTTTCATAGGGAAGTGGGAGAAGACGATCTTGAGGTGGTAGGTGTAGCCCTCGGTCACGCCGTGGATCATGTTCCTGATGTGCGCGACATAGGTTCCGACCATGGCCTTGTCCTTGATCCTCGGCATGATGCAGCTGACGCTGACACCTTCGCCGTTGACGGCCACATCGATTCCAGGGTGCGCGAAGTTTCTGCTAAGCTCTCCCTTAGGGCCCTTCACGGTCAGGACGCCTCCGTCCTGGGACACCGTGACGCCGCCGGGTATAGCGATGGTGCTTTCGATTTTCCCTGCGATTGTCATTCTGATTCCTCAATACACGTAAGCGAGGAGCTTCCCGCCGATGCCGAGCTCTTTGGCGCGGTCCTGCGTGATGACTCCAGCGGTTGTTGACATGATCAGGAGTCCGAAGTCCTGGGCGGGAAGGAACCTCGCCTCGAACCTCTCGACGTCCGCCAGTTTGACGGAGTACCTGGGCTTGATCACGCCGCAGTTGTTGATCGCTCCATCGAGCATGACGCGGAACTTGCCCGCCTTGCCGTCCTCGATGTACTCGAACTGGGAGACGTACCCGCGGTCCTGCATGACCTTGAGCACGCGTCCGATGAGCTTGGATGAGGGCTGTATGATGCACTCGGACTTTCCGTTGAGTGCAGCGTTCTTTATGACGCACATTGCGTCGTTGAGTGGATCGCTCTGCATATCTTACACCTCACGAATACTTCTTGAACCCGAGCTCCGGGGCCATGTCCCTGAAGCACTGCCTGCAGAGGTGCATGCCGTACTTCCTGATGATTCCCCTCCTGCGTCCGCAGCGGGTGCAGCCTACGGACCTTCCGAACTGCTTCTTGGGCTTCATTCGACCACCTTGACCTGGTAACGGTCCTTCATGAACTGGATGGCCTCGTCGCGGTCGACGCGGTGGCTCATGGGGATCCTTCTTCTGAGGAGGGGCCTGACGGCGACCCTCTTTCCGGGCCTCTTCAGGACGACGTTGACGTCCATTCCGAAGATACCGATCTCGGGATCGTACTTGAGTCCGTCGAAATCGGTGTAGTCCGAGATACCGAAGGACATGTTGCCCTCCTTGTCGAAGGAGTAGACCGGGACGCGGTGCTCCCTGATGGACAGAGCCCTCTTGAGGAAGGTCTCCGCGGCCTCGCCGCGAAGGGTGACCTTGCATCCGAGGGGCATTCCGACACGGATTCCGAGATCCCTGTTGACGGTCTTGGAGACAGTCTCGACGGGCTTCTGCCCGGTGACCATCTCGAGGACCTTCTCTGCCTTGACGAGCCTCTCTCCGGCTTCGCCGACACCGATGTTGACGACGACCTTGTCGATGGAGAGCTGCCTCATGACGTCGCTCATTCGGACGCCTCCGGCAGTTTGATGGCGGGCGCGTCCGCTCCGATGACGAAGCAGTTCGACACCACGGTCTCGGACCCGTCGGTGAACAGGACGAGGTTGTCTGCGGGACCCTTGATGATCTCGACCTCCTTGACCTTCCTGACCTGACCGGCGTGGCTGCCTTCCTTGATGAAGACGGTCGCGTTCTCGGCCAGAGGGTAGTGGTCCAGGATCTCCTGTCCCTCGAAGGTGACCTTCAGGGTGTCTCCGCACTTGTAGTCGTTCTTGTCGAGGAGGAGGTTCCTCCCGCCGCTCAGGTTGAGCTGGATCTTGCCGCCCTTCACGAGGGTCTTGTCGTCGATCCTGCACAGCTCCCACTTGGTCTCCGCCTCATCGACGGGGACGAGGGTGAGCTTTCCCTTGTCGGTCAGGAGCATGCGGAAGTACAGGCCCATCTTGGGAACGGACACGATGTCCATGAATCCCACGGGGGCCTTGGGGTTCTTGACGGCCTTGCCGTCGACGAAGAACTCCCTGTTCCCGATGATCCTCTTCGCTTCTCTGGCGGTGTCCACGATGCCGACCATGTCCCTGAGTACGGTCACGGCGGGCATTGACTCCTCGACGGAGTGGGCACCGGCGGTCTGCTTGGCGATGAAGACGTTGGCCTTCCTCTTCAGGGGCCAGGTCCTGGGCGCTGCAAGCCTCTTCATATGGTCGCTCATTGGCTAGCCTCCTTGGACTTCCTGCTGAGAGCATCGACCCTCCACTGGTCCTCCGTGTTCAGCTTGGTGATGACCAGGTTGGACGCGTGGATGGGACGCTCGGCGGCGGTTCCATCGGCCTGCGCGATCGTGATGCCGTCGATGGCGACACGACCGGTGCCGGTGTAGACTCCGACGACCTTGCCCTCGATGTTTCTGATGTCCGCGTTCCCGCGGACGACGACGACGGTGTCTCCCTTGCACACCCTGGCGGTGCGGACCCCGTACTTGGCGCGGAGCTCGTCGCTCAGGTGGGCGGAGAGCATCTTTCTCTTGACGTGCGCGGACGCGTTCGCCTGGTTCCTTCTCTGGACCCTTGCTTTGCTGCTTGCCATCCTTCACACCTCACACGATGATGCTCGCCGTGGCGGACACGCGGGGCCACCTCTCGGCAGCCTCCCTCGCCACGGGACCCTTGATGTCGGTTCCTTTGGTCTCTCCCGTCTCGGTGGTGATGACGGCCGCATTGTCCTCGAAGAAGACGATGGTTCCGTCGGGCCTCCTCATGGGGCGCCTCTGGCGGACGATGACCGCGAAGACGATCTGCCTTCTCATCTGGGGAGTTCCCTTCTTGACGGACGCGATGACGAGGTCACCGACGCCAGCGGAGGGGACCCTCCTGGCGACGCCGTGGTATCCGGGAACGGTGATGATCTCGATCTCCTTGGCCCCGGTGTTGTCGATGACCGCGAGCCTGGAGCCGTTCTGGAGACCCCTGGTCTGGTTTCCGGCGATTCCCTTCATTCACTCCACCTTCTCGACGACGACGTACGCGACGGTCTTGGAGATGGGCCTGCACTCCATGATCCTGACCCTGTCCCCGGCCTTGACGCCGAGGCAGGAGGGGCAGTGGGCGGAGTAGCGTCCGGACCTCTTCTCGTACCTCTCGTACTTCTGCATGTACTTCATGTACTGGCGCTCGACAACGACGGTCTTGTTCATCTTGACCGTGGAGACGACGCCATCGATGATCTGTCCCCTGACGGAAAGGGTCCCGTGGAAGGGGCAGTTGGGGTCGTCGCACTCGCCTTTGGGAGCGGCGACCTCGATACCGATGTTCCTGATTTCTGCTGTCATTCAATCTTCACCTAACCTTCTTGATTCTGTCCTCTGGTCGGTGGGTTATCTCTGAACCTCTGATGACGAACGTCCTGCCCTCGTGTGTGAACCTGAACTCATTGCATGGTTTGGGTACCATTCTCTCAGTTCCGGCCGATTCGATGGTGAACGTGTTCTTCGTCTCGTCGACCACCCTGCCGGACATGCCGGAGTATGGCTTTGACAGCACTTCCACGTCCATTCCGATGAGCTCGGTCCTCACGAAGTGGTTGTCTCTCATCTGACCTCTGTGCGGAATCCCATCTCCTCCAGCACGGCTTTCACTTTCTTCTTGTGATCGCCCTGGAGTTCGATGCGGCCGTCCTTGCAGGTTCCGCCGGCGGCGCATCTGTTCTTCAGCTTCTTCGCGAGATCGTTGATATCGATGTCGTTCTCATCGATACCGTCGATCACTGTGACGGTCTTGCCGTATCTGCGGCTGTCGATAGAGATCCTGACGGTCTGCTGCTCACGTGCGATCTCCTCGCACATGCACAGCTCCTTAGGCAATCCACATACTGGGCAGATTTCAGCCATCAGATCTTTTCCTCCTCCTTCTGAACAGTGAGGATGCGGGCGATGTTGAGCCTGAGCGCGCGGATGGCGCCGGGGCTGGAGGGGGCTCCGCCGGTGGCGGAGACTCCCCTCTCGTGCATCAGCTCGTCGCGGAGGGCCTTCAGCTTCTGGTTGCGCTCCTCGACGCTCATGTTCCTGATGTCGGCGGTCTTGAGTGCTGCCATCACTGCACCTCCTCGGCAGGGACCTCTGCAACGGCCTCCTCGGCGGGGGCGGGAGCAGCGGCGAACAGGTCCGGAAGGACGGCTGCGGCCTCGGTCTTGTTGAGCACGGTGATGTCGGTGGGCAGGACGGAGTTCTTGTCCATGATCTGGACGGTGACACCGATGACACCCATCTTCAGCTTCGCGACGGCGTATCCGTGGTCCATGAACTGGTCCTTGGTGTCGCCGCAGAACTTGATGGAGCCCTCTTTGAACTTCTCGGTCCTGTGCCTCTGTCCGGTGAGCTTTCCGGCCACGATGATGTAGCATCCACGGGCGCCGGCGTCCATGATCCTGCGGACCGTGGAGTGTCCGGCTCTGCGGAAGTGCCATCCCCTCTCGAGGGAGAAGGCGAGCTTCTCGGCCATGATCTGGGCGTTCAGGGAGGCGTCCTCGACTTCCTGAACCTCGATCTGGGGGTTCTCGAATCCGAAGCGGTCCTCGATGACGGTGGTCAGGTTCTTGATGGTCTGACCGCGGCGTCCGATGACGAGACCGGGCCTCTCGGTGGTGAGCAGGACGCGGGTTCCCACAGGGGTCCTCTGGACGTCCAGTCCGCCGAATCCGGCACGGCTGACCTCTTTCATCAGGTACTCCTTGAGGAGGACCCTGCGAATGTTCTCTGCTACGAATTTCCTCTCGGATGCCATATCACTCCACCTCCTCGATGATGATCTCGATGTTGACGGTGTCCTGGTTGGACTGGGTGGCGCGGCCGTGCGCCCTGGCCATGTGGCCGGGGATGATGCGTCCCCTGGCGATCGAGATGGTGGTGATCGCCATGTCGGAGGGCGTGAGGCCCTTGTACTCGGCGTTGGAGGCCGCGGAGTCGAGGACTCCGAGGATGGCCTTCGATGCCTTGACGGGGTACCTTCCGGGACCCACTCCGGCCTTGTGGGAGACGCGCTTGTTGTACCTCTTGAGAGGAACGGCCTTCTTCTTGTCGATGACGTCCTCCAGGGCCTTCCTGGCGGCGTCGACCTTCATGCCGCGGATC
>DATC01000137.1 GCA_002504495.1 Methanomassiliicoccaceae archaeon UBA537
GGCGTGTCCGCGCCGGACGGTAAATTCTGATAGAGGTAGTATGAATCAAATCGAGTCGATATCCAGAATGCCAATCAGTGGTTCGATACAGTTGCTGAGAGAATCCACTGTAGGTAGGGTATTGTTTCATTATACTGACGAGAACGGATTGAAAAACATCCTACGTGGAAGGCGTCTGAGATTGACCAAATGTAGTGAGATGTGTGTTGATGAAGGTCGCGAGACCATGAAAGTGGCCGAACAGATCATACGCGACGCATGTCTCGATCCGTCAGACTATCTTCCGCCTTTCGATGGTTCTACGGTATATCGGACGATATATGATGCGAAGGGAAATGGAGCCTATGTCAGATGTGTTCCATACGCAATCTGTTTCACTACCGAATCTTTCAATAGCAAAGGTGAGTTGATTAATGAAATAACTAGTAGGCCGTATCGGTTGGAGATATGCCCACAATTTCTTGAATTGGATGTTCCTCATCTGTCTGATGATTCGAATTCAACTGAGATTAATTGCTGGAACGCATTCAAATGGGTCAAGGTCATGTATGATTCTGCCCTAGCTCCTGAAGAGCCTCCAAAAACGCTCGTCCAATTGTTTTCGATGAACATTGCTTCAGTGTGCGGTAATATTCATCGCGGGGAATGTGGCTATGATGAAGCGCGGAGGGATATTTCCAATTACATCTACGAGAACATGTATTGCCTGTTCTCTGATGACCATAGGGATGAGCGTGAAGCGCGTTTGATTTTCTATGTACCTGTCGATATCTCCGCTTACCCGCAGATACGTAGATCTTTTGACATGGATCCTGCCGATGATAAGTACATCTATCTGAGATACAAGCGCGAAAAGAAGTATTTCCACGTTGACCTCAACCCCAAAATCATAACAGATGTCGAATCGTCGATTCGGGAAGCCGGTTTCATCACTCCAATCGTACGCATAGGGGATGGTAGTGGTCAGAATCTACATTCTGATTCCTATCCTCCGCAAGACTCTTCATCCACGGAATCCGTCGACCATGCCGACCGATTGCAACTGCAGGGCGACAGGCGTCTTCGAGAGCGCCCATTCCATCTCGATTCTAATCTACATCTCCCTCCACGAAGGGTGCCTGAAGAACGAGATCTACGACCACATCTCCCACACGGCCACCATGCCGAAGAAGCTGGACGACCTCGTCTCCTCGGGTCTCGTCCGCGCCGAGGCTCTCGGAAGAGCCACCGGCTATTCGCTGACGGAAACCGGTCGCGCCGTATCCGGGCACCTGATGGAGATCCTCCGCATCATGGATCCCGAAGAGGCGTCCCGTCTTTCCGATCTCCGAGGGCGCGACCACTGGCCCTCGGATCTCCTTTTCTCGACGCTTCGGATTCCCAATCCGTTAATCAGTCATGCTTATATAGAAGTTCTAACATAAACGACGTTAGAATTCCGAGTCCATCGGAACATTCGGAGGAAAATAATATGGGAATGGGCAACACACCCGTCATCATCCTCAGGGAAGGAACCAAGAGAGACAAGGGCAAAGACGCTCAGTTCAACAACATCGCCGCCGCCATGGCAATCTCCGACGCCGTCAGGAGCAGCCTCGGACCCCGCGGAATGGACAAGATGCTCGTCGACACCGTCGGAGACGTCGTCATCACCAACGACGGAGTCACCATCCTGAAGGAGATGGACGTCCAGCACCCCGCCGCCAAGATGCTCGTCGAGGTCGCCAAGACCCAGGACGCAGAGGTCGGGGACGGCACCACCACCAGCGTCATCCTCGCCGGCGAGTTCCTGAAGAAGGCCCGCGACCTGATCGACGCCAACGTCCACCCCACCATCATCGCCAAGGGATACAGGATGGCGGACGACAAGGCCCAGGACGTCCTGAAGGACATCGCCATGAAGGTCTCCATCGACGACACCGAGACCCTCAAGCTCATCGCCCAGACCGCCATGATCTCCAAGCAGGTCAACGCGTCCAAGGAGCAGTTCTCCGACCTCGTCGTCGACGCCGTCAGGACCGTCGTGGACAAGGACAAGGACGGAAAGTACACCGTCGACCTCAAGAACATCCAGACCGTCAAGAAGGAGGGCGCCAGCATGGAGAACTCCTACCTCGTCAAGGGTCTGATCATCGACAAGGAGCCCGTCCTCCCCAGCATGCCCAAGAGGATCGAGAAGGCCAAGATCGCACTCATCGACGCTCCCTTCGAGGTCAAGAAGACCGAGATCGACGCCAAGATCCAGATCACCGACCCCGGGATGCTCTCCAAGTTCGTCGAGGAGGAGCAGAACATGCTCAAGGCCATGGTCGACGCCGTCAAGGCCGTCGGAGCCAACGCCGTCTTCTGCCAGAAGGGCATCGACGACGTCGCCCAGCACATGCTGTCCAAGGCCGGCATCTACGCCTGCAGGCGCGTGAAGAAGTCCGACATGGAGAGGCTCGCCAGGTCCACCGGCGCCTCCATCATCAACAAGATCTCGGAGCTCTCCGAGGACGACCTCGGATACGCCGACGTCGTCGAGCTCAAGAAGATCGAGGACGAGGAGATGACCTTCATCACCGGAGTCACCGAGCCCAAGACCGTGTCCATCCTCGTCAGGGGAGGAACCAAGCACGTCGCGGACGAGGTCGAGAGGTCCCTCGTCGACGCCTGGTCCGTCGTCAAGGTCGCCATCGAGGACGGCATGATGGTCACCGGAGGAGGCTCCACCGCCATGGAGATCGCCATGCAGCTCCGCGACTACGCCGCCTCCGTCGGAGGAAGGGAGCAGATCGCCATCGAGGCCTACGCGTCCGCGATGGAGAGCATCCCCAGGACCCTCGCCGAGAACGCCGGTCTCGACCCGATCAACATCCTCATCGAGATGAGGAAGCAGCACAAGGGCGGATGCAGGTACGCCGGCCTCAACCCCTACACCGGAAAGGTGGAGGACATGAAGGCCCTCAACGTCATCGAGCCCTACAGGATCGGCAAGCAGGCCCTCAACTCCGCCACCGACGCCGCCGTCATGATCCTCAGGATCGACGACGTCATCGCCTCCAAGGCCAGCCCTGCTCCCCAGGTCGGGGACGGCATGCCTCCCGGCGGAATGGGAATGGACGACTGAAGATCGAACGAAACAACATAAACAGAGGGGCTCCGGCCCCTCATTACCCCGTTTTGCAGCACTAGAAGGCGGAACCTATGAGCGGAAGGAAGGACAAGGTCGAGAGCGGCGCGGCTCCGGAGGAGCCCGTCAAGGACCAGGGAGAGGAGCTCGCCAAGGAGCTCGGCGAGGCCAAGGCCCTGGCGGACAAGTACCTGGACATGGCGCGCCGTCTGCAGGCCGACTTCGACAACTACCGCAAGAGGGCCGAGCGCGACAAGGAGGAGTACAAGACGTACGCCTGCTCCTCCATCGTGAAGGATCTCCTGCCGATCGTCGACGACCTGGACAGGGCGCTGGCCAGCGCCACGGAGGACTCGGTCCTCGTGCAGGGCGTCAGAGGCGTCAGGGGGAACCTGATGAAGGTCCTCGAGGCCAACGGCCTGAAGGAGATGCCCGCGGAGGGGGACTTCGATCCCAATCTCCACGAGGCGCTGTGCGCCGTCGAAGGGGACGAGGACGGGAAGATCGCCGAGGTCTACCAGAAGGGATACACCCTCAACGGGAAGGTCCTGAGGTACGCCAAGGTGAAGGTTACGAAGAAGGCCGAGGCGCCGGAGACGGCGCCTGCCTCTGAAGACAAGGATCAGAACAAGGAGTGATAATATGTCAAGGATAATCGGAATAGATCTGGGAACGAGCAACTCCGCCGCCTCCGTCATGGAGGGCGGCAGGCCGACAATGATCCCCAGTGCAGAGGGGACCAGCGTGGGCGGGAAGTCCTTCCCGTCGTACGTCGCGTTCACGAAGGACGGCCAGCTTCTCGTCGGGGAGCCCGCCAGGAGGCAGGCCGTCACCAATCCCGACGGAACCATCAAGAACGTCAAGAGGAAGATGGGCAGCAACGAGAAGGTCACCGCCCTGGGCAAGGAGTACACCCCCCAGCAGATCTCCGCCTTCATCCTCCAGAAGATCAAGAAGGACGCCGAGGCCTACCTCGGGGAGACCGTCGACAAGGCCGTCATCACCGTTCCCGCCTACTTCAACGACAACCAGAGGCAGGCGACCAAGGACGCCGGCGCCATCGCTGGACTCGATGTCGTCCGTATCATCAACGAGCCCACCGCAGCCGCCCTCGCCTACGGTCTGGACAAGTCCGACGTGGAGCAGAAGATCATGGTGTTCGACCTCGGAGGAGGAACCCTCGATGTCACCGTCATGGACTTCAGCGACGGAGTGTTCGAGGTCCTCTCCACATCCGGAGACACCAAGCTCGGAGGATCCGACATGGACGAGGCGCTCACCAACTACGTCATCGGCCAGTTCAGGAACGAGACCGGCATCGACCTGTCCAAGGACAACATGGCGTTCTGGAGGGTCCGCGAGGCCTGCGAGAAGGCCAAGATCGAGCTGTCCACCACGATGCAGACCGAGATCAACCTCCCGTTCATCGCCGCCGACAGCACCGGCCCGAAGCACCTGACCCAGACCCTCACCAGGGCGAAGCTCGAGGAGCTCGTGGAGCCCATCGTCAGCCGCTGCAGGGGACCCATCGAGCAGGCCATGGCCGACGCCAAGCTGAACGCCGACAGGATCGACAAGATCATCATGGTCGGAGGGCCGACCAGGATGCCCATCGTCCAGAACTTCGTCGAGTCCATCGTGGGACCGAAGATCCAGCGCGGAGTCGATCCGATGGAGTGCGTCTCCATGGGTGCCGCCATCCAGGGAGCCGTCCTGTCCGGAGAGGTCAAGGACGTCCTGCTGCTCGACGTCACGCCTCTGAGCCTCGGAATCGAGACCCTCGGAGGAGTCGCCACCAAGCTGATCGACAGGAACACCACCATCCCGACCAAGAAGTCGCAGGTGTTCTCCACCGCGGCCGACAACCAGCCCTCCGTGGAGATCAACGTCGTCCAGGGAGAGAGGCCCATGGCCGCCGACAACACCTCCCTCGGCAAGTTCATCCTCGACGGCATACCCCCCGCACGCCGCGGAGTGCCCCAGATCGAGGTCACCTTCGACATCGACGCGAACGGCATCATCAACGTCAGCGCGAAGGACCTGGGAACCGGCAAGGAGCAGAAGATCACCATCGCCTCGTCCAACAAGCTCTCCAAGGAGGAGATCGACGAGCTGGTCAAGCAGGCGGAGCAGTACTCCGAGGCCGACAAGAAGAGGATGGAGCTCGTGGAGCTCCACAACCAGGCCGAGACCACGGTCTACAGCGTCCGCAAGTCCCTGGAGGAGCTGGGAGAGAAGGTCTCCCAGGCCGAGAGGGCCCAGATCGAGTCCGCCGTCTCCGACCTCGAGACCGCCAACAAGGGCGACGACGCCGATGCCATCAAGTCCAAGATGGATGCCCTGCTGAAGGCCATGGAGCCCATCAGCCAGAGGATCTACCAGGAGGCCCAGGCCAACGGACAGGGCCCCCAGGCGGGCGCCCAGCAGTCCGCCGGGTCCCAGCAGCAGGCCAAGGACGACAAGAAGTCCGACGACGGATACGTCGACGCGGACTACAAGATCGTCGACGACTGAAGGGGGCGGAGGAGATGCCGAGGGACTACTACGAGGTGCTGGGGGTCCAGAAGACCGCCACGCAGGACGAGATCAAGAAGGCCTACCGCACTCTTGCCAAGAAGTACCACCCCGACGTCTCCACCGAACCCAAGGACGTCGCCGAGGCGAAGTTCAAGGAGATCTCCGAAGCCTACGAGATACTGTCCGATCCCGAGAAGAGGAAGCTCTACGACCAGTACGGCCACGAGGGAGTGAAGAACTCCTTCGGGCAGGGCGGGTTCGACTGGAGCGACTTCACCAGGGCGGACGACATCTCCGATATCTTCGGGGACCTCTTCGGAGGGATCTTCGGGGGCGGACGCAGGTCCCGCTCCCGCAACTCCCCCCAGCAGGGCGATTCGCTCCGCTACGACCTGGAGGTCGACCTGGTCGACGTCCTGAACGGGAAGAAGGTCAACCTGGACATCCCCCACACGGTCCCGTGCACCGCGTGCAACGGCACCGGAGGGAAGGACGGGAAGGTCTCCACCTGCAAGACGTGCGGCGGGCAGGGACAGGTCCAGAAGGTGGTCAGAGGGCCGTTCGGCAACATGGTCACCGTCTCCGACTGCCCGGACTGCCGCGGAAGGGGCATGTCGTTCTCCGAGCGCTGTCCCGTGTGCAAGGGCGCCGGGACCGTGACCGAGGACGCCAAGATCTCCCTGAGCATCCCGAAGGGCGTCGAGGAGGGCATGAGGCTGAAGGTCTCCGGCAAGGGGAACGCCGGCATCAACGGCGGCCCCGCGGGAGACCTCTACGTCTTCATGCACGTGAAGGAGGACAGGAACTTCGAGCGCGACGGATCCAACCTCTGGGCCCGTGTCCCGACGACCTACTCCAAGCTCGTCCTCGGAGGGGAGGAGACCGTCAAGACGATCGACGGCGAGACCGTCGCCCTGAAGATACCCGCCGGCACCGATGTCGGGGCCGTGCTCCGCATTCCGGGAAAGGGTCTTCCCCGCGTGAACTCGTCGTCCCGCGGGGACATGTTCGTCCGCGTGTCGCTCAACGTGCCCAAGAGGGTCTCCCCCGAGGAGAGGGAGCTCCTCCTGAAGCTCGACGAGACCGCGGGCGCCAAGAAGACGTCCTCGAGGACCTCTTCCAAGAAGACGGGCCTCGGAAAGAAGATCAAGGACCTCAAGGACGACCTGAAGGACCTCTGATCCTCACATCGCGGGGTGCATCGTGCTGCCCGGCTTGGGCGCGCGGCGCTTCCCCGTGACCTCTTCCATAGATATCCTGAATACTCCGGTCCTCGCGACGATCGCGGGATCCATCGGAGCGTCGCCCTTCGACGGCACCAGCTTCGCGGTCAGCCTTCCGAGGGCCTCGACCTTCAGATCCTCCTCGTCCACCGCGGATGCCCTTCCCTTCACCACGACGGATCCGAAAGCGGTGCTCGTGGCGCACATCCCCGGGCCGTAGTCGTCGAATCCGACCTCTTCGTAGACGGTAAGGCAGCATCTCGGGTCGTGCTCCATGCAGGCGACCCTCGTTCCGGTCATCCTTCCGTGGTAGTAGATCGAATCGCCGATGCGGACGTAGTTGACGGGGACCGCGTAGGGGCTCCCGTCGGGTCCGCACATCGACAGCACCGCGACGCCGTTCCTGTCGAGTAGCTCCAGGCATTCGTCGTCGGACATCCTGTTCCTGATCATGGACGGTTCCATGGGTCCGGGATGGTCTCGGACTTATACATCCTGCTGTTCCTTGCGGGAGCGGACCTCGATGAACTCCTCGACATCGATGACGGTGTTCTCGATGGACTGCCATTGGAGCGTGGGGCATTCGAGATAGTCCAGAACGCCGTACCTGTCGAACAGTCTGATCGTCTCCGGACCGGTGAGGCCGTGCTTCGTGCGGTACTCCTCTATGCAGAACACCTTGAGCTTCAGCGTGTCCGGCGCATCTGTCACATATCCGGCCATATCTTCCTGCCCTCCAGCTACTCTATCCCATAATTTTCT
>DATC01000076.1 GCA_002504495.1 Methanomassiliicoccaceae archaeon UBA537
AACGACAACAGAATCGTGATCAACCTGACGGCCCGGGTGGATTTCGATGCCGGGTACTCCTCCGAGGAGATCGAGAAGCTGGTCGCCATCCTGGAACCGAGGCTGCAGAAGGTCTTCGAGGAGGCCGCCAAGAAAGGCCTGGAGTCGGGCGCATCGGGAGCGGATCTGAGCGGGGCGGTGACCCCTGGCAGCGGGGGCGACGCCGGCGCGAACAGCAAGGTCGTCGAAGCCACCGAGAAGGCGGTGCACGCCACCGAGGACCAGAATAAGACTCTGGAAGAGATCGCCAAGGAGGTCCAGGGCCTTTCCGGCAACGTGGAGCGCGTGGTGAACGCGGATACCGATATATTCGGACGCAGAGACATCCCCAAAGGCGCCATCGACGAGGCCGGGCACCTGTACGGTCAGAAGGATTCGGACATCAACGACAGGGCCGATGCCAAATGGGAGGAGAAGTGGTCCCCCATCATCATGAAGGGGGTCCAGATGGGAGCCTCCGGATTGAAGTCCGTTGCTACGCAATCCCTGGGATTCGTGGAGATGATCTACGGCTACATGAAGCGGTCGTCTCCGCTGATGCAGTCCATCGAGTCCCTGTTCAACCTCGCAGTACAGCTCTTCTTCATGCCTCTGGGCAACAAGCTGGCGGAGACCATCCTTCCCGCGACTCTGGACCTCGTGGACGCCGTTCTGGACATATGGGACAAGTTCGAGGGCAAGTCCCTCGGAGAGATGATGGAGTTCGCCATCAAAGAGGGAGTCAAGGTCTTCTCCTCGTACATCATCGATATAGGGGAGACTCTGAAGGACGAGAAGGGCATCGTGGGAAGCATAGGGAACTTCCTTGTGACGTTGGGCACGTTCGTGGAAGAGAACGGAGAGGCGATCATAACGACCATCCTCAATGTAGCGACCACGATCCTTGAGAACTTCAAGGAGTTCGTATCGCTCTATGTAGGTCTCATGACGGCTCAGATCGGAGCTACGATAGGCGGCTCCAGCATCCTGGGCAATCTGCTCATTCCCGCAGGTGCTCTGATCGGAGCGGGAGCAGGATTCGCGATAGGAGCCGGAGGAACGTACGGTGCGATGTCCATCGCGGGATTCGCCGAAGGAGGCTATGTGCCGTCCAGAGAAGGGGGGACCCTCGCCATCGTCGGAGAGGGCGGGGAAGGGGAGCATATCGTCCCGGAGAGCAAGGCGGATGCCTTCGCCGCGTCCAGGATGAAAGGTTCCAATACATACAACATCACGATAAACGGATATACCGACAGCGAGTTGAAGAGATACGTGCAGGACATCGTCAGCGAGCAGGTATCGTTCAGCAGGCTCAAGGGGTCGTTCCGATGGCAGGGCAGGCGGAGTTCTCCGTGCGCTGGAAGAAGGGCGGAGACCTGACGACGTTCCATATCGACAACGTGACGGCCCTGGAGGTCACCTACAACGCGTCCATATCCAACATACCTACCATAGTGTACGGCGTGTGGAACAACTTCGTCATGGACCTGGGGACCACCCGCACCATATCGATGTCCTGCTCCCGTGTCACTCCGGACGATTACGACGACAGGTCCTCGGACCCGTCCAGGTGGTCCAACGGCAAGTGGTGGGAGGGCTTCATGCACATGTGGGACAACTGGCAGAACCTGTCCTACGAGCAGGACGGCTCCGGCTGGCGCATCCAGGGAGGGCTGGACTTCCACTACATCCCCGATTCGGGGGACCCCGGAGAGGATGCATCCGAGCTGATCCCTGCCATCGATACCAACGTGTTCCTCACAGGCTCCATCTCTCCCAGATTCGGAGTCCAGCAGATGACGTGGAGCATGAACCTGCTGGAGGCCCGTGTCTTCAGCGAGGAGTCCGCGGGAGACCGCGTGACGCTGACGTTCAAGGCGAACAGCTCCGACGAGGGATTCACGCGCTCGTATCCTGCAGGCACCCAGGCGTACCTCCCCAATCCGACCATGGCGCAGTCCGCCATGGTGACCAACGGCGGAGCCATCACAGGGTGGAGGAACGGGAGTATGACCTACGACCTGGGGTCCAAGGTGATCATATCGGATTCCATGGACGGCGCGGTGTTCTACGCCGTCGTGAGCGACCCGGTGGCGGTGTATGCGAGGTTCCTGGCACGCGATGCACCCGATATCATAGTCCCTGCAGGATGCACCAGAGCGCGTATCGTCGCAGTAGGTGCGGGAGGGAAGGCCGGCGCGATGTACGGCGAGTACTATCCTGGCGGAGCAGGCGGGTCCGGAGAAGCCGTATCCAAGCTGGTGTCTGGTCTGAGCCAGGGGGATGCCGTCAAGGTGCAGCTGGGGATGGGCATGTTCAAGGTGGACAGGTCCAAGGACACCTCGGTATCCGTCCTGAAGACCACCGGCAAGAGCCTGGGCACCATGACCGCGCACGGCGGAGACGACGGAGATGCCGCCAATCCAGGGAACAAAGGGGGCGTCGGAGGTTCCAGGTACAACGCGGGAGGCGGTACTGTCCAAGGGATAGCCCATGACGGTTCCGGAAGCGTAGGCATTCCGGGAAAGGCGGGTGTGCCGATAGATAAGCCGCAGAGGGACGATCCATTCCCTGGATCAGGAGGCGGAGCCGCGGATGTGAATATGCGTGTCACCGTCGGTGCGCTCAAGGCTTCAGAGGAGCTGACCACGGACCCCTCGATATCTTTCGAGTGGAATCACGGACAAGTGCTTCATTCCCATAATAAATGGTATGCGTCGACCAATATCGATGTAGAATCCGTAAAGGATGATCTCCTCTATCCGATAACCAGATTCAAGGCCACTATAATCGAAGAGGGGCCGTACTGGTATCTCATCGAGATATCGGACAACTCCGTAGGCAACAAGAGGCTGTACAAAGGAGGAAGCGGCATCTACGTGTCGGATACGAGCAACGACTCCAGAACGATCCAGATAGTCTCCAAGGGCGGCAACGGCAAGGTCCCGGGGAATATGTACGAGTGGGGCAAGGGCTACCGCGACGACGGAGGCGCTATCGGCGGAGGAGCCGGGTCCGGCGGAGAGTGCGGAGACTACGCGGGAGACGGCGCTGTGATCGTCTCGTTCCTGAAGCGATACCATGCTCACGCTCGAATACGACGGGATAGAGATAGATATGGGGATCATCACGAGCTATTCCGAGAGCTTCAGCAAGTCCGTATCGAAGTTCCCGATAGTCAGCAGGTCCACGCGCGACACGTTCGCCATAGAGACCTCCAGCAACAGCGAGATCACGTTCGACTACGTGCGCAGGTCTCCCGATTCGCCGGACGACAACGCCATCGACAGCACCGACTGGTCCACGCCCAGATGGGTGGAGGAGATGGATCTGGCGATGGACCGCTGGCAGGCGGAGACCGACGGGTTCACGCTGAGATACAACCTCGACCGCGAGCTGCCGGGGATGCCCAGCAGGGAGATCAACGGATATGTGAGGTCGTTCTCGTACAGGTTCAAGGCAGGGGACGTGCAGTGCGTGTACGGTTCCGTGACGTTCTCCACGCGGACGATGCACTGCAAGTGCAGGAGGACGAGACGATGGCGAACAGCTATTATTCTCCGATAAGAGTAGGAGAGCCGTTCTCCGATACCAGGAAGATCTATTATTCCGGAATCAAAACGATCCTGAAGGAGCCGTATCTGAGCTCTCAGTCGGATACCAAGGGGATGTCCTATTCCATAGGATCCAAGGTGTACGATGAGGCGGGAGGGGACG
>DATC01000016.1 GCA_002504495.1 Methanomassiliicoccaceae archaeon UBA537
CTTCTGCGCGAGCTCGGGGAAACCCTCTTCCTCCGCGGTCTTGGCGAAGGAATCGTACATGTCGGTCCACTCGTAGTTCTCTCCGGCAGCGGCATCCTTGAGATTCTCGATAGTCTTGGGAACGCATCCTCCGTGGAGGGCCTTGAACCAGAGCTTGGCATGCTCCTTCTCGTTCTCGGCGGTCTCAAGGAAAATGTCTGCGATCTGCTCGTATCCCTCTTTCTTCGCCTGAGACGCGTAGAAGGTGTACTTGTTCCTCGCCATGGATTCGCCGGCGAACGCGGCATTCAGGTTTGCTTCGGTTTTGGATCCTTTGAGTTCCATGATTATCCCGCATCCTCATCATCGAGCGATTATATAGTGTTAACGCCGTTAGGAAATCTTAAAGAAATGCATCGCTTTCTTTTGAAGAAGGCTTTCGGGGATTTCTTCAGAGAGCCGTCCTTGTTGAATTTGGTGGACATCAGGCGATCGTAGTTCTTCCTGATCTTAGGATCTCCCGGATTCAGATCCATCAATGTCTCGAGCTGGACCTTGGCTTCTGTATAGTCCTTCAGATCGTTGAGAAGAAGCGCAGCGTAGTTCTGACGGTAGATGTAATTGGACGGATCCGATTCTATCGCCTTTCTGTAGTATTCGCCGGCCTTTTCGAAGTCGGTCTTCTGGTTCCTCAGGAATCTGGCGTATTCGTTGAATACGACGGCGGAGGGGTCGCGATCCAATATCTCCGAGAAGAGGGCATCGGTCTCCGTGTTGTTGCGCTTGTCCTGAGCCAGATAGGACGCCTTGGCTTTCAGCGCATCGATATTGCCTGGTTCGAGATCCAGGATTATATCCAGTTGCATCAGGCCATAGCGTTCGTTCCTGAGATCCGACAGCGCTATGTTGGCCAGAACAAGTCTGGGGCGTATATTGTGGGGATCCGTGGCCAAGTATCCCTCGAGCGTCTCGATGGCCCCTTCGGGATTTCCGCTGGATGCCTGGTTCCTCGCTCTGGTTATGGCTTTGAATGCAGGATCGTTCATGTTCATGACCACTTCGAATATTGATTTTAATCTGCCGAGTCCCGCTTCAGAGATATCGATAATAATGTGCTCCCGTCATACACGTGGACATGGGCAGGATATCCAAAGGGCTGGCATCGTTTTCTGCCGGCATAATCATGACTCTGATTCTGGTGGTCTTCGTCCCGGTCTTCGTGGAACGCCATGTGACTCCGGCGATAGTCGATATCGTGGGCGACGGAACGTTCCTCCAGCTCTCCTCGTCGTTCATCGTCTCCTCTCTCGTCTGGGTGGTGATGATGGGATTCGTTCTCATCCTGGGTGCCGGAGGGATCATGAAGAGGTTCGGGATCCTCGGGATCCTCGGACTTGTGGTCGCCTACTATCTGCTCGGAGATGTCACTCAGGCCGTAGTGCCCATCTTATCGCTCATAGCGGTCTCCATTGTCTTCTGGATCTATAGGAAAAAGAAGGAAGGCCGTAGGAATCAACCTCCGAAGAACAACGGCAAGGCTGACATTCCCGATTGATTCTTCTTGAATCTTTATATACAGGAACAAAATCCGGAGCGGTAGCAGGAGGCCTCGATGCCTGTAGTCTTGTCGTTTTCCTCCTTTACTCGACGTCTGTTCGGCGTTTCGGTTTCCTGCTTCCTGTTCTTCGAAGCGTCTGCTTATCTCGTCGATGTCTGCGGATTCGAAGTTGTTCGTGTAGACGATTCCGTACATCACGCTGGTGCACAGCAACGGGATCATGAACGTCAGGTATGTCCTGATAATCCTCCAGACGTCGTTCCCAAGGTACACCGAAAGGAGGAACATCATCATGAACGCACCCATGGTGGTGAATGTGGTGAACAATCTGAATTTGGCGCCCTGCCAAAGGGGATAAGGGCGCGGTGCGCCGCTCTCGGCGACGGCACCGATGGTTCTGAACGTCTGCCATGGGATTATGAGCACAGGGGTGAACATCGACAGCATTAGCGTGATGGCCAGCATGACCTTCTCGTCCATCACATCTAGGAAATAAGGGTTGACGAACAGATAGGATGATATCAGGAGGCCCAGGATGAAGATGTAGGATGTGATGCTCAGGAATCCCTTGATGTCGAAGACATGCTCGCGTCTGGGAGGGATGAGCTTTATGGATTCCACATCTATGATGTCGGGCACCATGAAGAAGCGTTCCGATTTGCTTCTGATTCCCTTCTTCGCATGTTCGTTCATTGTTGACAGGACCTGAGGGACATACCTTCTGAGGTAGATGCACACCACGCTGACGACGGCGGTAGTGGTGAATAGGAGAACGCAGTATGTAACGGCGAATCCGATCACGAACAGCGACTCCGAGGAGAGGTGCCATCCCATGAATTCTATCATGCCAGTGATGGTATCCGAGAAGTAGAAGTCCCCGGTGAGATAGTCAGAGATCCATATCACCGCAGTTAGAATCAATGCAGACATGGCATTGCATATCTTTCTGAATACGCCTTGCGGCATCTTGAAGAAGAGCACCGAACCGAGGACGGCGAAGCACAGGGTGAATGAAAGACATAGGAGCTCTATCGGCTTGGAGATGCCGCTCCAATCTATGATCAGCAATCCGGCGGACCATATCGTCAGGCATACGAGAACGAAGGCCGGGAATATGCGCAACACCGTGACATCCGTACGTGTATCGGCCTTCGGTACCGATGACGATGAGAGCCTATTGGCGGTGCGGTCGACGATGTCTCCCGCTCTGTCCACAGCATCATCCAGCCTCTCGCCCATGAATCTCCATTTCGAGGTATGTATAAAAACTGGTGGCAGGAGAACAACATATATCATCGGGGGAGATTCGAGGCCATGGATGACCGCACCGGATTGAAGAACCGCGGACGCACGATAGCAGACATGGAGGATAGGCGTTCGGCCGCCGAAGATTTCACCGGCACCCCGCTAGATGAGATAGCCAAAGGCTCGCTCGATCCAGAGGCCGCCTCCAAGAACGTCGAGAACATGATCGGGACGATACAGGTGCCTCTCGGATACGCGGGTCCGGTGGACATCCGCGGCGAATCCGCTGTCGGCAGCTTCCTCGTCCCTCTTGCTACGACGGAGGGGGCGCTCATAGCCTCCATCTCAAGAGGAATGTCAGTCATAAACGCCGGAGGTGGTGCCGAAGCCGCCGTCTTCGGGGATTCCATGACCAGAGCACCGGTGTTCAGAGTCGAAGGTCTGAAGCATTGCAAGGAGGTCATGGATTGGATCGCGTCCCATCGTGCAGAGATCGATGAAGCGGTCTCCGGAACCACATCCCACGGAAGGCTACAGCGCATCGAGATGTTCCCTAACGGCAGGGGGCTCTATGTCAGGCTGTCCTTCGAGACTGGAGATGCCATGGGGATGAACATGGCCACTCTCGCCAGCGAGGCCGTTGGGAGACTAATCGAGAACGAAACAGGCACCGTGATGATCTCGGTATCCGGCAACATGTGCTCCGACAAGAAGCCTGCCGCCATCAACATGATCGAGGGCCGCGGCAAATGCGTGGTCGCCGAGGCGTTGATCCCCAAGAACGTCGTGGAGGAGCGCCTTCACACCACCGCAT
>DATC01000072.1 GCA_002504495.1 Methanomassiliicoccaceae archaeon UBA537
CTTGTCCACATAGCACATATCTTCTTCACGGATGCTCCTGAAGGACTGCCCGCCGACATCGATCTGCCTCATGCCAATCGAATCAACCGCATGGATAAGAACCGTTCTTCTGCGACTTCGACAGTTCGGAATCCTTGCGAACAGCTCTTTAACCTGCGCGATGCTGCTCCGAACCATGAGAATCGAGGACCTTCACGGAGAAAAGACGGGATTCATCCTATCAATCGATGCGGGGACGACCAGCATCCGCACGATGCTCTTCGCCCACGACGGAAGGGTCCTCGCATCCTCTCAAAGGCCCCTACGGCAGATCTATCCCGGCCCGGGCATGGTGGAGCACGATGCGTCGGAGATCTGGAGACTGACGAAGGAGACGATGAACGAGGCGCTGGACAGGTGTCCGGTGAACCGCTCGGGATGCGTGGCAGTGGCCATAACGAACCAGCGCGAGACCGCCGTCCTCTGGGACCGCCTCACGGGATCGCCCCTCTGCAACGCCATCGTTTGGCAGGACCGCAGGACCCAGGCGCTCTGCGACTCCCTGAACGCCGAGGGATTGGATGAAGAGGTGTTCCGCACGACGGGTCTCCACGTGGACCCCTACTTCACGGGGACCAAGCTCAGATGGATGCTGGACAACGTCCCCGGAGCTGCCGAAGCCTCGGCATCCGGCAGGGTCCTCGCGGGAACGGTCGATTCATGGCTCATATGGAACCTCACGGGCGGAAGGGAGCACGTCACAGACCATTCCAACGCATCCCGCACGATGCTGTTCGACATCTCGGCGCTGGACTGGGACGACGGCCTTCTGGACGCTGTGGGGGTCCCGAGATCCATCCTTCCGGAGCCGCGCCCAACCTGCGGAGCCGTAGGAACGACGGCCCCGTCCGTCGCAGGCATCGATGTGCCGATCTCCGCATCCATGGGCGACCAGCAGGCCGCGCTCTTCGGACAGCAGTGCTTCTCCGAGGGGGATGCCAAGGTGACCTTCGGAACCGGAGGGTTCCTGCTCATGAACACCGGCCGCAGGCCTCTCCGCTCGGAGCACGGCCTGCTCACCACCGTGGCATGGACATCCGGAGACGGCGCCACGTACGCGATGGAGGGATCCGTGTACATGGCAGGCGCGACGATACAGTGGCTGAGAGACGAGCTGCAGATCGTCGAATCCTCCTCCGAGACCGAGCGCATGGCTGAGAGCGTCCCGGACACGGGAGGGTGCACGATCGTGCCTGCATTCTCCGGTCTGGGGGCTCCCCATTGGGACAAGGGCGCCCGCGGAATGATCATGGGCCTCACGAGAAGCACCGACAGGAACCATATGGCCAGGGCGGCGCTGGAATCCATCGCGTTCCAGGCCCGCGACGTCCTGGAGGCGATGCGGAAGGATGCGGACAGGGACCTGGCGTCCATCCGCGTGGACGGAGGCGCGAGCGCCAACGGATTCCTATGCGGATTCCTCTCGGATATAACGGGTGCCAGGGTCGTCAGGCCCAGGACCATCGAATCCACCGCCATGGGGGCGGCGTTCATGGCCGGACTCGCCGAAGGATTCTGGACAGACAGGAAGGAGCTGGCATCGATATGGTCCCTCGACAGGGAGTTCCTTCCGTCCATGCCGGCCGAGGAGCGCGAGAGACGCATAAGGGAATGGTCGAAGGCCGTGGAATGCGCCCGTGCCTGGTCCCGGATCTGCGGAGGATCGCGACCTCCGAACGGAAACGACACACGAAGAACGGGATAACCGCATGTCGGTATGCGATGTGTGATACCGAACGCTTCGAAGGTGTTAAACGCCCGTGCTCCGTTGCCCTCTTCATGGAAGGAGTCACACGCATAGGGGTCTCTCTGGAGCCCGATCTCCTGAAGCAGTTCGACGAATCGATTTCCAAGAAAGGCTATGTCAGCCGTTCGGAGGCGATCCGGGACCTTGTGCGCGACTCGCTCGCCGAATCGGAATGGAAGAACGACGACGAATGGATGGCCGGGACCATAGTCATGGTCTATGACCACACCGTGACCTCCGTCGGAGACAAGCTCACCGACATGCAGCACGACAATCCCGGACTGGTGAGCATGTCGGTCCATGTCCATCTCGACCATGACAAGTGCATGGAGATCCTGATCTGCGAAGGGAAGCTCAAGGACCTGAAGAGGTTCGCCGACGAGGTCACGTCGATAAAGGGGGTCCTCAGAGGCAGGCTCACCATGGCCGCCCCCAGCACAGGGAACCTCCACCACATCGGCCACAGGAACGCCTGAAGGGCCTCTAAGACCGTCCACTCCGACGATCAACGCGGCCAGCTCCCGATCCTCGACGCCGAGGGCCTTCTTCAGCACCGTAGCTGACTCCATGCACGGCGCGAAGATCCACGGCTCGATCCCGCTATCCGGGAGGTCCATCCTGACGGCCTTCATCAGGAGCTTCGCATCGGAATCACCGATCTTCTCCGGATACAACAGGAAGCTGTCGCTGAGCCATACGACGTCGGAGGCCTCGGCGTACCTATCCTTCTAGCCGGACGGAACGCTGTGGCCTATGACGACGCCGCGGTCGTCGACGTACTCCATGCCGATATCGCATCCCGATTCGAAGCCCCCGTCTGCGACCATGACGAAGACGGATCCCTTCGAGGAGCATGTGGACATCCCCACGTTCTCTATCCTCATCCCGCATCCGGTGGAGGTCATCCCGTTCTCGATCCTGCAGATCTCCTCCAGGACGACGCGGTCGAGACGCTCGAAGCGGACGACGCCGGGCATCCCGCGGACCAGTTCCATGAATTCGTCTTGGAGCATTGTCGATGGAGGATACTTCCAACATATATATCGGGTGCAGTCCCTCGGACGAGCCCTCGCGCCTCGGCGCCGTCCGATAGGGTAAACCATTAAATCGTTCCGAACGGTCCTATGAGCGATGAAGAAGCTGATAATCACCGAGAAGGCAAATGCTGCACGGAGGATATCCACCATCCTTTCCGACGGCACGTCCAAATCCTCGTCTTCCGGAGGAGTTACGGTGATTTCCTTCGAGACCGGAGGAGACGAGTACAACGTGGTCTCCCTCCGCGGACACATCATAGAGCTGGACTATCCCGAGGAGTACAACGATTGGAGCGCCACCGACCCTGCCGAGCTGGTGCATGCGCCCCAGGTCAAGACCGTGAAGGTGAAATCCATCCTCAACAGGATCAAGGAGCTCGCGGCCGAATCCGACGAGATCATAATCGCGACCGACTACGATCGCGAGGGAGAGCTCATCGGCATGGAGACCGTGAAGGCCATAGGCGCCGACATGGGCACCGTCAGGAGAGCCAAGTTCAGCGCCCTCACCAAAGGAGAGGTGGAGAACGCGTTCGACAACCTGGCTGATCCGGACGAGAAGCTCGCGGACGCCGCCGAGGCCAGGCAGATCATCGACCTGTCCTGGGGAGCCGTCCTCACCAGGCTCATATCCCTGTCGTCCGGGCAGGTCGGCAAGAACTTCATGTCCGTCGGAAGGGTTCAGAGCCCCACTCTGAAGCTCCTTGTCGACAGGCACGAGGAGATAGAGAGGTTCGTCCCCGTCCCGTTCTGGGACGTCGTAGCGAAGTTCGGCATGCTCGCGTTCAAAGGAGACCATGAGGGGAACCCGTTCTGGAACGAGGACGAGGCGAAGGCCGTCCTGTCCAAGGTGGAGGGCGCGAAGACGGGCACTGTATCCTCCTGGTCCACGGAGACCAAGGAGGAGTTCAGGCCCGCGCCGTTCGACACCACTCAGATGCAGGTCGAGGCCAACAAGATCGGGATCCCTCCTACCACGGCCATGAAGCTGGCCGAGGACCTCTACACCGGAGGATACATCTCGTATCCCCGTACTGAGAACACGGAGTATCCGCGCAGCCTTCCCCTCAGATCGGTGCTGGAGAAGCTCAAGGAGGGTGCGTTCAAGACCGAAGCGGAGGAGATCCTCGCCCAGGAGAAGATCGTTCCGTCCAGGGGAAAGAGGCGCACCACGGACCATCCCCCTATCTATCCCACCGCCGGGGCGTCCCCCGAGAAGATGAAGGGCGACAAATGGAAGCTGTACGAGCTCATCGTGAGACGCTTCCTGGCGACCCTCGCTCCGAATGCGGAGTCCGAGGTCACGAAATGCGTCATAGACGTCAACGGAGAGCCGTTCAAGTCCACCGGATACGTCCTGAAGAAGAAGGGATGGAAGAAGTACTACGGGAAGTACCTCAAATCCAACGACGCGAAGCTCCCTCCGATGAAGGTCGGGGACGAGATCGAGATCAGATCCGTCTCCATGAACGAGTCGGCCACCAAGCCCCCTTACAGGTACAACCAGGGTTCCCTGATCCAGGAGATGGACCGCCTCCAGCTGGGGACCAAGTCCACCAGGCACGACATCATAGGCAAGCTGTACTCCAGGAACTACGTCCAGGGCAACTACATGATTCCCACTCCGAGCGGCATCGCCCTCACCAAGGCCCTCGAGGACCACGGAGGAGGCATCACCGAGCCTGACATGACGGCCAAGCTGGAATCGGACATGGTGATGATCTCCGACGGGGAGAAGACACTGGACTCCGTCGTCAAGGAATCGCAGGACATGCTGTACGGAGTCGCAGTGCAGATCTCCGCCGACTCGGACGAGATCGGAAGCGAGATCAAGGCCGCCCTCCATTCGCAGCAGCACATAGGGACGTGCCCGTCCTGCGGGAACAGCCTTTCCATCAAACGCTCCAAGAACGGGAACTTCATCGGATGCGACGGGTACCCGGATTGCAAGAGGGCGTATCCGCTGCCCAGAGGAGCCCTCATACAGACCACGGAGACGGTCTGCGAGGTCTGCGGCCTGCCGCAGCTCAGGATAATCAGGAAGGGGATGCCGCCCTCCATACAGTGCATCGACCCCAAGTGCACGAGCAACACCGAGAAGAACGACCTCGGCCCGTGCCCGACCTGTGGCAACGGCCGCATCAGGCTCATGTACTCCAAGTCGGGGAAGCGCTTCGCAGGCTGCTCCGAATGGCCCGCGTGCACGCAGACCTATCCGCTCAGACCCAGGGGGAGCATCTCCTACGCCGGACACGTTTGCACCCTGTGCAAGGCTCCGATAGTATCTCTGGGGACCACCGAGGAGTGCATCAACCCCGACTGCCCCGGTCGGAAGAAGCCCTCCAAGGCGAAGGAGAAGAAGGAGACCGATCCGGAGAAACCGGCCGCCAAGAAGAAGACGATAAGGAAGCCTTCGATCTCCAGATCCAAGAAGAAGAGCGAAGAGTCCGAAGAGGAATCCTGACCCTTCGGTGCCCTCACGGAGCCGCTCTTTTCAGTAACACTATTTTATAAAAACGTAGCAAAACCGTTTCATTCCGAATCGGTCTGCGGACCGGTTCGGAAAGAGGTCTCCTCGGACCCCTCGGCACCGCTGAAGTGCTCGTTCATGGCGTCTATCTCGCGGGAGATCCTGGCGTTGCGGCATGACATGCATTCGAGTTTCTTGCCCAGCCCCAGACGGATGTGCATCTCGGAGCGGTCCAGAGGGACGATCCTTCCGCAAGTGCAATAGACGCTCATCATAGAAGCTTCAGGCATGTCATCCAGCATGCGGTTGCAACCTCTTTTCGCATAGCTACCGCTATCCAAATTCATTCTTCCGATCAATCCTCTCCCCCGAGATTAGCAGTCAAAGAACGCCTCTATTCCATCCTGTACGGCGCTCGTACGCTGCATTTCCCCTCTAACAGCAGACCACATATAAGCCTTCCCCAGCCGTTATGAAGAGGGTCCAGATGTCACAACGTTAAGTGCGATTCTCCAGTGGAAACAAAGGGGTTTTCGATAGAAAACCTTTATATATAGAAAATAAGCCCGGAATCGGACGTAAAAAGACGTTTCCAGAGCGGAAGGGGAGCGCCCCTCCGCCCTGCAGGCATCAGATCCTGAACTTGGACAGACCTGGGAACCTGGCGTTCGAGCCCAGCTGCTCCTCAATCCTCAAGAGCCTGTTGTACTTGGCCGTGCGCTCTCCGCGAGCAGGCGCGCCGGTCTTGATCTCTCCTCCGCCCCATCCGACGGACAGGTCGGCGATGGTAGTGTCCTCGGACTCCCCGGACCTGTGCGAGACGACGACGTTGTAGCCGTTGGCGAAGCTCATGGCCGCCGCTTCGCCGGCCTCCGTGATGGTGCCGATCTGATTGACCTTGAGGAGCAGCGCATTGGCCGCTCCGCAGTCGATTCCGCGCCTGAGACGCTTGGAGTTCGTAACGAAGAGATCGTCTCCCACTATCTGCACATGGCCCCCGACCTTGCGGGTTAACTCGGCGGTGGTCTCGAAGTCGTCCTCGAAGAAGGGATCCTCGATGCTGATCAGAGGGTGGCCCTTCGTAAGGGAGACGTAGTGGTCCATAAGACCTCCCGCATCCAGCTCCATGCCGTCGACGGTATATACGCCGTCGGAGTAGAACTCGGAGGATGCCGCATCCATGGCGAGGAAGATATCCTTGCCGGGGGAGTAGCCCGCATCGGACACGGCGTCTGTGATCGTGGTGAGCGCCTCGTCGACGGTGTCCACAGGAGGAGCGAATCCCCCCTCGTCGCCGATGTTGATGGCGCCGGTGCCGTATCTCTGCTTGAGGATGCCCTTGAGGCTCATGTAGACCTCCGAGGACATGCGGAGGCATTCGGAGAACGAAGGAGCCCCGGCAGGAATGATCATGCATTCCTGTATCCTGAGGTTCCCTCCGGCATGCTTCCCACCGTTGATGATATTGAGCATGGGCACGGGCAGAGTGACGTGATCGCCTCCGATGTGCTCGTAGACCTCCATCCCCTCGGCCATGGCTCCGGCACGAGCGACGGCAAGAGACACGGCCACCATGGCGTTGCCGCCCAGGTTGGACTTGTTCTCGGTCCCGTCGAGCTCGATCATGGCGCGGTCGATGCCCTCCTGGTCGGCCGGATCCATTCCGACGATCCTCTTGGCTATCGGACCGCGGACGTTCTCCACGGCCTTCAGCACGCCCTTGCCGCCGTACCTTCCCTTGTCCCCGTCCCTGAGCTCCAGGGCCTCCCATGTGCCGGTGGACGCGCCGGACGGCGCGATAGCGGAGATCCTGTGCCCTTTGACGGTCACCTCGGCCTCGACCGTGGGGTTTCCCCTGGAATCGAGTACCTCTCTTGCCCAAACCTTCTCGATCTGCATTCCGATCACTCCATTGAATACTTGGTCATGTTGCGGAGCAGTATGCCGCGGTCCTTCTCGGTGAGGACCGATCCATCCACCGAGAGCGCGACCGTGCAGGTCTTGCTCCTGCCCTTGATGATCTGCTGAATCATCATGAGCGACTGGTTTATTCCGTCCGCCTCGACGATGTCGTCGAAGCCGTCGAATATCACTACAGGACGAAGGCTGGAGTCGATGAACTCCTTGGCCCTCTCCGTCATGGTCCCTATCTCCATTATGCCGGTGGAACCGGCCTTCGCGTTCACGGAAAGCGATACGACCTCCATGGCGCCGTACGAGAACCTCTCCTCCACGGCCTTCGTCCTGGAGGTAGTGATTATCATGAGATTGTACCACCTCATGTCGAAGAGGGACATGAGGCGATAGATGGCCTCCCGGTCGCGGGTGAACATCACATAGGACTTCCCGAACTCGATGCCGTGCGATTCGAGCGAATCGCCGGCTGGCTCCTTGTAGCGCGGCTTCTTCCGACGGGAGCGCCTCTCCTTGGTCCTGCGAGGCTTCGCATCCGCGGGCTGCATGGACTCCGCCACATCCTTGACGGCGTTGACGACATCCTCGGAGCGGAACGGCTTGTCCACGCTGTCCATTATCAGAGGATTGTCTCCGGGCACCATCTCCCCAGGTGCCTTGACGAATATCACCGCAGGACGGCAGGAAGGGATCTCCTCGTCTATGCGGGCGAGATACCTGGTGCCGTCCTCCTTGCCGATCATCGAATCGAGAAGCACCATATCGGGCTCGAACGACTCGGTCTTGGTGACCGCCTCGTCGATGGTGGCGGCCAGACGGACGTTGTGGCCTTCCTCGGAGAGGATGTCCTTGAGGACCTCCGCGATGGAAGGATTGTCTTCTACTGCGAGGATCTTCATAATGCGTCTCCTCCCGTAAGCCTGGAGCTCGGCACAGAATGACCGACAGCGCTTCCGCTGGACGTTGGATACCGGCCCCGTAGGGCCGTAAGAAAAACAGTCCTACGACCAGGAATCACTGCTTCCTGCTCTCTTTGGCCTTGGGCCTGAGGTCGCTGCTTCCGCACTTCCTGCACCTCTCAGCCCTCTTGGGGTTGGTGGCATAGCAGTTCATGCAAACAGTCTTGTCGAGGAGCCTGTGCTCTGCCTCTTTGAAGCGTGCCATTCCTAATTCCTCTGGCACCGAGTAACTGAAGGACATATAAAAACAAGTTGTACGCCAGACGTCCGAGAGAGTCATTCGACTTTTGAATCGGGATGTGTGATCGAACTCAATGATCAAAAGAGACTCGATCGAAAAAGGGTTCGACCGAGCCTTCTGAAGAGGGATTGTTATCCTGACATCCAAGTTAAAATACGAGGCGACGATTCCTCGTCGCCGGAAAAGGTAAGTCCGCGAACTATCGGGACTAGCCTCCCGACAATCCGCGGAACCATGTTTCGGTAGGTGGTGAGATAAGTGATATCTTACCAAAGATATCGGAACGGCGGATTCCGCATCACGGTGACGATCGGCTCTTTGTCGATCGTCATAGATTGGTCATAAGCCAACCGTGACGATTGGTGTCCGTAAGACACCCGGCCCGCAAGGGCCGTCATCTCACACCTGTTTTCTCAATTGCTTACCTTGGATATAATCCATTTGTCGATGTCAGCTCGTTGGGAAAAAACGGACGGTTTCTCCCGGATTGTTCACGAACCGGACTCCGACACGCTTCGAATGCGGGAACCATCGATCATCGGTCGAATCGAAATGGGAACAGGGACCTCTGCGCCCTGGAATCCTCCAGGAATCCGTTCGCGGTCCCGGGCGTCTCGTGGGTGACCGTCTTCGGAGAGAGCATCTCCACGAGCTCCGTGCAGCGCGGATCGGTGAAAGGCAAGTGCCGGTCCATCATGGAGACGTGCGCGTACGCCCTCCTTATGAAGTCCTCGAACGGAGGCTCATAGCCGTGCTCCTCGAAAGACGAGCGATAGGGCCATGTGGCGCTCCAATGGAGGTGGACCGCGTCGATGCGATCGATCATATCGGAAGGATAGCTGTCGAACACCCTCTCCAGCGTCTCTATGGCCTCTCCTTCTGTCGACACGGGAAGGCAGCTCATGAGATGGCCCATATCGAGATTGATCCCCCAGTCATCGAACTCCAGATCCCTCTCCAGGATTCTGAATCCGGAATCGTCGAGCAGGCGGAGCCCCGGCCACCAGAGGTTCTCCAGAAGGATGCGCGAAGGAGGCTCCCCTCCAGGAAACGATGATACGACGGAATTGAGCATCTCGCAGAGGGCGCGGACCACATCCGCATCGGAACGGGTGTAGGTCCTGCGCATTATCTCCGGCGTATCGGCGTTGCATGCATGGAACACCATGTACGAGGGATCCAGCACCGAAGCCGTCTCGATGGCTTTGCGGATGTTGGAGATCACATCATCCCTTTCGCGTCCGTAGGAATGGTAGAGGAGAGAATCCTCCGGCAGATCGAGCGCACGTCCCCCCCAGGCGGCCAGCCAATCGACCGCATAGGGCAGATGGACGGAACCGCAGATGCCGCTGAGCGAGGGGTCCGGACGGTCGTAGGACGTCAGCATCTCGACGGAGTCGAATCCCATCGACGCGATGGTCGATGCGGAATCCGCTCCGAAGACCGAAATATCCTGATAGACCGAATAGGACAGCTGATGTATCATCGGAACATCGACAGGGCCGCGGCGACCGCGGACTCCACGGCGAGAGGCTGTGTGTCCCCTCCGCCTATGATCAGGGCGTCCTCCTGCGTCATCCCTGTCTCCTTGCGGATCTTGTAGGCGGCCTCGGGATCGTGCTCGTCTACGCTCCAGTCGGGAGGCACCATGAGGACTCCGTCGCGGATGACCAGGGTGGTGCATCCGTTGCCCCCGGCCTTGATGCCGGCATCCCTCTGCTCCATGCCCTTGTTGACGACTCCGGCGCAGCCGATCACCAGTATCCCCTGCTGGAACGCCCCGATGACCGATCCCTCCAGGAACACGTCCACCGGCCTCATGGGGATCTGGTTGAGGAACGCCTGGCCGGTCTTGGTAATGGATATTCCGGTCTGCTTGATGTCGATGAACTCCCATTCCTTCAGGGTGTCGACTATCCTGCGCATGCTGCCCTCTCCGACGCCGACCTCGTCGGCGAGCCTCTTGCGGCCGATGCGCCTGCCGCCGGAGAGCAGGTGCAGCGCCCAGTAGACGTTCGCATCGTTGAAGCGGAACATCGGGCCGAACTGGGGTTCATCGATTATCTTCATGGATGGAGGTAACACGCTGTACATTCTTAATGTTAAGGAATCCGGCTTCATGGAGGGGGATAGGAGAAGGCTTTCATCGTCATTATCAACAGGCGGAGCGATACGCCGATCGTGTCTCCGGAAGATATCGATGAGGAATGGAAAGAGGTCTGGAAATCCGAGTATATCAGGACAGTGGGCGCGTTCTACAACACCGTAGGCGGAAGACTGATCATAGGCCGTAAGGATAACGGCGGTTTTGTAGGCGTTAAGAATGCAGATGATACGCTGAAGACCGTATCGGATTCCATCCAGAATGTTCTGGGGATCAGCACAACGGTCAACTCTTCAAACGCATAAGCAATACCGCTCATCTATCAGACATGAAGTGTTGATGTCATAACCTGACACTGAACAACGAGGCTAGTTAATTAAGACAATTAGGCAATTAATAGGAACTTTAAACGGCACTTAAACTAAGTAGTTTAATAAGCAATTTAATAGAAAAATTTATAATCAGTTTAATAGGAACCTTAAATAATCAACCCAATAAGCAATTAAACGGCACTTGATGAAGAATTTAAACGGCACTTAACTCCGAGTCGGCACCCGCACGCCATCCGAACCGAAGAGACCATGAAAGCAGAAACGAGAACCAACAGCCAGGATGAAAGGATCGCGAAACAGCCGTCCTCCCCACGGATTGGAATCCTCCGCAACAGATACTCCCGTATACCCCAGTACGACAGGCAGATCGGGAGGATCGCGGAAGCCCTCGCGGCCAGAGGCGCGGAGGTCGAAGTCGAGGACACCGATTCCCTCGGGATCCGCATGGAGAACGGCGAGCCGAAGGCTCCGAAGGACTGGGATGCCTGCATCTACCTGGACAAGGACGAGTACGCCGCATCCCTGCTGGAGGAATCCGGCATCAGGCTGTTCAACAGCGCCGAGGCGATCCGCCTCTGCGACGACAAGATGCTCACCCACATCGCGCTGACGGGAAGCGGCATCAGGATGCCGGACACCACGCCCGGACCGCTGCTCTACGACACGGGCATGAGGATAGCAGAGGACTTCGCGGACGGACTGGAGTGTAGATACGGATACCCGATGGTCGTCAAGGAGTCGTTCGGCTCCATGGGCAGAGGCGTGCACCTCGTCCATGACAGAGAGGAGCTGGATGCGGCGCTGGGCGAACTCCGCGGGAAGAGGTTCCTCGTCCAAGAGATGATCGGATCCGGCAAAGGCGAAGATCTTAGGGTCATAGTCATCGGCGGAAGGACGGTCGGAGGAATCCTCAGACGCTCCGAAACGGATTTCAGATCGAACGCCGCCTTGGGAGGGATGGCGACCGCCGTCGACGTCCCCCGCGAGAGCGCGGAGATCGCGGAAAAGGCCGCCGAGGTGCTCGGATTGGACTACTGCGGAGCCGACCTCCTGAAGGACGAGGAGGGGCGGTACACGGTGCTGTGCGAGGTGAACTCCAACGCCTTCTTCTCGGCGTTCGAGGAGGCCACCGGCATCGATGTCGCGGGAGCATACGCCGATCATGTGCTCGGCATCGCTTGTCGTAGGGAACGGGATTGAGCTCCGCACGGAGACCGCGTTCCGCGAAGGCATCGGAGATAGATTGGAACGATCTTTCGAGCACGGGAAGCTCCGCGGAGGACGTCTGGACACTGAATCCGTCGCGGGTCCTGCGGACCCTGAGCTGCACCAGGCCCGAGATGCTCCTGACCTCCGCCTCCAGATCCTCCACCAGCCTCAGGTCCTCCGGCGCCACAGGCATCCCTTCGGGATATCTCATGAGCATGCAGGTGTCCTTTACCAAGCGGACGGGGAGATGCATGGAATCGAGATAGCGGACGATATCGGTCCTGCGGATGCCCGCCTCGATGAACGGAGACGATACGCCGTGCTTCGGCCCGGCGGTCATGCCGGGGCGGTCCTCCGACAGATCATCGACTATATCCCCGTTGACTATCCGTCCGATAGAGACCCGGGAGACGGCGGAGTACATCGCGTTCTTGCAGATGTAGCACCTGTCGTGGCGGTTGAGCAGAATGCCTTCGAGATCGGACGGCTCCGCACGGGCGACGATCCGCCTTATCCCGATGCACGATGCGACCTTCGATGCCGCTTCGCGCTGCCTGTCGCTCATCATCGGGACATCGACCGTGACCGCGAGAGCGCGGCCCCCCAGCGTCCTATGGGCGATGTCCGCGAGGACCGTGCTGTCCAGCCCCCCGGAGAAGCACACCGTGCAGGAGCCCATCTCCTCGAGAAGACGGACGACCTCCGCGATCCTGTCGTTTGAATAGGGAAGATCCATCGATTCCCGGCAACGGCCCGGTCGTATAAGAACGGTCACAGCGGTTATCTAGACCGGCGGACATCGAGAGCGCAGGTGAGCCGATGGGCAGATACGAGAGACAGCTCAGGGTCTTCGGAGAGGATGGGCAGGCCGCGATCGGAAGGATCTCCGTGGGCATAGTCGGATGCGGAGGCCTGGGGACCAATGTCGCCACAGCCCTCGCTGTTGCCGGAGTCGGAGGATTCGTCCTCATGGACCCCGACGTCCCCGAGGAGTCCAACCTCAACCGCCAGTACGTGTTCTGCACCCATGTGGGTCCCGGGAAAGATCCCTCGCCCAAGGCGGAGATCCTCGCCGATTGGATCAGGACGAGGAATCCCGATGCTCACGTGACGGCGCATGCGGTGCGCTTCTCGAAGGATACGGAGGACCTCCTGTCGGAATGCGACGTCCTGGTGGACTGCCTGGACTCCGTCGGAGGGAGGATGGACCTGAACAGATACTCGGTGGAGAGCGGAAAGCCCCTCGTCCACGGAGGCATCGACGGATTCGTCGGAGAGGTGGCGACATGCATCCCCGGCGCCGGCCCGTGCCTCAGATGCATGACGGGAGACCTTCCCGAGAGGAAAGGAGCCCCCGCTTCGATAGGCGCCGTCGTATCGACGGTGGGATCCATGGAGGCGGCCGAGGTTCTGAAGATCGCCACGGGAAGGCATGTCGAACCCGGGACGCTGCTGTCCATGGACCTCGAGACATGGAGGTTCAGGACGTTCCGCTTCGAAAGGGATCCGGAATGCCCCGTATGCTCGAAGAAGCGAAGATCGGAAGAAGAGGTACCGGGGCCGCGAGGCCCCGGAGGAGAAGTGTCGGACGGGACCGCCCTTCGACGGCCCCGTTGCGATCAGAATGTGCGGACCTTGCCCTCGATGATCATGTCGCTGACCTTGTCGACGTTGTCGAGCCAGTCGGCGGTGATGGCCTCGGCCTCGGACTTCCAGGTCTTGAGGTGCGAGTCCTCCTCGGCGTGGGGCAGGACGATCTGCACGGAGGCGTTGAGGGGCTCGGAGACGGGCTTTCCGATCTGGGAGAGCAGCCTCACGCGGATCTCGGCCTCGTTGGTGACCTTCTCGGCGATGTCGTCGGCGATGAGCTTGGACATGACGTTGTAGATCTTTCCGATGTGGGTGATCGGGTTCTTTCCGGAGGTGGCCTCCATGGACATGGGCCTGTAGGGGGTGATCAGACCGTTGCACCTGTTGCCCCTTCCGACGGATCCGTCGTCTCCCATCTCCTGCGACATCCCGGTGCAGGTGAGATAGTAGACGTGGCGGTCGTAGTCGTCGCCGGTGTTGATCTCCAGCTTGTACTCGATGTCCTCGTCGCCGATGATCTTCAGGGCGTTGTCATAGACCTTGTCGTACATCTGCTCGACGACGGACCTGTAGGCGGTGGCGTCCTCGATGCGCTTGTCGATCATGGCGCAGGCGATGGTGGTGGTGACGGTCTTGCCGACACGGGAGGTCATGACCTTGACGTCCTGTCCGGTCTCGGGGAGGACCTCCTTCATCTTGCCGTTGATGTACTCCTCGGTCTGGAGGGTGAGCCTGTCCGCGATGGAGTAGGGGGCGTATCCGACACCGAAGGAGGTGTCGTTGGCGAGGTGGCCGGAGGCCTTGTAGACGCCGGTGAGGTCGTCGGATCCCATTCCGAGCTTGGCGTCCAGGACGACCTCGGACTCCACGTCGAGGTTGGGGAAGGTCTTCTCGAGGTACTCCCTGGCGGCCTTGAGCGCGACGGGCTTGCAGGGGAGGGACTTGATGTCCTCGCCCTCGCCGACATGGGTGGTGGCGCGTCCGACGAGGAGGATGTAGGAGGGGTCGACGATGACTCCGCCGCCGAACCTCGGAGCGGCCTGGCCGGCCGCGATCTGGGTCTCGTCGGTGTTGTGGTGGAGGACGTGCCCGAACTCCTTCTTGTACATCCTGCACAGGGCCTTGGAGACCTCCTCTGCGAGGGCGTCGGCGACGCTGTCGGGATGTCCGATTCCTTTGCGCTCGACGATCTCGATGTCCTTCATGGGAACGGGGATCTCGTTGAGACCCTCCACGTAGATGTTCTTGGCCATTTGAATTGCTCCGCAGGTGCCCAGTATTTGAACCTATATATTGTTCGTGGCAACAAATATTCTTATAGGAATAGAAGGATGGATGGGACCATGAAGTTCCCCCCTGTCTCCGACATCAAGAGGATAAGGAAGTCGATAGACATCACCCAGTCGGAGCTGGCGAAGGAATCCGGCGTGAGCCAGAGCACCATCGCCAAGATCGAAGGGGGACGCACCTCCGCGTCGTACGAGACCATAGTGAGGCTGTTCGAGACGCTGGAGGCGATGAAGGCCGGGAGCCCGAGCGACATGAAGGCCGCGGACGTCGCATCCGCGGACGTCGTCTCCATATCGAGCGACAGGCAGGTCCACGAGGCCTCGGAGCTCATGAGGAGCACCGGATACTCCCAGCTCCCCGTGATAGACGGAGGGGTGCCGGTGGGGAGCATCTCCGAGAGATGCATCTTCGACCTCCTCAGAGGAGGGGAGACCATGGACAGGCTCGGTCAGACTCCGATATCGACGGTCATGAAGGAGCCCTTCCCGGTTGTCTCGGACACCACGTCGATGAGCGCCGTGACAGGTCTGATGGTGGGCTACAACGCGGTGCTCGTGTCCCGCAAGGGCGAGATCGTCGGCATGATCACGAACGCCGACATCCTCAAGCTTGTCTGACCGATTCCCTGCGGACGGAGCCGCGGCCTACGACGAACATGTCCATGTCGTCGGCCGCATAGCTCTCCGGAAAGACCTCGCGGGCCTCCGCCTCGAGGACCGAACGGTCGTCGTAGCGATGGCTTATATGCGTCATTATCAGGCAGCGGACCGAAGCCGCAGCGGCTGTCTCGGCCGCCTGGACGGACGTGCTGTGGTTGTGCTCGGCCGCGCTCGCCGCATCGGATGCGGAGTACGTCGCCTCGTGGACCAGGACGTCCGCTCCGCGGACCGCCTCCGCTATAGACGACGAAGCCTTCGTGTCCCCGGTATACGCGACCGCCGTTCCGGGAGACGGGGAGCCGACGACCATTTCGGGAGTCACTCCCCCGACGGCTTCGCCGGCCTTGAGGCGGGCCATGTCCGGCCCGTCGCGGACGCCGAGAGCGAGAGCCTTTGCGTGGTCCAGCCTCCCCGGATATGCGGGGCCGCGGACGACGTATCCGAGAGAGGATATACCGTGATCGGTGCGGAAGCAGGATGCCGAGAACGCTCCGGCGGAGATCTCCTCCCCGCCCTCCAGCTCCCTGATCTCCAGAGGGTATCCCGCCTCGCCTTCGGTATAGGACATGCAGGATCCGATGAATCCAGCCGTCCCGGGAGGGCCGCATACCAGCAGCGGATCGGTCCTTCCCGAGAGCCCCATGGTCTGAAGAAGCCCCGGAAGCCCGAACACGTGATCCCCGTGGAGATGCGTGATCAGGACCGCGCGAACCTTCATGAACGAGAAAGGGGAGACCATCAGCTGGCGCTGGGCCCCCTCTCCGCAGTCCAGAAGGACGATGTCCCGTCCTTCGCGGACGGCTATGCAGGACGTCGAGCGGTAGCGCGATGGAACCGCGGCGGACGTCCCCAGGAACAGTATCTCCATCGGTCGTAGACCTGATCGAGGGACCTGTCCTGCTTGGTCTCCTTCTTGTACTCCTTGTAGTGCTCCTTGCAGAGGTGCACGCTGCGGAGGTCGGAGGACTTGAGCTGGAGCTTGGACCTGCTCACCTGCTTGATGTTGAAGGAGCGCTCCGCGGGCTTGTCGCAGCCCTGGACGTCGCACGTCTCCTCGGTTGCGGTGTGTCTTAAAGATGCCATGCTGACGGGTATCGTCTGGATTGTAGATAACAGATTCGAGCGAAACGGCGTATTTGGACCACTCGTTGAAGGTCGCAGAACGAAGCATGTCTAATGCCTCTTAGATTGTAATATCGTAATATCATGACACAACTATATTTCTCGTTAGTAGCCGTTTAAATACAAACGATTCGACTAGCAATTGGATGTATAATCCAACTGTGATAAGATGCAGTCGAAAGCGATAGCGATAATCGCGGTCGCCATCCTGTTGGTGGCCGGCATAGGGGCGGCGTTCGTCCTCATGAACGATGACAAAGAAGAGGAGAAGGCGGAGCACACCGGCCGTCTGAGCATATTCGGGAATGCGAACAACGACGACTACCTCGATTCGAGCGACGTGGATCTCATCAAGGAGTACGCCGACGGCAAGAAGACCTGGTCCGTGTCGGAGAATCCCTATGCAGATGTGAACGGCGACGGGAAAATCGATTCCACAGACGTCTCCCTCGCACAGGCCCTGGTCGACCGCACCGCGAAATCCGTCAGATACGTGGACGCCAACCAGAATGTCGCCGAAGCCGAGTATCCGATCAGGGACATCGCAGTCACCGGCACCTACGCCGTGGACGGCGTGGTCATCCTGGGACTCACGGGCAACGTCGTCGGGATGCAGGGGTCCAAGAGCTGGCCGAACTCCGCCATGTGGAACGATCTCAAGGACAAGCCCAAGATCGGCACCGGCGCTGGAATGGTGGACTTCGAGATGGTATCCAAGATCGACCACATCGACGCCATCGTCTCCTCCGGAAGCTTCTCCGTGGACAACAAGGAGCAGTACACCGCCCAGGGGATCGATATAGTCAACCTCCCGTTCGGCGAAGAGAACGAGGTGGACGCCTTCCTCATCCTAGGATACATGACGGGCATGGAGGAGAGGTCCCACAAGATCGCTGAGTTCTACGACAGGATCTACGACGCCAGGGACAAGGCCCTCGCCGACAACCCCGAGCTCGCACAGCAGACCGCCCTCCTCGTCTACATGGAGAAATGGGTCTACAGCGATGCGGGAGGCCACGGCTTCCTCGCGGACAGCCTCGGAATCGAGAACATCTGGAAATACGACTCATCGAAGGATGCCAGCAACTACGTGAAGATCCTCGGAGGAGAGGAGTGGCTCAAGAACGACGAGTGGCAGGCGGACTGGGTGATCGGACAGGAGAAGTGGCTGTACAACGACGACTCCGATCCTGTATCAGCATGGAAGGCCTATCAGAACTACTACGGCGCCGAGCATGCGTTCCCCGAGAAGTGCATCCTCATCAACGACAGCCTGACTCTCTGCCTGAAGGTCGCCTATCTGATGGAGTACCTGTTCCCCGGCTCCGTCGAGTCCGGATTCGGTGTCGAGATGCACCAGTACTTCATCGACAACTTCGTGGACTGCCTCTCCGGCAGCTACGACGTCACGAAGCACGGTACGTTCCTGATCACGTACGACGACGTGAAGGACAGGATCTGAACCCAACCGGGCGCTCCCGTTGCCGGAACGCCCGTCTTACATCCATATCATCACGGAGCATGGCGGCATGAGGCTGGAGATCGACGGTCTCGGGTTCGGATACTCGAGCAGCAAGGTTCTGGACGGCATATGCATGAGGATGGAGGGGCCGCAGTTCGTCTCCATCCTGGGCCCCAACGGCGTGGGGAAGTCGACACTGGTGAACTGCATATGCAGGGTCCTGGAGCCGGACGAGGGCGCCGTCCTTCTCGACGGCAGGGACGTGTCCGGCATGGGCGTGAAGGAGATCGCCGACAACATGGCCTACGTCCCGTACTCGACCGGGGACAGCTTCCCGCTTACCGTGGTGGACGCCGTGCTCATGGGGAGGCAGAGCCGCTCCGGATTCAGGACCACGGACGAGGACCTGACGAAGGTCTACGAGGCCCTGCACAGGCTCGGCATCGAGGACCTCGCCCTGAGGCAGTTCAACGAGCTGTCCGCGGGGCAGCACCAGAAGGTCGTCCTGGCGAGAGGGCTTGTGCAGGAGCCGCGCGTGCTCCTGCTCGACGAGCCCACCGCCAATCTGGACATAAGGCACCAGATGGACGTCTCCGAGCTCCTGAGGGACCTCTCCCGCGAGAAGCGGATGACCGTGATCATGATCTGCCACGACATCAACATCGCGTCAAGATACTCCGACAACATCATCATGATGTACCGCGGCTCGATCTACGCCGTGGGCACCCCGGAGCAGGTCGTCACTCCCGAAAACATCCGCGCCGTGTACGGCGTGGACAGCACCGTGATCCGGGCCAACGGCAGACCCCATGTCATACTCAACGGGACCCTGCCTGACGACGAGGACGAATGGAGGTCCCCGTACACGGCCTCCGAGCCGGCCGTCGTAGACATCCCGGAGATGTCCGAATGAACGGGGCCGAGAGCACCTCGGAGGACATCATCCGCGGATACAGAAGGTACACGGGACGCAAGATCCTGGTGATCATCGTCATCCTGGCCGTCACCGTCCTGGCGGCAGGATACTCGATGACCCTGGGCGTCCGCGAGATCGGATTCGCGGACTCCTACAGGATCCTCATAGACCATCTGCTCGGCGCGACGTACGATCCCGGATCTCCCGGCTGGAGGGACGACCAGGCCATCTGGAACATCAGGATTCCCAGGGTCCTCGCCGCGATAGTCGTAGGATTCGGACTCGCGGTGAGCGGAGTCGCGATGCAGGGGATAACCAGGAACCCCCTCGCGGATCCATACACCACCGGGATGTCCTCCGGAGCAAATTTCGGAGTCGCCCTGTCCATGGTCCTCGGCCTGTACGCGTCCAGCGGCATGGGCAGGTACGGCACCGTGTTCAACGCGTTCGTGTTCGGCATGATCCCCGCCCTTATCGTCATCACCCTGTCGAACAGACGGAACGCCTCGCCGGCCACGGTGATCCTTGTCGGAGTGGCCATCTCGTACTTCTTCTCGTCCCTCAACACCCTCGTCGTCATGAGAGCCGACCCCAAGGACATCCAGGACATCTACCTGTGGCAGCTCGGGACTCTGGAGAGGATGTCCTGGGACGCCATCCCCATGATGGGGCTGGTGGTGGCCGCGGGCTCCGCGATGCTCATGGTGCTGTCGAACAAGCTCAACGTCCTCTCGCTGTCGAGCGGCAACGCCAAGACCATGGGGATAGACGTGGAGACCTACCGCACCCTGATCATGGTGATCGTCACGTTCGTCTCGTCCATGATCGTCGGATTCTGCGGGATAATCGGGTTCCTCGGGCTCATCGCACCGCACATGATGAGGCTCCTCGTAGGAGGGGACAACAGGTACCTGGTGCCGGCCGCGGGGATGTTCGGAGCCATGTTCCTGCTGCTGGCGGACACGCTGGGCAGGACGATGATTAGTCCCGATGTCATCCCGGCCGGAGTCGTGATGTCGTTCATAGGCGCTCCGGTGTTCCTGTTCCTGATCCTCAGGATGAAACGGGAGGTGTGGTGAATGCCGGAGGACCTCATCCGCGGCTATCGCAGGCTGACCGGCAGGAGGGTGCTGTTCATCCTCGTCCTGGCCGCGCTGATCGCGATCTCCTTCGGGGCCCAGCTGGGATTCGGGAAGTTCCACGTCGGATTCCTGGACTCCTACGCCGCGCTCCTCGACCACATCCTGGGGACGGTCCCCGACACGCAGATCGGGATCGACAGGGACGACGTGGTCTGGAACATGCGCCTCCCCCGCGCCCTGGGATGCCTGGCCGTGGGCGTGGGCCTGGGGGTGTGCGGGGCGGCCATGCAGAGCTCCCTGAAGAATCCGTTGGCGGACCCCTACACCACCGGGATATCGTCCGGTGCGGGGCTCGGCGCATCCATAGCGATAATCGCGGGAGTATCGGTCATTCCGGGGGTGTCCCAGGAGTACACCGTCATCCTGAACGCGTTCCTGTTCGCGCTCATCCCCGCCGCCATCATCATATTCTTCTCCGTGGTCCGCAGGAACCTCACCGTGTCATCGGTGGTCCTGATAGGCGTGGCCGTGATGTACATCTTCTCGGCGTTCACAACGCTGCTGAAGTACTCCGCATCGGACGACTCCCTGGCGGACATGTTCCTGTGGAGCATCGGCTCCATGGGGAAGATCTCCTGGGACAACCTGGCCTTCGTCACGGCGGCGGCCGCGATGGGCCTTTTCGCATTCATGTACATGGCCAGGCAGCTCAACGTGCTTTCCATCTGCGAGAAGAGCGCAGGGACCATGGGCGTGGACAAGAGGCGCGTCCGCACGGTCGCGCTCGCCGCGGTGTCCCTGGTGACCGCCACGCTCGTGTGCTTCACCGGGACCATAGGGTTCGTGGGCCTGATCGCGCCGCACGTGTCCCGCATGTTCGTCGGATCGGACAATCGCTACCTCGTTCCCGCATCGGCGTTCTGCGGCGCGTTCATAATGCTCGCCGCCGACTGCGTCGCGAAGAACCTCACCACCACCGGCGTCCCGGTAGGACTCATCACTTCACTCATCGGAGGACCGGTGTTCCTGGTCCTCCTGCTCCGCCAGAGGAGGTCGGATTGGCAATGACGAGAATCATAATGGTGGCTGGAACCAACCAGCTGAGCATGCTCCGGAGCGCTGCCGCCGACGTTCCTGAAGCGGAATGCATCGGCGTGAACAACCTGTACCGCACCCACGAGGAGATCCTGGAGGAGCTCGGAAGGCATCCCGGCGCGGAATTCACTATCATCAACTCCTCCATGCCGGCGGAGACCGCATCAATCGCCAAGGATCTGGAGGACTACATAGCATCCAACCGGACGATCGTCGAGAGCAGGGACATGTCGGCCGAGCCGCTGAGCAGCGCGGACCGCGGCACCGTGGAGGCGGTCCACGGATTCGTGTCCTACAGCGGTATCGAGAACTACCGCCGCATGCTCCGCCATCTCGCATGCGGAGGCGACGGCGAGCCTGAGAAGGTGCCCATGCAGGGCCTTGTCGATCCGGAATACCCGGAGACGTTCCACGCCTCCTGGGAGGACTACGACAGGAGGTTCGCGGACGACGGCCGCCCGGTGGCGGCGATCGTCACGGGGCGCGAATCATGGCTTGCCGGCAGGCGCGGCATCGAGACAGCGATAGCGGAGGCCTTGGAGAAGGAGGGCGTCCGTCCGGTCGTCCTGTTCACCCGCCCGAAGCACGACGCCCCCACGGGGGCGCTCAACTCCAGCGGATCGATGTACGCGCTGATCACCGATTCGGGAAGATCGCATGTGGACCTTGTGATCTCCCCCGGATCCTCCAGCTTCGAGGACCCGCGGGATGGGAACGGCGAGGTCATCATGCCGCTGGCCGAGCTCCAGAGGAGGATGAACGTCCCGATGATGAACCCCATGGTCCTCTCCAACATGGACGAGGATACCTGGAGGGCCACGGACGGACTGGGACAGAAGCTGTCCTCGTACATCGTCCTGCCGGAATGCTCCGGACTGACGGACCCGTTCATGATCGGCACGTCGTACAGCATGCTGGGGGACTTCGAGGAGAAGCCCATGCCGGAACGCGTCAGGCGCTTCGCCCGCAGGGCGAGGAAGAGGATCGACCTGGGGCGCAAGGCCAATGCCGAGAAGAAGATCGTGTTCATGCTCAACATCAGCGCCTGCGCCTCCGTCGAGGCCACCATAGGCCTCGCCGTCTCCCTGGACACCTTCGGGAGCCTCGCGAGGATCCTGAAGGAGATGGAGAGGAGAGGATACGACGTGGAGGTGCCGGAGTCGGCACAGGATATCGTGGACGACATCCTCTCCCACAAGTCCTATGCCGCCCACAGATGGGCCTCCCCGGAGGACATCGAGAAGGCGGGCGGAGCGGTCTACGCCATGGGCTCAGAAGAGTACCGGAGGCTGTTCTCGGAGCTCCCCGACGACGTGCGCGAGGCCGTGACGAGGACATGGGGAGAGGCGCCGGGCGGGGGCATGATCTCGAACGGCAGGATCCTGGTGACCGGGAGGCGCTACGGCAACGCGATCATCGCGGTGCAGCCCAAGAGGGGATGCGACCAGCCTAGCTGCGACGGGCGCACGTGCAAGATGCTGTACAACAGGAGCTGCCCTCCGAGCCATGCGTATCTGGCCGCGTACCTCTACTTCACGAGGGTATGGGACGCCGATGCCGTCGTGCAGGTCGGCACGCACGGAACAATGGAGCACCTTCCCGGGAAGAGCGTCGCCCTCTCCGGCTCGTGCTACCCCGACATCTGCATCGGAGACGCGCCTCTGCTGTACATCTTCCGCGCGACGGACTCCACCAACGGATCGATAGCGAAGAGGAGGGGATATGCGACCCTGATCGACCACATGCTCCCTCCGAACGGAAGGTTCGAGCCCTACGGGGCCTACAAGGATATCGGGGACCTCCTGTCGAGGCTCGACTCCTCTGACGCGAAGGAGAGAGACCGGATAGAAGGATGCGTGCGCGAAGCCGTGGTCTCGCTGGATCCGGGCTTCGCGGGCGACGACCCGATCGGAAGGGCGCGCGAGCTGCTCCGCAACGCGGAGTCGACTCCCGTGGATGCGACGCTGCACGTCTTCGGAGACGTTCCGACGGGGAGGGACCTCGCATCGATGGTCGCGGACATGATCGACGGAGAGTCGGAGAAGCCCGTCGACCGCGTAAAGATGACAGCGTTCGCGGAGGCGGTCCTCTCCGGAGGCGCTGCGGATGCCGAGGTGCCGGAGGGATGCGATCCGGAAGAGGCGGCGGAGAGGATCCGCGGGATCGCGTCCGCCATCTCGTCCTCCGACGAGCTCGGATCGCTGATGAACGCCCTCGAAGGAGGATTCACCCCCGCGGGCCCAGTCGGATCCCAGGGCAGAGGCGACACGTCGGTGTTCCCGACCGGACGCAACTTCTACTGCACCGATCCGTACTCCCTCCCATCCGAAAAGGCGTGGGAGACCGGCGTCCGGCTGGCGGAGGCGGCCGTCCAACGCTACATGGACGACAACGGAGCCGTTCCGGAGAGCATAGCCGTCGCATGGATAGTCAGCGACCTCTCTCTGTTCTCCGGCGAGATCATGGCGCAGATCCTCCGTCTCATAGGAGCCGAGCCGGTCCGCGGAAGGAACGGGAAGGCGATCGGATTCAAGGTGATTCCGCTGGAGGAACTGGGGCGTCCGAGGATCGACGTCCTCGTGCGCGTGTCCGGTTC
>DATC01000022.1 GCA_002504495.1 Methanomassiliicoccaceae archaeon UBA537
CAATATATCGATTCCCATAGGTCTGTCCAAAGCATTCGAGGACTACTTCGAGATCATCGGAATGAACCCTAATCTCGACAGGAAGCAAAGGCCTCGCGCGTGCTAACGCGCGCGAGAGCCTGGGCTGAACCTGTGAAAAAGGAGACAATTGACACCAGGCGATTCCAGGCCCGGATGCACCCAATCAGAAGGCCGGATGCGCCTCAGATAGATGCGATCGGATGTGTTTTACGACACAAACGGGTACCGATCGCCTCGAAAATCTCTATGGAGAGGGGTTCCCAATTACTGTAGAGGACTTCTTTGACGCCACCTTTCCTTCTGACCACGGTTGCTGTCAAATGGCTCAGTGATTCGTTGATGGTTTTCGTCGAAGGGCGGCTCTTCACGCTGGTCTTCACCCCTTTCACGGTACGGATCGAAGGCTTCGGCTTGATGTCCGCCCTTGCCATCGACAGCACGGCTTCCGTCAATAAGGCCAGCACAAGGGATCCGATGACGGATTCCCCGCGCCATACACGCATAGGCTTGATGCCGGAGATCTGCTTGAACGACGAGATTGTGTGCTCGACGATCACTCTGCCGCGGTACAGATCCAACGCCTCCTTCGCTGTCAATTCGACACTGGATTCGAGTTTGAAAATTCCGGCGGAGGGCCCCATCATGCGCTTGATCTCCGCGGCGCGATCCTTATCGGTGAACTCGTCTATGACGCTCTGGACCGTGACTGTGACATCGTATTTGACGAACGGAAGATCCTTCGTTGTGACCATCTCGCTCTTCGGTATCTTGCCTGCCATGATCTTTCTGGTGGTTTCCATGCGCCTGTCGAACCTACGGTTCGCCGTGGCGAGCTTCTTCGCGTACAGAGCCTCGTTGAAGAACAGATACGATGTCCTCCCTGAATCGGCAAATACCGTCTTGGTGCACCAAACGCCAGGTTCCACGAGGGTCCAATCATCGCGATCGGCGGCCTTCACTTTGTCGCTATGGTTGAGCTTCTTGCGGGTGATATAGTTGTGGCCGAGTCCGCAGATGAGGTCGGTATTGAATTTGGAGGCTCCTCCGTTATCCAGAACGATCCATCTGGTGAGCTTGGTGCATTCCTTCAATTCTGAAAGGTCCGCCCCTTCCTTGAAGGGGCGGGGCTGCTCGTTCTTCCTGCGCTTCTCCGGAGGCTTCCATTCCTCCAGGTATTCTGCGTATTCGTTCAGCTTCCCGGTATCGAGCAGAGAAAGGATCTCAGGAAGCGAATGCGCGTACTGCTCCTCGTCTGAGGCTTCTCCGCTGAATGCACCGACGTAGAAAGGTATCTTGGTCGTCTGATAGACGGCCATCATGAATTCGGTCTGCATCCCTTCCGGGTTCTTGTCCCTGGGGTGCCCTACTCCTGCCAGATCCCCGTAGTCGCTTTCGCGTCTGACGGCGGAGCCGTCGACAGCGATAGCGTCATCATCGATATCGAAGTTCCGCCTCACGCCATCGAACAACTGCTCGATGATTTGAACGCGGTTCTCTCCGAGGATCTGTAATGCGCGATTGAAAGTGCGTTGGGATTGGGGGCCGCTGAGGCCTATCAGATCGTGCACTTCGGAGCCCTCGGTCCAATCGGCGCATGACTGGAGAGAATTGTCTTGATTGTGAAGACTGTGCACGCACATGCATCTCACAAGAGGCGCTAACGGCTCCCCTTTGATCTTGAACCCGTTCAGGAGATCGTTCATTCCGATGATCTCGAAATAGTCTTCGAACGCTTTGAACAGGCCTATGGGAATCGATATATTGCCGTCATCCTTCCCAGGGCATGCCGGCTGGGATGTAAGGTTGGTTTGCATGAAAGCCCGAAGTCCTTCCGGCACTTCTCGCTATCGTCATCGAGCGGATTTCTCAACACGTGCTTCGTTCGCGCGCAGGCGTACGCGCGAGACCTTTGCTTCCTGTCGAAATTAGGATAAAACATTTTTCAAGCGAGTTTTTCAAAAATTTACACGTTTTTCAATGGAGTTTTAGATTATCCGTCACGTTTTTCAATGGTGTTTGAGCATGTAGCCTACTGCAATATAGTAACGCTACAGCATGCCGCTTCGACGAAACGACGTCGCCTGTTGATGAAAAAACCGGGCACCGAAATAAGACGGAGCCCGGCTATCGGGTTTCTATAATCACTTGACGATATCGAAGACCTTGGACTCCTTCTCTATCGCCTCGGCGATATTGGGATCCAGATCGGGAGCGTCCTCTCCGGGCTTCAGCACGTTGTATGCCACCAGGACGGATGCGAGCTTGGGATCGTCCTCGAGACCGTAGTCCTTCCTGATCATCAGATCGCATGTCGGCGCCGGACTGCAGGAAATGACATCCTTGCATCCGTTGCTCGGATTGAGCTCCGGGAAGGAAACAGGAGGCATGACGAAGGATTCGGAACCGTCTGCCGGAACCGTGGGGAACATGATGAAGCCGTCGGACAGCCAGACGACATCCTCCATGTTCGCGTACTTCTGAGCTGTGAAGGGGAAAACCTCCACGCCGAGGATGTCTCCGCTTCCGGATTCCAACACCACGGTGGGCTCGGGAGGCGGTCTGAACCTGGGATCCTTCACGATGCAGATCACGCGGTCCCTCTTCAGAGCCTCGGCGAATCCCCTGTTATCCACGGTGATATTGCCCATGGCGCGGACCTTGGACTCCTCCTCCTTCATCCTCTCGAGGAGAGGCTTGTCCAGATAGAACGCATGGACGACGCCTCTCATGTGGCGCACTATCTCCAGCGGAACATCGCCGGGTGCGTCGACTTCACCAGTCATGCGGATTGTATCGGATGAATCGATTCAAATGGTTTTCGTCCAACAGGGTGGGAAGGCGCCGCGAAGCATCCATCGCGACGCCTTGCCGGATATCACTTGATATCCACGATCTCGCCCGGCTGGACGAAGTGTATGGTGGAGTCCCTCTTGAGTCCGAGGTCTCCGGCGACCTCCAGGGCCTTTATGATCCCTGCAGGAACAGGACATGCCGTATGGGGGATGGCCTCGTCGGCGAGCCTGTAGACCTCCGATTCGGAGAACTTGGCCTCCACCTCCGAATACGGGCTCATGGGCTCTATGCTCCACGACATCTTCAGGATGTTCGTGCAATCGCTGCGTATGTGGATCTCGACGAGGCCCATATCGTTCTCGAAAGCAGTGATGAGAGTCTTCATCTTGCATACGCCGGCATCCACCAGCACCTCTACCTTCTCACTCATTGTCGTCACTCCTCAGTCTTATCAGATTATTCACTCCGGCCATGGTCCTGACGTCCACGACGCCGATGACCGCGACCACGCGGTTCTCCATCTCGATAGGAGTCACGATGACCCTTATCCCCTTGTAGGGGCCCGACGGAGCGATCCTCCTGATCGTGGTGCCCGAAGCCATGACCTCGTCCAGAACAGGACCGTTGTAGGCGTTGTCGATGACGGCTCCGTTCTCGATCCTGAACCCTAGATTGTCCCTGCTCATGGCGCAAACTGGAAGGCCTCCGACCAGATCGTGGATGGCGAACGCCAGGGAGACCAGCTCGTTGCTGGTGTTCTTCGGGATGAAGATGTCCTTCATGTCGCGGTTGAACTGCAGACCGCCCATTATCGTCAGGCCGGCGGTGACCGCGCCCATCTCGGCGACAGCGAGATTTGGGCCCGTGCCTATGATCACCACATCATCGTTGCGGAGATCGAACTTCGCCATGACCTTGGACGAGACATCGTGTTCTACAGGATACTCGGATCCGGGGAACGTCAGCTTGCCTCCGGAGAAAACCAGAGTGGTGGCGCCGGTGGCGCCGGACTTGATGGCGGCGTCCCTCTCCTCGCTCCCGTACCTGACGTCCTTCGCCCGTTTGGGAACGCGGACGGCATAGTCGAAATCCCCTATCGTGCGATCGCTGATGTCCAGCTCGGCCCCGTCCATGTGGTAGCGGTTCTTGAGATCGCGACCCGTATCGGTCAGGAGGATCCCGCTCTTGCCGATTGTAATCAGACCCTGGTCCTGGAGGATCGAGAGTATGGTCCTGGTGCTGCCCTCGCCGATCGATAGCAGCTGCGAAAGCCTCTTCCTGCCGACGGGATTCGTGCTGTCCAGGCATTCGATCGCCTTCCAGATGTGGTAGTCGTTGAACTTGGGGATAGGCCCCCCAAGCCTGCTCGCCCTCTGAATCATGTGGATGAATCGTACAACCATATTAAATATGATTCTAGAAAAGGACAGCCCTGCCGAAGGCCGCGCAGGGAATCGACGGATACCCGGCATGGCATGCTCTCGGGATGCGCGGTTAACACGGGATGACTGCGGATGCAGTTCGGGTAGGCTTTATATCAACTCGAGTTCTCGTCCAAGCATGGCTCATGAATCCGCGGAGCTTCTCGTCGTGGAGAACGTCTCCAAATCCTACGACGGGAAACGCGTCCTCAACGATTTCAGCGTGACACTGAAGACAGGCGACATTCTAGGTCTCATCGGCAAGAGCGCCTCCGGAAAGAGCGTGCTCATACACATGCTGAGGGGGAGCGAGGAGTACGCACCCGATTCCGGCAGGGTCCTGTACAACGTCAACCGCTGCTGCAGATGCGGACATCTAGACCTTCCCTATCCCGGAACACCGTGTACCGTCTGCGGCTCCGATACCGAGACCCTCTCCGTGGACTTCTGGTCTCTGAAACCGGACGACCCGCTGAGACAGGCCGTGAAGGCAAAGATCGCCATCATGCTCCAGAGGACGTTCGCCCTGTTCGGCGACATGTCCGTCATAGAGAACATCATGGAGGCCATCCCGGAGGAGATCAAGGGGGATGCCCGCGTCCAGCGCGCGATAGACCTGCTCGAGCTCGTCAACATGACCCACAGGACCACCCATATCGCCAGGGACCTCTC
>DATC01000074.1:0-13035 GCA_002504495.1 Methanomassiliicoccaceae archaeon UBA537
TCCGCATGAACGTCGTGCCTGTTCTCAGAACCCCCCGTCCCGATCAGATGGAGCGCATCGAACGCGCAGGCATAGTCCCCGAAACCCCTTCGACCCTCAGGGCCGTCTTCCTGTGCGGCCTCGAGAAGAGCGCGATGAAGCGCCACGGGATCGACCCGTCCAAATTCCATACGGGCTGCATGTCCTGCGGAGCATGCATCCTGGTCCCGTTCAAGGATCTCCGAGGTCGGAAATCCTCTTCTTCGCCGTTTCCAGAAGCTCGCAGGTCTTGCATCTCGTCCCCTGCGTCGGCTCCCCGCAACGGGGGCAAGGTCTCAGAGACGATCCGGAGATGTCCTCCGACAGAAGCGGGCGGATGCGATCGAAAGACGACAGGATCCCGTAGCGGGCGCCCGGAGTCCTGTCCTCGAGCTCGTCCACCACGGAACGGTACTGATTGCGAAGCGCCTCCGTCCAATAAGGGCAGACGCCGTCCCAGAACTCGAGGCCCGAGACGAGCGCATAGAGAAGGGTCTCCTTCTCGGGGATCTCCCTCAGGGGCAGGAACCTCGGTATCAGACCGGGCTGGACATTGACATGAGGGGCCATGCGCGCCATGCGCTCCGCATCTCCGCGGACGAAGTTCATCATGATCGACTGGGCGGTGTCGTCGAGATTATGGCCGGTCGCCAGATATCTGGCGCCGATCGATCTGGCCTCGTCGTTCATGAGCATCCTGCGGAAAACCCCGCAGTACGTGCACGGAGTGCTGGTGCCGGATACCGGAGCGATCTCGTCCATGGTCACGCCGAGCTCCCGGAAGGACCTCAGATGGAACTCCACATCGTTGGATTCGCAGAACCGCCTGACGATGTCGACGCTCGGGGGACGGTATCCTTCTATTCCCTCGTCGATGGTTATGGCGTGCAGCTCGATCCCGTTCCTCGGACCGAACACCGACGAGAGGATTCTCAGGGCCACCATGCTGTCCTTCCCTCCTGATACGGCGACTGCGATCCTGTCTCCTTTGGAGGCATCGATCTGCTTGCGTATCTCCTTCTTCGCCCTGCGCTCCACGAACCTCATGAAGTGGTCCGGACAGAGGTGGGAGCCGTTGTACCTTATCAGCGTCACCGCTTCCTTCGAGCAGAGATCGCACCTTGCCATCGAGAGCCTCCTCTATCATCGCGGTCATCTTCTCTGCGAGCACCTTCGACGGTATGTCCGGAAGGGAGACGAGTATCACCTTGCCGAGATTGTCGGCGGTCGATGCGGTGAGGTTGATGACGCCGGCACCCTCCAGGCTCTGGAGGTACTTCCAGAACTGCGTGTGCTTCCTCGCAGGGACGCCGTACTCCTCGCACGCGACGGCATAGGACTTCTCGACGACGGACGACATCACCGACAGATTGCTCTTCATGGATCTGGCGACTGCGAGCAGGACCAGCATCCTGTTGATATCGAGCTCTCTGAGCTTCGAATCGGTGACGAAGCTGAAGGTCATCGCCTTGGCGGTGCGGACGTCCTCCACGGTGACGAACCCTTTGTCCCCCTCCTCGGCGATGTTCGCGGCGCGATCCAGGAGCTCTATGGCCATCCTGGCATCCCCGTACTCGGCGGACGCCATGGCGATCTGCCTCAGGGAGTCCTCCGGACAGGAATCGGGCATCAAAGCCTCCTCGGCGCGTGCCTGCACGATGTCGAACAGCTCGTCCTCCGTGTAGCGGTCGAAGCGGACGACGTTGCTGCGCCTGAAGGAGGATCTGGAGGCCTCGTCGAGATAGGGCTCCAGGAACGTCTGCGAGATCATGATGAGGGACACCGGGGCGGTCTCGTCGGTCCTGGCGCGCGTCAGCTGATAGATGAGATCCGTGGTCCCCTTCTTCAGAAGGACGTCGGCCTCGTCGAGGATCACCAGCATGCCCCGGCGGCATGCGGACAGATGCTGAGCGAGCGACCGGGCCATCTCGTCGGCGGAGAATCCTCTCGACGGGAACCCCTCGTCGAAGCATCTGATCAGCTGGAGCAGGACACCGGTCTCCGAGACGTTCCTGCAGTTCACGTAGACGACGGAGACGGGCCTGCCCTTGCCGGCCATGTAGTCGGACAGGTCCTCGGCGAACCTCCGGGCGGTGACCGTCTTCCCCGATCCTATCCCTCCGTAGAGGGATGCGGTGCAGGGCCGGCTCTCCATCGCGAGCGGACGGAACAGGGTCTCCAGAGCCGAGATCTGCGATTCCCTCCTGACGATGCGTTCAGGAACATAGGAGTAGTCCAGGGCCTTGCCGTTGCGTATGATGACGGAGCTTCTGTCGAACATCTCGGTTCCTGCTGCAGCGGATGAACCCCGAGCACGGAACCACATCGATGCCGTGCTGCTCCCAGACGTCGCATATCAGGTTCACTCCGAGGGAATCGGACGGCATATGCCCCGATATGACGAGATTCACATGGGCCTCGCGGGCCGCCTCGTAATGGCTCTCGGGGAAGTGCATGCCGACCACGGTGCCTATTCCGGCACGGGCCAGGGCCTCGTACATCGTCTTCGGACCGGAGGTCCCGCCTGTCATCTTGCACAGTATGCGGCCGCAGCGGGAGTCCCTGCGTCCGACCATGATCTGCGGGCGGGCATTGCTCCTGGCGGCCTCCCTGTACTCGGGCTCCCCCATGAGGACGTCCACTATGTCGCTTAGCCTCTTCGGCTCCCTGGCGGCGAACAGCTCGGTCAGATAGGACTGGACCATGTTGTCCGCGGCGGAATGGACGTTGAACAACGGGATGCCGAGCAGCCTGGCGGCATCGGCGGCCTGGTTGTGGTTGACTCCCTGCATGCCCCTGAGAGCCTCCTCGGTCCTGGGGCCCATTATCGATTCGGCGACGTTGATGGGCACCCCGACGGAGCTGTACATGTCGGACTGCATGTCCATGACCTTCGGGAACAGGACCCGGGAGGATCCTGTAGGATGGTGCGCCACGAGGGCGTCTATCCTCCTGCCCTTCTCCCTGAGACGATCGGCGAGGAGGACCTCTCCAGTGCCTATATCTATCCCCCACATCATGGTCTCCGCCTCGATCTCACGAGCCTCGTCCGACATGACGGAGAACCTGCAATCCGCATACGGATTCCAGAGACGCTCGGTGTCGAAGAGCTCCTTCTCGCTCTCCGATGACGATTCGTACTCGGAGGCGGCATCGTCGAGGAGCCTCCCTATCTCGTCCGCGGGGCGGGGATCCTTCGACATCCCCGTCCTTATGGCGAGCTCATAGGCCTCGTAGACCTTCATGGCGCGGGCCATGCCTTCTGACGATAAAAGAGGAACGTTCGTCGCAGCGGGCGCAGCGCAGGGACCTGACGGAGCCCGTCCAGATCCACGGTCTTGCATATGGCCTCGACATGAGGCACATGCTCCGGATCGAACGATGCCGTACCGTCCTTGAGAAGATACGGCATGAACCCGTGCTCGAACGCGCCGAAGTATGTGGCGATGACGCACCATTTGGCCACGACGCCGCAGATCACGACCGAATCCGACCCCGTGTTCCGCAGTATGTCGGACAGCCCGGTTCCGCAGAACGCGTTCATCTCCTTCTTCTCCACGAGGATGTCGGAATCGCGGACGACGAGGCCGTCGATGAAACCCTCCGGATCCGCGAGCCATTCCGGGGTGCCGTGGCCCTTCCCCTTCATCTTGACCATGACCACCGGCAGCCCGGCCTTCCTGAAGAGCTCCGAAGCGCCGTTCACGTTCGGCAGGATGTCCGATGCGGATGCCATGTCGCCTACGGCATAGCGCCTCTGCATGTCCACGACGATCAGCGCAGGCCTCTTGGTCCGTATATCGATGCTCGACGAATGATCCATTGCCGTACCTCCTCACCATCGACGCGAATATCTCCGCCATCTCCAGGAACGAATCCACGCGTTCGTCCCCGTATATCCCGATCATGTCATCAAGTATCCTGTCGATCATGGACTCCTCGTATTCGATGTATCCCGATGCGCTGTCGGTGAGCCTCAGGTGCACGACCCTGCGGTCGTCCTCCGAACGGATCCTGGCGATCAGTCCCTTCTCCTCCAGGGCCTTCACCCTTGCCGTGACCGACGGCTTGCTGAGACCGACCTTCTGGGCTATCGAGGACACGGTGCACTCCGCATCGGCGGCTATCATCCCGAGATACAGGAGGTCCTTGAAGGACAGGCTCGGGGAGAACGACGAGTCGCCCTCCAGAAGCATCGCGTCCGTCTGGTAGAAGGCCTCCCAGAGATCGATCACGGGCTTCATCCGGTCGTTCATTCGCTCCCGTCCCTGTCCGCCTTGACCTTCCACGAGCAGAACAGCGCTGCAAGGGAGATCAGCACCGCGACGACCATGCAGAATCCGAATCCGTCCATGAATACATCCGGAGAGACCTCGCTTATGGATGCGGACGAACCGGCTCCGAAGCTGAAGAGGCCCGCGAAGACGGCTGTTCCGAGGGCGGAGCTGAAGTACATTATGAAGGTGATCATCGAGGAGCCGGAGCCCTTGTCCTTCTCGGACAGCGCGTCCACCATCCTGGCTCCCATCGGACCTCCTCCCACTCCCCATATGCTGCCCAGCAGCAGGATGGAGGCGACGAGGAACCAGAGGGGCGTGTCCAATTCGAAGAAGCATCCCAGAACCATGAAGAACGTCATGAGGGCACAGGCGGCTATGGCGAAGGGGCGGTCCCCCTTCCTGTCCGAGAGCCTCCCGACGACCAGACAGCAGATCACCATGGAGATCGCCTGCAGGGACAGGACCATCCCGCATTCCAAGGTGGTGAGCCCCATGGCGTCCTGAATGTAGAACGGGATGAGATAGTACACTCCCATTATCCCCATGTTCACGAATATGTACGCCAGACAGGCCACGTCGTAGTTCCTGTTCCTGAATAGCCCGAGATCCATGACCGTGGCGGTCCTGCCCTTCTCGTAGCGCACGAACAGGCACATCAGGACCAGGCAGGCGGCGAGCGCAACCAGTCCTCCGGCGGTGATGCCGACGGACGGCATCCTCTCCAGCGCGTAGAGGCCCGATGTGATCCCTGCGAACAGGATGACCGATCCGACGAGGTCCACATCCCCCTGCTTCAACCCCTCGTCTCCGGGCACCGCGGCATGGGCTATGGCGATCGCCGCCAATCCGATGGGCACGTTGATGAAGAATATCCAATGCCATGAGACGAGCTCGGTGAGCACTGCTCCCATCGACGGTCCGACAGCCACGCCGAAGGACGTTCCCAGCACGACGAGCGACATCGCCAAGCCGAGCTTCTCCCTGGGAAGGAACTTGACTCCGAGCATGACCGCCGATGAAGCGAGCATCGCGGCGCCTACTCCTTGGACGGCACGGAAGACGAGGAGAAGGGCGAGCGAGGTGGAGATGCCGCAGAAGAAGGATCCCGCTACGAACGTGGCCATCCCGGCTATGAGGATCGTCTTTATCGCGCCCTTGTCGCAGAGCCTCCCGAACACGAGTATCAGTCCGGCCATCATCAGATAGTAGACCGTGATGACCCACGACGTGTCGGACGCGCTTATGCCGAAATCCTCCGCGATCGACGGCAGAGCCACATTCACGATGGAGCCGTCGAGGCCGTCGAGGAACATGCTCAGCGCTATGGTCGCGAAGATCAGGAGATGCTTCCAGTTCATCGAAGGTCCGACGTTCCGCCTTTATTAAACGATTGCGTTTAGTTAGATAGCTCTAACTAACGAATCGCCACAGCCCTCCGCTTGAAGCCGATGGCACATTCTATTAACACCGAGGTGCATCGAGGCACGGGACTCCAATGAACGAGATCTGGACGGAGAAGTACAGGCCTAGGAAGCTCGACGACGTCGCCGGGCAGAAGCATGTGACGGACAGGCTGAAGGCCTATGCGGCTACGAAGAGCACGCCCCATCTGCTGTTCACAGGGCCCGCAGGAACCGGCAAGACCACCTGCGCCCTCGCTCTGGCCAGAGAGCTGTTCGGAGACAACTGGCAGGGCAACTTCATAGAGCTAAACGCCTCCGATGAAAGGGGGATCGACGTCGTCAGAGGGAAGATCAAGGAGTTCGCCAGAACGTCGCCGGTCGGCGGTGCGGAGTTCAAGATCATCTTCATGGACGAAGCGGACGCCCTCACATCGGATGCGCAGGCGGCATTGAGGAGGACGATGGAGAAGTACTCCGGGATATGCAGATTCATACTATCATGCAACTACTCCTCCAAGATCATCGACCCCATCCAGTCCAGATGCGCCGTCTTCAAGTTCAAGCCTCTCTCCGACGAGGAGATAGAGAGCTACCTGAAGGGGATAGTGTCCAAGGAGAGCGTCGATATCGATTCCGAGGCTCTGGACGGGCTCGTGAAGATCGCCAGAGGAGACATGCGCAGAGCCGTGAACTCTCTCCAGGTCGCATCCTCCCTCGGCAGGCGCATCGACCTCGACCTGATCTATCAGACCGCAGGACTGGCCAATCCCGAGGTGGTCAAGAGGATAATGGCCACTGCGCTGGAAGGGAACTACAACGGTGCGAGATCCCTGCTCGAGAACACGATGACCGAGTTCGGCCTTTCGGGACAGGACATGATCAAGCAGATCCATTCCACCATCTTCGACCTGGATGAATCCGATTATGTCAAGGTCAGGATCATGGAGAAGACGGGAGAGTGCGAGTTCCGCATCGTCGAAGGGAGCAGCGAGAGGATACAGCTGGAATGCCTTCTCGCCTCCATGGCCATGATCGGCGGAAAGATGAAGTGATTTCCGAACGGACCCGGAATCTGCAGGAGCCGGGTCCGTCCGTATTTTGTCAATACCTGTTGTCGAAGAAGCGGCAGGTCTTCTTCTCGCTCCTCGGAAGGTACCCTACCGGGACCGCTTTGGGCACTACGGTGATGTTCACCTTCGCCTTCAGCTTCTCCACGAGCTGCCTCTCCAGCTCCGCCTTGGGGCCGTCGTCGGCGATCGGCGTCTCGAAGAACACCGTCACGATGTCCCTCCCGTTGAGATGGTCTATCATCACCTGATACTCGCTCGTGGCGCCTTCGATGTCCGAGAGGACCTCGTCGAACTGGGCGGGGAACATGTTGCATCCCTTGACCTTGACCATGTCGTCGGTCCTGCCCATGATGATGTCGATCCTCGGGAATCTGGATCCGCACGGGCAGTCTCCCGGGACGATACGGGTGAGGTCGTGGGTGCGGTACCTGATCAGCGGAGCACCTTCCTTGCGGAACGCCGTGATGACGAGCTCGCCCATCTCCCCGTCCGGCAGGACCTTCAGGGTCTTGGGATCGATGATCTCGAAGTACACGTAGTCGTCCCACATGTGTATGCCGTTGCGATAGTCGCAGCTTATCCCGATACCGGGACCGTAGATCTCGGTCAGACCGTAGATGTCGTAGAAGTCGACGCCGAGATACTCCGCTATCTCGGCCCTCATCTTCTCTCCCCAACGTTCTGATCCGATTATCCCCTTCTTCAGGACGAGACGGTCGCGGATCCCGCGGCGGCGTATCTCCTCGGACAGGAGGAGAGCATACGACGAGGTGGCCGTGAGCACGGTCGTACCCATGTCCTCCATCATCTTGAGCTGCTTCTCCGTGTTGCCGGGACCCATGGGCACCGCCATCGCACCTAGCCTCTCGCAACCCGCTTGGAATCCGATGCCCGCGGTCCAAAGGCCGTATCCGGGAGTGATCTGTATGACATCGTCCTCGGTGACTCCGGCCATGCGGTAGCACCTCTCGAACATGATGGCCCAGTCCTCCACATCCTTCCGGGTGTACGGGATGACCACCGGCGTCCCTGTCGTCCCGGAGGAGCTGTGGATCCTGACGATGTCCCTCTTGGGAACGGCGGCGAGGCCCAGCGGATAGGCCGCCCTGAGGTCGGCCTTGTCGGTGAAGGGGAGCGTCTCGAACTCCTCCTGCGTCTCTATGGAGGAGACGTCGATCCCGTCGTACTTGCGCGCGTAGAACGGACTCCTCTCCTTGATCGTGCGAAGGAGACGGATGATGTTCTCCCTCTGATACTCATTCATCCTCATTCGATACCCATCTCCTTGAGCTTCTCTTCGGCCGGAGCGCTTCCTCTGGAAGCGGCCTTCCTGAACCATTTCACGGCGTTCGTCTCGCTCTTCGCCATACCCTCGCCGGAGAGCGACAGCATGCCGAGCATGTACATCGCCTCCTCCGAGCCGGAATCGGCGGCTGAAGCGAGGAGCGACACCGCCTTCTTCATGTTGCGTGGCACGCCGTCGCCGCGGAGCATCATCCCGGCAAGCCTGACGGAGGACCTCCCGTATCCGGCGGCCGATGCCTTCGAGTACAGCTCCGCCGCACGCTTCGGATCGCGCTCGCATCCGCGGCCCTCCTCGCACATGACGCCGAGACGGTGCATGGCGAGGACGCTGCCGGCATCCGCGGCCTTGGAATACCAGTATCCGGCCTTATCCCAGTCCTGCTCGACTCCGACCACGTCGGAGTACATGAAGCCGAGATTGAACATCGCCTGGGGATAGCCGAGCTCCGCCGACCTCTCGTACAGCTCCATGGCTCCCGGGATATCGGCCTTGACCCCGTAGCCGTGGGCCTTGATATAGCCGAGATTGCACATGGCCTCGGCGTTGCCCTGATCGGCCGCCAGACCGAACCATCTGGCCGCCTCCCTTCTGTCCTGTCCTACGCCGTCGCCCTTGAAGAAGAGATAGCCCATGGCCGTCTGGGCGTCCGGATCGCCTGCCTGCGCCGCCTTCAGAACCGTCTCGAACGACATCGTCGGCTCCTGGTGTGCGTCCTGCGGATGTACTGCTCGGGCCTGTCGACGTATTTGGACAGGTAGTAGTACGCGGCGAGGAAGCCGTTGAACGCGGCATCCGAGTACAGCTTGACGATCTGGGAATCGTCCGTCGGGAACCTGTTGGACTCGTAGGTCCTGGCGAGATAGAACTCCGCGTCGGCGGAACCCGCGTTGGCGGCCCTCGACAGCAGCTTGATGGCATCCAGATCGTCCCTGTCGACACCGAGGCCGTTGTGGCGCATCATGGCCATGGCGAACATGGCGTCGGGGCTTCCGAGCTTGGCCGCGTGGGTGTAGCATTGATAGGCGCTTTCTATGTCGCCCTCGTCGAACTTGCGGTCGGCGGCCGCCAGGGCCCTGGCCCTGTTGTCGAGCTCGCGCTGCGCCTCCGTCCTGGAGAGCCTGTCGATGCGGGACTCCATGGTCTCCTGGGGCTCTCCGGCCAAGGTCTCCATGACGGAGTTCCAGCTCAGGATGCACTTCTCGTGGCCCATGTCGACGCCGTACTTGTACCACCTGGCGGCCTCGATGGGATCCTTCATGATCCTGCTGAGCCCGTACTCGTAGCACATGCCGATCCGGAGGAAGAACTCCCCGTCGCCGGTGATGGCGGCCGACGAGAACCATACCTCGGCATCCGAGGCGGACTGCTGGACGCCCATCCCGTGGGCGTACATGTATCCCACATAGAACTTGGCGAGCGAGGAGCCCTGCTCGGCCGCCCTGTTGAACCATGCGAAGGCCTGCGTCCTGTCGCGGGGAACCATCTCTCCGCGGATGTAGGATTCGGCGAGGCTCATCTGGGCGTTGACGTTGCCCAGCTCGGCGGAGCTGCGTAGGTGCTCGAAGGCCTTCTCGCGGTCCATGGGGACGAAATCCCCGTCGCGGTAGATCGAGACGAGCTCCCAATGGGCGCGGGCGCATCCCAGCGAGGCGGCGCGCTCGTACCAGCGGACTGCCCGGCCCATGTCCATGTCCATCTCCTTGCCGGTCTGCATGAAGTACCCCAGCGCCAGGCAGGCGTAGGGGTCGTTCATGTCGGCATCGGCCATCAGATCGCTCTTCATCTTCTTCCGCCAGCCTTGATCTTCTCGAGAAGGGCCTTCGCATCGGGATCGCCCTGACGGGCCGCAAGGGTGAGGAGCTTCTTCGCCTTGGGGATGTTGCGGGAAACGATCTCTCCGTCATAGTAGATCTTCCCGAGGTAGTACTGGGCCTCGAAATAGCCGTCGTCGGCCGTCTCCTTGAGCATCCTCAGCCCTTCCTCCATGTTCTTCTCCGTTCCGGTGCCGGTGATCTTCATCATGGCGAGGAAGGACTTCGCTCCGGGGTGGCCCTGGTCGGCCGCCTGATCGAACCAGACCGCGGCCTCCTCCGGATCCTTCTCGCATCCGCGACCCTCGTACAGCATGCATCCGAGGCAGTACTGGGAGTTGACCTCGCTTCCTTCGGCGGCGCTCCTGAAGTACTCATAGGACTTCTCGTCGTCCTGCTGGAAGAAGACCCCGGATCCGTACATGCATCCGAGGGCGTACTGGGCGTATCCGTTGCACTGGTCGGCGGCCACCGTGAACCACTTGGCGGCCTTTCCGAGGTCGCGGGGGAGCAGCTGCCCTTCATAGCACATGTTGCCGAGATCGACCATCGCCTGCTGGTATCCGCCCTCGCAGCTCTTCTCCAGCCAATACAGGGCGCGGGAGGGGTCCCGCTTGACCCCCTGGCCGTAGGCGAGCATCATGCCCAGCTGATAGGCGGCCTCGGCATGCCCCTGCTCGGCGGCCTTCTCGAAGAACTCGGCGGCGCGGGCCTCGCTGGACCAGCGCATCTTCGGCGTGGCGCACAGGCATCCGAATGCGAACTGCGCGTCGCGGTCTCCGGCATCGGCGGCGTTCTCGTACCATACCGCGGCGGTGTTGAGATCGGGATCCTCGTCGCCGAGGCCCTCGTCGTAGTACTGGCCGATGCGGTACATGGCATTGGCGTCTCCCGCCTCGGCGGCCCTCCTGAGCCATCCGAGTCCGCGGACCGGATCCTTCGGGACTCCCTTCCCCTTGACGAGCATCCATCCGACGGTGCGCTGGGCGACCGCATCGCCCAGATCGGCGCATACGGTGTAGAACCTGATCGCCTCGGCATGGTTCTTGCGCACGAGAGGGGTCCCGCGATCGTACATGTCGAACATCTTCTCGCATGCGGAGGAATCCCTCTCCTCCGCACGGAGCCTGACGGCCATGATGCCGGTCTCGTCGGCCTCGTCGTTGCGGGAGATCTCGTCGGACACGATGCCGGCGGGGACGTGTCCCGAGGAGGCCGCGATGGAGAACATCTCCTTGGCGGCTGCGATATCGCGGATCTGCCCTCCCTCTCCGAGATAGAGGAGCAGTCCGTGCAGATAGCACGCGTCCGGGTCCCCCTCGGAAGCACCCTTCTCGGCGGCTTTCGAAGCGGCGGCGAGATCGAAATCGGGCGAGGCGCAGTCCATCAGTCTGCGAGCAGGCGAATAAAGCCAATCCTCATCGACCGCATACATGGAACGGTCCAATACAGAGTATTATAATAAGCATGGCGGAAGAGGCGACGGGCATATTGATCCGTCGCCTGATCTGTCTGAACAAAGAACAGCCAAGCAGACCGAGCGATCGCCTGACTGGGAAGAAGGCCCCGAAGGGCCTGTTTAGATTACAGAGCAGCCATCGATCTCAACAGCAGACCTGTTGATTCATCATCGGGTTTGACTCTCTGACATCATTGTTTCGATGCAACGGCATCGGTTCCATCGATTGTTATCTTATTCCCTTCCGAAATAAGCAACTGTCCATACGGTGTTTCGCTTTCCGTCTGTATAAGATCATTCTGATCATATTTCACAGAATTGACCATGATGTTCGAGATTGTTGTATCGCTAATGGCGATGACTCCTGCCTCTACATTCACCCTTCCGCAGAACGCGTTTGTTGTAGCCACACGTTCTGTTGCTGTTATCGTGACGTTCGAAACACTGTTTCCGGAAATAATCAATGAGGATGCACTTTTCTCGTTGCATACATAGCCTACCAACGAACCTACATTCTTTCCTCCAGAGATTTCAACATCATCAACAGAACAATTCTTCATATTCGCGTACGAATCTCCGAAAAGTCCACCGGCATAACAACCGTTGGCATTGATGGTAATGGATGAACTGGAAATACGGACATTCTCCGAAGATCCTGCCGAGAATCCTGCTGCTACACCGACAAACGCATTATCTACGTTGCAGGTAATACGGATGTTCTCAAATGAAATATTCGAGATCTTGTCAACCCTGCTTACGAAACCACCGAACTTGCCTTTACCAGTATCGATAGCACTAACAATCGCGTTCTTTACTGTGAAAACAGAACCGTCGTTCGTTCCGTCGATCGAAGCATATCTGAAATCGATAGTGTCCATCGACTCATTTTTGAAATCAAGATCCGCAACGAGCTTCACATCATAAGAATACAGATACTGAAGACCATACTTTATGCTCATGAATGCCTGAAGCTTGTCATTGATGGCATCATAGCCCTCATTGATGCTCTTGAATCCTTCCGCCGATTCCACTTCGAAATATCCTCCAGATGTGTACTGGGTAGCAGATTGCAGGATTCCATATCCTGTGTATCCGTCACCGTAGAATCTGTATGTCCATCCGGAATTGGCAGGGATGCTCTTCAATGTAGGTGTCAGATCATCCGGAATCTCGAAAACGATGTTCTTGAGACTGCTGCTGCCGAGGTCCCATTCGCCCGCAGTGACGAGGACTATGGCATCGATCTTCTTTCCGCCGAGGAGGTTACTGTCGTACTCATCCTGAGTCAGTTTGACCAGATCGCTGTCTTTGAAAGCGAACAGCTTACCGTCCACGCAGAGGACTCCCCCGGGAGAACCCTGCCTTCCGTATATACGGTCAATCGGGATTTCATTGGATTTCACGGTGTTGTCGATGGCGGTGCAATCCGTGACGAAAACACCTCCGTTCTTCTCATCCTTGGTCTGTCCTGTGCCAATAGTTCCCATGAGGGAGCCTGCCTTGTCGTTCGCAGTCCCGGTACTGGTGATGGTGCAGCCCGTCACCGAGCAGTTCTTGAACTCGTCGCGGGTCCAGTCATCTCCGGTGGCGTGACCGATGAGACCTCCGGCAGAGCCGGGTGAAGAGATCAAAGTGTTCTCGACAGTTGAATTCTCAATAGTCAGAACTTCGAAGACAGGACCATTGCT
>DATC01000074.1:13076-14491 GCA_002504495.1 Methanomassiliicoccaceae archaeon UBA537
CCCTGCAGCATATCCTACGAATCCTCCAGTCCATTTGCCCCCAGAGATGCTGCTGTTGGTTACATGACAGTTCGAGATTGTTATCTTCTCACTGGTTCCTGCATATCCGACGAATGCGCCGAATCCGAGGATATCCGAATCGCTTTTCACCGTAAGACCGGAAAGCGTGATACCATCGAATGTCAGACTCTTCATGGATCCGGTATACGAGATGAATCCGGCGCTACCCTTTGCTGAACCTTTAGAGTATTCCTGTAACGTCAGATTGGAGATGGTGATGCCTTCTTCGCATCCCTTGAACGCAAAAGTGCTCACTTTATCGGTAAGAACGATTGCCGGCCATTCCTTCCCGGTCATGTCCAGATTGTTCATCAGAACAATCGTCTTATCCTTGTAATCCGACTGGTTCGTCGAAAGTCCATTGCCGACCTTGAGTAGTTCGTCCACGATTCCGACGTATACTGCATTGGTAATGCCTTCCATCTCGATTATAAGTGTTCCAGCATCGCTGTTACGGTTGTATTTGAATCCGATGAGGCCTCCGTAAGGATAGTATCCGTCTTCCACAGGGACATCGTTCAGTTTAGAAGAGAGCTTTCCCGTGTAACTGCAGTTGATGAACGAAACACTGCCGGCATTATCATTCATCCAAACTCCAGCAATCCCTCCGATTTCCAGCTGATCGCCTTCATCCGTAGCGTTAACAAGAGTAACGTTCCCGGAAGAGGAGCAGTTCACGAATTTATTTCCATAGTGAGCGATTCCGATGATTCCCCCCACGTCGCAGGTGGATCCGATCACATCGACGCTGGAGATCATATTCGTCATCGTCTGTTTGCCTTCACCCATGAAGCCTATCACGCCACCTACATACGTTCTGAATGCTCCACTTTCGGCTTTCACATAGCTGTTCTCGTCGACATCGACGGTTATGTTGGTCCAATCCGCATATGCGTTCTTCCCTCCAACGCCCCCCACATAGGCGAACCCGTCGACCTCGATGTGCCCTATCACCCGGATGCCGGTGTATTTCGATGTGTAGGGAGTTCCGGCGACCACGCCGACATCGAGATACCCTTCGACACTGGCATTCTCGATCGTGAGGTTCTTGATCTCCCCCTCGGTGGTCAGTCCGAAGAATCCGATATCGGAGACGAGTGGTTTGTCTATCTTGAGGTTAGATATCTTATAATTATCTCCGTTGAAAGTGCCCTTGAATGGGTTACCTACACATCCTATCGGTGTCCATTCCCTTTCCTCCAGGTCTATATCGGCACCCAGTGTGATCGTCTTCCCCGCATATGAGGATCCGGAATTGACCAGTATCGCGAAGTACCTCAACTGCTCCTCAGTTGTGATGGTCATGTCCCCGTTCTTATGGATCGGGGCCTGTTCCGTGTTCCATATAATCGTAC
>DATC01000036.1:0-340 GCA_002504495.1 Methanomassiliicoccaceae archaeon UBA537
GCGCTCCGAGCATGGGAGTCATCCAGGAGACCGCGTAGACAGACATCAGATAGTAGGCGAACCCCACACCTCCGAACGTCGTGTGCGCTATGCCTCCTGTGATGGAGACCATTCTGTTGACGACGACATAGGTCCCTATCATACCGCAGAGAACGCACGCCAGGATCGTAGCCAGAAACATGTTCTGGATCAACGGGATCTCCAGATACCCCATGATGCCCATCATTGCATCTCGCCTCCGTTATGACGATCGGACGGATACGCTTGTGTCAGGGTCCCATCGACACGTACGGTCCTGTCGGTCATTCCGTCGAAATCCCCGGAATCATGGGTGATCACC
>DATC01000036.1:365-2529 GCA_002504495.1 Methanomassiliicoccaceae archaeon UBA537
CGATGGTGGTTCCTTCGGATGCCGCCTCGGACAGTATCTCGCGCATGCCTGCCCTCATGGTCGGGTCGACGCTGGCCGTCGGCTCATCCAGGAGCAGGATTGGGGGATCGGATACCATCGCTCTCGCCAGGAGCATGCGCTGCATCTGCCCCCCGGACAGCTCCCCCATGCGTCTGATGCGGAGATGCTCTATCCCCGTCTGCTCTAAAACACGGTCCACTTCCGGAGAGGAGCAGCCGCGGAAGGAGGGCATCGGACCCTCCTTGGACCTTAGACCCATCCGGACCACCTCCTCCACGGTTATCGGATAGTTCCTGTCGAACCTACCGAACTGCGGCATGTAGCCTATGGACCCGCAGGACCTGAGAGGGGAAACGCCCATGACGCTGACGGTACCCGAATAGGGCTGGATCAGACCGAGAATGGTCCTGAACAACGTGGTCTTGCCGCCGCCGTTGGGGCCTGTGACGGCTATGAAATCGCCTTTGAAGACATCCAGATCCACATTACGGAGAACCGTGGTTCCCGAATATCCTGCAGAGACGGATGCCAGCGAGATGAGCGCTCCGGAACTCATGCTCGAGCCTTCTTCAGATCCTCTTCCAGGAAGTCGAGGAACTCGCCGATGGATTCAATCATGTCGCTTGATGTGGGACTGACCACATGGACTGTGATCCCGGCCTCTTCGAGGGTACTGCGACCCTCGTATCCTTCGTCCGTCGTGGAGACGAAGATCGATGCGCAACCTTCGCCCTTGATCATCGATACGGCCTGGGACGGCGTGACCTCTCCGTTCGCTTCCACGGACACCATATGGATATCCATTCCGAATCTGTCAGCGTACTGCTGGAGCAGATACTGCCATGCAGGATGCCATACCATGACATGCTTGTGTCCGGTGCCCGCGATCCTGGCGACCTCGGCCATCTTGGAATCGAGGACGTCGATGTCCTTGTTGAATGCCTTGAGATTGTCAGCATATGCGACGGATCCGTCGGGATTCAACGAAGATACTTCGGATTCGATCAGTGCTGCGACCTTCCTGAGTATATCAGGAGAAGTCCAGATATGCGGATCGGTAGCGGATTCCCCCTCATGCTCCTCATGAGAATCCTCACCATCGTGATGGTGATGATGCTCGACGTTGTTCAGAGGAGTGTAGGTTATGCTCTTGGAGATGTCCACGATCTTGACTGAGGAGGGAATCTCCTTCTGGACGGCGTCGAAGAACGCGGTCTCCCACTCGACTCCGGATCCTATCTTGAAATAGATCTTGGACGAGTACAGGCCCTTGACATTGCTGGGCGTGGAATAGGCTTCGTGAGGATTGACGTTCGGCCCCATCATGGAGACCACGTTGAAATCGTCGCCGACGATCCTCTCGACGATATCCTTCTCCCAACTCATCGTTACTGCGATGGTTCCCTTGCTCTCATCGGTGTCGCTGTCATCGTTGTGCATAAGCACTACGCATGCTCCCGCGACGATGACGACCGCCACTGCTATTGCTGCGAGTATACTGGTTTTCATCGATAGTCGGTTTCCGTCGTTTGTTATTAAAGATTTTCCTATGTTTTAATAACATTCTGGCCATCGCCCGTATTTGTTAATAACTTCTCTTTATGATAATAATTGATTTCAATCGTTGAGGCACAGCATTCGAATGAAAGGAGATGCTGCAACGTCCCATCACGACACAGATTCAGAACGATGCGCATGTCGATAGGCGCAGAATAGAACGGCTCCACGGGCAACCATTGTTTTTAGGAATGCCAACGCTTTAATCTGGCCATGTCGTTCTGGTGATGATGACGACAGGCAATCGTGAAGACTACATCATCAACATCCTGAGACTGACGGAGGGCGAAGGTGTCGCCAAGACCACCGAGCTAGCATCCTATATGGGCGTCTCCCCTGCCAGCGTCAGCGAGATGATCAAGGTCCTCGCGAAGGAGGGTCTGGTCGACTACGAGAAATACAAAGGAGTCTCGCTGACCGACAAGGGCCTCACGTATGCCAGGCAGCTCAGGAAGAAGCACCACGTCGTCGAACGCTTCCTCACCGATTACCTCAATGTCGATCACAAGACTGCCCACGAAGAAGCATGCAGGATCGAGCATGCCATCTCGGATGATTCGGCAATCAAGATGTGCCATATGATGGG
>DATC01000060.1 GCA_002504495.1 Methanomassiliicoccaceae archaeon UBA537
CAGTCGGGCTTCGTACCCAAGCCGTACTGGTCCAACACCAGCACCAACAGCATATTGAACAGGCTGCTGGCGAGAGCCGATATGGCCTCCATGAAGCGCCTCATGGATCTGGAGGGGGAGGGGATACGCGAGAGGCTCCTCCCTTCCATCTCCTACGAGGAGGAGGATGCCATCGACGACAGCCTGTATTCCGTCATGGCGATGACCGGATACCTCAAGGTCTCGCCCGAAGGCGACGATCTGTACAGGCTGTCCATCCCGAACTCCGAGATCAGGATACTCATGGCCCGTAAGTTAGAGTTCCTCGTCCGTTTCGATTCGGGTCCGTACCAGGATTTCTGCAACGCCGTGCTGGAAGGCGATGCCGACGCCATGGAGAGGATGCTCTTCGACATCCTCCGCCAGGGAAGCTACTGGAACCTGAGGGACGAGAACTCCTACGAGCTCGTGGTCATGGCCGTGCTGTACGGGATAGCCGGGAGCTACGACGTGGTCACCGAAGGATCCGCCGGAAACGGGAGGGTCGATGTCATGATGGTCCCGAAACGCCCCGGCATAGTTCCGATCGTGTTCGAGCTCAAGAAGTCCGACAGAGAGGCCGACCTCGAAAAGGATGCCGCCGCCGGACTGGCGCAGATCCACGAAAGGGGATACTACATGCACATGAAGGGCACGGTATTGCTCTACTCGATCTCGTTCTGGGGGAAGGTTCCGTTCGTGAAGCACGAAAGAGTACATCGCGAGTGAACCTGAATCATGCAGTTGGGTGCTTCCAGATCCCCCTGTGGCATGATGTCTCGCCGCTCATGCTAGGGACTCCTTCCGGCCCGCCATCTATGCCGAGGGGCTCGAACAGATCGGTTCAGAAAACGGTAAGGATGCGGGAAGTGCGTCTGATCTCTAGGACGGAGAGCTTCTCGAAGAAGAGCCTCTCCGTTCCGATGACGCGGATGTCCCATCCTTCCAGGGCCTGCTCCAGGGCATGTCCGTCCATGAGCGACGAGACGACGATGACGATGCGTCCGTTCTCGTTCAGATGGGCATCAGATCCGGAGAGGAGCTCCGGAAGGGGCCCCAGGCCGTCCGGACCTCCGGACCACGCCTTGGCCAGGAGCCCCTCCTCGTCCACTGGCAGGTACGGCAGGTTGAAGACTATCGTGTCGAACATCCCGTCTATCGCCGAATAGACGTCCGTCTCGACAACATCCATGGAGACGCCGCACAGCCGCGCGGTCTCGCGGGCCGTCGATACCGCCCTGGGGTTGATGTCCCCGGCGACGACCTCGCATCCGTTCGCCGCGCAGTGGACGGAAACGATTCCCGATCCGCATCCGATCTCCAGGACGTGTTCTCCCGGATGGACGTCGAGGCTCTCGATCAGAAGGATGCTGTCGTCGGAAGGCGGATAGACCTCGTCGTCCGAGGCGATGGGCATATCGGGATCGTACTTCATCTTCTGATACCGGCTCCTGCAGGACAGGCGGGTTTATAATCACGACGAGGGGGAACCGTTATACGGGCATCGGCCGTCCGGAGCGCCATGATAGCGATAGACGTCCTTTGCATAGGATTCCTGGTCCGCGAGGACGGGGAGCTGAAGGAGGCGCATTCCACATCCACGCTCGTACGCTCCGGCGGACGCACCGTCGTCATCGATCCCAGCACGCCGTACATGTGGCTGGCGATCAGGACGTCCTTCAAGCAGATCGGGGTCTTCCCGAAGGACGTGGACACCGTGATCCTCACCCATTCCCATCCGGATCATACGGGGAACATCGGCAGGTACCAGAACGCGAAGGTCGTGATGATGTCCGGTTCCGATGTCGAGGTCTCCGGAGCCGAGATCGTGGATGTCGACGAGCATACCGTATGTCCCGGAGTCCGCATGGTGCGCACTCCCGGCCACTGCCCCGAGGAATGCAGCGTCTTCATAGACGGGGACCTGCACTATGTCGCCGCAGGGGATGCGGTGCCTCTCGAAGGGAATCTCATGGAGCGCAAGGCGCCGACCGTGAGCACCGATCCGGAGGTTGCGCTCGCCAGCATCGACCGCATCGCGGAGTGGGCCGACGTGGTGATCCCGGGGCACGGGCGTCCGTTCCCCGTCGAGCGCCGCCGATGACGGCTTCGGCGCATAGCTTTAAGGATGCCGTGGCCTACCGAATCCCAGTTGCGGGGCTAGGGCCCCTCTGGATGATAACATGGATCAGAGAGAGATGCCGGACACGATAGTCTACGTCTGCCCCGTCTGCGACGAGGAGACCGAGCACCAGATCCTGCACGGCAGGATGGGCAGGACGACCCTGGAGGGGACGTTCAAATGCCTCGAATGCGGGAGGGTGACGTCCGAGACCATAAGGATTCCCGGGCTGCTCAAGGTCCCCGTCGTCTACAGCGACGGAGACGTCTCGGAGAACACCGAGACCACGCTCGAGGACAACGACATAGTCGAGCTGGACGACGAGTTCGAGCTGGACGACGGCAGGAAGGTGTGCGTCACCTACGTCGAGGTCGGAGACGGACGCAGGGTCAAGAGGGCCCGCGCCACGCTGATCAAGAAGCTGTGGGTGAAGAGGTTCGACATCCTCAGCCTGAAGGTCTCCGTCAACGACGACGGCAGGACCTATCCGCTCAGGGTCGAGGCGGAGCCCGACGACGAGTTCGTCACCGGTTCCATCCTGGAGTTCGAGGACTTCGACTGCATGATCCATGCCATCAAGACCAAGGGCAATCTGGTCAAGCACGGGTCCGCGGAGGCCAGGGACATCGTCAGGATCTACGGGAAGATACGCAAGAAGACCTACGACGCCATGGCCCTGGACGACGATCTGGAGGAGTTCGACGAGTCGGATTACGTCCTCGAGGACGATGAATGACGTCCGAACGGAGGGGTTCCCGAGTCGGAGCCCTTCCCGCTCGGAAGTAGGTATAAATAGGGCATCCCCTTAGCACGGCTCAACTCGGTGAATGATATGGGAAGAATCAGACCCACCTACATCAAGAGAGTCTCCATCGACCTTGTCAACAAGTACCCTCAGGCCTTCAGCAAGGACTTCGAGGCCAACAAGGAGATGGTCAGCACTCTGACGGACGTCTCTTCCGTCACGATGAGGAACAGGATCGCCGGATACATCACCCGCTACCTGTCCCATCCTGAGGCTTGAGACAAACCATTTAAACAACCATCTTAGACAATTCGCCCGCGTGGGGTAGCTTGGATATCCTGTGAGATTGCGGATCTTTTGACCCGGGTTCGAATCCCGGCGCGGGCACTCATGATTCCGGTCGTATTCGGCCGGATCCTTCTCTTCGGTCGCTGTTGTGATTTGGATCCGTACCGTTCCGATCCGCGTAAGAATATGAAGACGGGCCCGAAGGCCCTGTTTTATCCAGATCAAGCGTTCTTCTTGACGATGTCGATGATGGCGCCGAGGATCAGCAGGATTCCGCCGGCGACGGCGAGCCAGAGTCCGATGCCGACCTCCACGGAAGCGGAGGCGACGACGAGGTTGATGCTGTCGGTGACGTCGCCCTTGAAGAGGAATCCGAGGATGACGGCGACGATGCCGAGGACCAGGGAGAGGACGCCCATGATCTTCCAGACCTTGTCGTTCTTGTAGAACATGGGGACGATGGTCGTGATCAGAGCGACGATTCCCGCGATAAGGGCCACGATGGGCGCGTATCCGTAGGAGAGGTCATCGAACCAGCCGTCGTCGTTCGAATAAATGTCCATTCCGGTGAACAACAATTTCCCAATTACGTG
>DATC01000031.1:0-299 GCA_002504495.1 Methanomassiliicoccaceae archaeon UBA537
CATCATGTCCATGACCTTCAGATTCGCTCCTCCGTGCTTCGGACCCTTGAGCGAGGACATGGCCGCGGCTATGACCGCGTACGTATCGGAGCCGGCGGATGTGGTGACCCTGGTGGTGAACGTGGAGTTGTTTCCTCCGCCGTGCTCCATGTGGAGGACGAGTGCGAGATCTAGCACCGTCGCCTCCAGCTTGGTGTAGCTCTTGTCCGGTCTGAGCATCCTCAGGAGGTTCTCGGCCGAGGAGAGGCTGGGATCCGGCCTGTGGATGTACATGCTGCCGTCGTTGATGTAGTGGTTGT
>DATC01000031.1:317-3836 GCA_002504495.1 Methanomassiliicoccaceae archaeon UBA537
TTGTACGCATGGTAGCTGTACACCGCGAGCATCGGGAAGACGCTGATCAGATAGATGCACTGCCTGAGCACGTTGTCGATCGAGTTGTTGAGGGCCTTCTTGTCGTAGGACGCCAGGAAGAGGATGCATCTGGAGATGGAGTTCATGATGTCCTTGTTGGCGGCCTTCATGACGACGTCGCGTGTGAACGTGACGGGCAGGACGCGCTCTTCGGAGATGTGCTTCCTGAACTCCTCCAGCTCCTCCTCGGTGGGGAGCTCTCCGAAAAGGAGGAGGTACGTGCATTCCTCGAATCCGAATCTCTTGTTGAGGAAGCCGTCGGTGAGGTCCTGGATGCTGTATCCGCGGTAGCGGAGCATCCCTTCGCAGGGCCTCTTCACTCCGTCCACGAGCTTCGTCCCGTCGACCTGGGAGATGCTGGTCAGACCCACGATCACGCCGTTGCCCTTGCTGTCGCGCAGGCCCTTCTTGACGTCGTGCTTCTCGTACAGGTCCGAAGGGAACGCATCTATCGACTCGCACAGCCTCGCCTTGCTTTCGATGAATCTCTTGTATTCGCTGTTCATGCGCTTCCCTCGTTCGTCCTCCGGAGAGGACCTTATGCGTTCTGTGAAGGGGCGTTCGTAGTTAATGTTTCTTGCAGATCCCGATTCCGCCTCCATCGTGCAATCTATAAGTCTCCGCTTCGTTCCCCGAGCCGCAGGTATATCGCAGATGGCGGCCTGCAGGACTGCAGCATGGCGACGATACGTATGCCGGACGGGGATGTGACCGCCTTCGCGGGAGAGACCATCGAGCATTCGGTTCGCGGCTCCGGAGCCGTTCCGGACGCGTTCCTCTACATCATGGCGGGGAGGCCCGTGCCCATGGACACCGTTCTGGCCGAGGACTCGGTCGTCGAGGTCCTCCGCGTCGCATCCGGGGGACGATCGCTCCCCGATCTTCTCCAGAGTCTCGAAGTCGAATCCGGACTCGATGGCAGCGTCCAGCATGCAGTCCACGTTGGACACGAAGGCCGCGTGCGGGTCGTCTCCCTCGAAGCGTCCGTCCGATTTGGAAAGGGAGTCCTCCTCGGGGAACCTGAGATGCAGATACGGCAGGACTCCGAGGCATTTCATGCCGGTCCTCCTCTCTATCTCCTCTATTCCGCTGGTCAGCAGCGACGGGTCCCCTCTGAACCTGTTGATCACGAATCCTCTGAGCAGCGGCCTGACATCGTCCGGTATGAGCCTCCATGTTCCGTATACGGCCGCGAAGACGCCTCCGCGCTCTATGTCGCCGACCAGGATGGCGGGTATCCCCAGCTGTCTCATCAGGCCCGTGTTGGCGAGATCGCAGTTCAACAGGTTGAGCTCCGCAGGAGATCCCGATCCCTCGCATATCACGGATCCGTGTCTTCTCGAGAGCTCCGAGAACGATCTCATGATCTGCTCGCGTGCGACATCCCTGTCGAGACGTACCCCGTTCCCGACGTCCGCATAGGGCTTCCCTCCGAGCACGATCTGGATCCTTCCGTCGCCGGACGGCTTCATCAGAACGGGATTCATATCGGATTCCGGCTCGATGCCGCATGCCCAGGCCTGGAATGCCTGTCCGATGCCGATCTCGCCCCCGTCGATCGTGGCATAGGAGTTCAGGGAGAGGTTCGAGGCCTTGAACGGCGCAGGGTCGAGGCCCTTTCTTGCCAGATGCCTGCATATCATCGCGGCGACCACCGTCTTCCCCGCATCGGACGAGGTCCCGAGCACAAGCACCTTCACCGGCGTCCCTCCAGCAGATCCATGATGAAATCCATGTCCATGTTCTCCTCGCATACGTCGGCGAGCTTCTCTATGTTCTCTTCCAGAACGTCGTCGTAGTCGCGGATCTCCGACGTGTCGTACGCGCCGTCCCCGGAATCCACATGCGACAGGAAGAACGATCTGAACGGCTTCTTGTCGAAGATCCCATGGAGGTACGTTCCGTACAGGAGCTCGTCCTCCCTGTACGCGCCTTCGTCGACTGGGCCCCTGTCCACGTTGTTCTCTATCCTGAACAGCGGCTTCTCCCGGACCTCCGACTGGCCCATATGGAGCTCGTATCCGCTGATCTCGCCCCCGTCGCCGGCGAGCAGAGTTCCGGTGCTGTTCACCACCCTCTTCTTGTACTCCCCGAAGCGAGTGGTCATATCGAAGAACCCGAGTCCTTCGATGATCCTCGGAGTCCCGTCCTCCATGCCATGTGAATCGTCGAGGACCGAACCCATCATCTGGTATCCGCCGCATATCCCCACGATCGGCACCCGCCCCTTCATCTCCTTCAGCCTATCCGAGATCCCGCGCTCGTTCATCCAGATCATGTCGGCCACGGTGTTCTTGGTTCCCGGAAGCACCACCGCGCAGACCCCGTCGAGGTCCTCGGCGCGCTCCACGAATACTACGGACACGTCCTCTAGATACAGGGGGTCCAGGTCGGTGAAGTTGGCTATGCGCGGATACTTCACCACTCCTATGAGGCATCTTCCGTCCCCCATCCTGCGGGTTCCTCTGAGGGCCTCCGAATCCTCCGAGGGCAGAGTCACCTCGGCATGAGGGATGCATCCGATCACGGGGATCCCGGAGATGCGCTCGAATTCAGGCACGCCCTCCTTGAACCGATCGAGGCTCCCTCTGATGTTGTTGAATACGACCCCCCTTATCCTCGAACGGTCCGGCTCCGGGATGAGCTCCACCGTGCCGAGGGCGTATGCGAATGCTCCTCCCCATTCGACGTTGACAACCAGTATGACCTGGGCGTCCGCGATGGACGCGGCCCCCATGTTGGCGATGTCCCTGTCGTAGATGTTGATCTCCGCCGGCGAGCCGGCACCCTCCATTATCACAAATTCGTATCTCTTCTTGAGGAACTCGATGTTCTCGCGGACGATCTCCTTCCCGGGTCCGGGGACGAAGTCGTTGTAGTATCCCTCGACGTCGTAGTCCCTGAACGGCTTCCCGCATACGATCACCTGGGACACGGTGTCCTTCTTGGGCTTCAGGAGGATGGGGTTCATGTGGCTGTCCGGGTTCTTCAGTCCGCATGCGATCGCCTGGACCGTCTGGGCCATAGCCACCTCGCTGCCCGACCGCGTAGCCTTGGCGTTCAGACTCATGTTCTGACTCTTGAACGGCGCGACAAGGTGCCCTTTGCGATGGAGGATCCTGCACAGCGCCGTGACCAGCAGCGATTTGCCTGCATCGGAGGTCGCTCCTACTACCATCAGGGCTCTTCCGGGACGGTAGAAGCGCTCCACTGTCTCGGAGAAGACGTCCTTGAAGCGCGGATCGGAGGCTTCTTTGATGCCGAGCTCCGCTATCCTGTCGGAGACGTATCTGCACACCGGCGTCCTGTGTATCAGGAGGCAGTCCGAGCAGGACCACACCTCGTTCCCCCTTTTGCCTTTCAGCATGCATCCCAGGTTCGTATCCAGACACGGATAGAACGGACAGTAGCAGAAGGTGCAGTCCTGTCCGGAGAAATGGCAAGGGTAGTACTCGCATG
>DATC01000031.1:3862-4677 GCA_002504495.1 Methanomassiliicoccaceae archaeon UBA537
GTTGCATCCTATCCAGCCGCGTTCGATCTCCTCGTTCACCTTCTTCTTTATGCAGTCCATCGGGATCCGTAATCGGGATGTCCCTGCTGACATAAAAGCCATGACATCAACACGCAACGGCACCGGATGCGCTTGTTTATATCCTACCAACAAGAGAAGCATCCATGGGAGCGAGCTTCAAGTTCGTGCACTGCGCCGACCTCCATCTGGGATCCAGGTTCAGAGGGGTCTCGGAGGACGATCCTCAGCGTGCACGGGTGCTTACGGCCACGGTCTCGCAGTCGTTCTCGAGAATCGTGAATCTGGCAATATCGGAGAAGGCGGATGCGCTGCTCATCGCAGGGGATTCGTTCGACGAGGAGAACATAACGCCGAGGACCAGGATGTTCCTGGTCAGCGAGCTTACGAGGGTTCGGATCCCGGTGTTCATGGTCCGCGGCAACCACGACCCTCGCACGGCCTACGACGACAGCATGCCGATGCCGTCCAACGTGCACATCTTCGGCGCAGATCCCGAATCAGTCGGGATCCCCGGCATCGATGCCGCCGAGGTGGTGGGCGCGAGCTTCAGGGAATGGCACGAGGAGAGGAACCTCCCTTCGATGATGAGGGGCTCGCCGGGATGCTTCTCGATAGGCCTGGTCCATTGCGACGTCGAATCCGCAGGCTCCGACTACGCCTATTCCCCCTGCAGCCTCTCGGATCTGCAGGGCAAGGGCATCGACTACTGGGCCCTTGGGCATATCCACAAGAGGTCTGTGCTGTCGGAGGACCCGTGGGCCGTCTACCCCGGCAACATACAGGGGAGGAGCCTG
>DATC01000054.1:0-3807 GCA_002504495.1 Methanomassiliicoccaceae archaeon UBA537
GATGATGCGCAGCTGATCGCGATCGCGAGTCGAAGGAGAATCCAGAGACCTGAACAGCAAACCGGGAGGTCCCTCCGGGGGCCTCCCCCACTGCAGATGTCGTCATACATCCGCATTCCCGGGGACGTCCGTCCCCTTTCGTTCTCAATCATGAGCGGAAGCTCCCGCTCTATCATCCATCACGCTCAAACAGGAGCGTCCGCCGTCCTCTCGTATTCATCTGAGCCGTCGGACCGCTCCATCCTTACGTCCGGGGATGTCCGCCCTGGACGGTCTCTTTCAGGAGGCATCCGATGCCTCGTCCTGGGATCCCGGTGCTGGAGAACTCGGTCTCCATAGGCATACTCCTGTGGCTGCTCGAGAACGACGGCGCCACCAAGCAGGCGCTCTACGACGGGGTATCCCACACGAGCTCCATGCCTATCCGCCTGGCGGAGCTGGAGTCGTCCGGCCTCATCGAGACCGCTCCCGCCGGGCGTCATAGCCGTGCGACGGCCGTGTACCTCACCGACGAGGGCAGGATCGTGGCCGAGAGGCTGGGGGAGATCTCGTCGGTGCTGGAGTCGATCGCAGGGCGGCGATGCCATATGCCCAGAATCATGGCAGGTGCCAACGGTTCGGGCACGTGACGAGTGTAGAAGTTGCGACTCACGGATTCCTCGATGTCGCGTGTGCATATCCTTTGGAGAATCCATGGTCTTCACCAGGAGATGGACCATGGTGCTGGGGCGATGCTCGTAGCACCATGCGACATCGCATTCCCTGTAGCGCTTTTCCGCCTCGTTCATTGCTTTCCGGAGCATATCATCGTCATCTCCGATGCCCTTCGATTCGGAATACTTCCGACCCATTACATTGGACATTGCATCCTTCATGCCTTCTGCGCTGTCTGCGAACCGAGGTCTATCGAAGTGCAGCATGAGCCAAACCTCGAAGCAGGGATTCGACATGTACGCTTCGAATCCGTTCCTGCTGCAGAAATCGACGAGCATATCCAGCTCTTCTCTCGAGTACGCTCCGTCCCAATCGAATACGATGGCCAGACGGTCTCCGCTATCGATGTCGAGTTCGTACTTCTCCTTTATCTTCGCAGCTTCGCGCAGCAGGGCTTTAAGAGTGTTCCTTCCCGTTCCTACAGGTATCACGCGGACTGATGGAACAGTCCCGACGAATCTCTCGAAGTAGACCTGTTCGCTCTTCCCGTCGCCCATCACGACGAGTTTCCTGGAGATGCTCCTGCGTACGGACCTGCGGCGATGAGGGACCGTTCCGGTTCCGCTCATCCGATCACGCTTCTGGACCGGACGGACGGGACGGCGTCGTATCTTCCGAACAGATACGCCTTCTGTATGTCCGTCGTATCCTTCACGCCGTCGAAATCGGAGAGGCTGTACAGTTCGCCGGCACCTGTCGCGCGGCTCTTGTTGACGAACCATATCTGGTCCCTTCTGAGGAGCTCCTGGTCGAGAAGGCCCAGGTCGTGGGTGTTGGCTATCAGCTGGGCGCGGTTCGGGTTGCCGGAAGTCGAGAACTGCCTGACGATCCAGCGGGTTATGAGTGGATGGAGGTCCGCGCCCATGTCGTCGATGACCACGATCCCGCCGTTCATCAGCGCATCGACCAGAGGTCCCATCAGGCCGAGCATGCTGCGGGTGCCTGCGGATTCTATGGAGAGCGGGTAGGACAGGAGGTCCTTGTCGACATCCGATTCATCGAAGTCGTGCTTCAGATAGATCTCCGATTCCACCACCCTGCCGTTCCCGTTCTTCAGCAGGAGGAAGTCCTTCGGAGGTATCTCGGGCCTCAGGGACTCCAGGTCCCTCTCCCTGTCCACCTTGATGTAGTCGGATATGCCTAGATCGGCTCTTCTCAGAGCCTCTATGGCCATCCTTTTCCTTCCGGGATCCTCCGAGACATAGGTGCACGACCTCATCGACAGGGGGTCCAGGTCGCTGTCGAGGAGTATGATCCCCGATATGGCATTGCGGAGCGCGTTGCATGTGCCGTCGTTCAGCTTGGATGCGACGGCCAGGTAGGTCGAGCTGGAGGAGACCATGGACTGTATCCTCCTGCTTCCTCCGGCGTATCCGCCGATCGGAGCCGTTCTGATGAATACGCGCCGTCTGCGACCGTGCGGATAGACGTGGAGGGACTCCTCCACAACGGAGGCCGAATCGAAGCCGACCGAGTACTCGTAGAGGACGTCGTCCACGATCAGGCGGATCCCGAGGCGGCAGGGCGCCGAGAGGCATTCCCTCATGTTCCTGAACGGCTCGTACCAAGGATATCTGAATCCCTCCTCGAACGCGTCGGACACCATGAGCTTCAGGGCCTTCAGGGCCTTGAACAGGTACGTCTTCCCGGAGGCGTTGGCTCCGAAGACAAGGGCCGACGAGAGGAGCCCGTTCCTCACCTGCTCCACATCCAGAACGTTGTCCGGCAGGGCCTTGAGACGGGTGCCCTGCATGCTGAGGACGGCCTCCTCCTTGAACGGACCGAAGTTCGATACGGTGAAGTCCAGAAGCATGATGAAATGAATGCGGCGTTTCGATATAGATATTTCCATAAAATGGAAAATACAGCGTCCAAATCGATTGTTTCAAGCGGTTCCACCACGATTACGGCCCGAGGGAGCGTATCGGGACGACGTACACGCCGTCCTCGCGGCGGTACGCGAAGGACTCCGTCCCGCATATCACGCAGAGGAACTCGGGGCTCCTGCCGTTCGGATCGTTCGCGATCATCTCCGCGATCCTCAGGAGATTCTCCGCAGCCTCGTCCGTGCGCTCCGCGGTCAGCTTCATCTCGAAGGCGCCCCAGCGGCCGTCCGGGAGCTCCACGACCGCATCGATCCCCCTTTCCTTCCCGTCCCTGTAATGGAACAGCCTGCCCCCGATCGACGATGCATAGATCCGGAGGTCCCTTTCGCACATGGCTTCGCTCTCGGTCGAGTCTATGAACCGTGGTGAAAGCTCTACCCTATAGGGTAGGGAAAGTTCTCCCCTGAGGGTAGTGAAAGCTCTACCCTGCAGGGGAGAACTTTCACCACTGCCGATACGCACCTGGGATCTCCGTCGCGGATCATTCGAAAATTGCATCGTAAATCTATCAGAAATATCGTAGTAAACATATCAAAATCGATAAGCTATATGAACGACCCGTATCATCCAGCCCTCATGACGCTGACTCCGGACGGCTATGTGCCCAGACTGGTGGAGAAGGACGTCTCCGCATCGCTCCGCGCGTTCGGTGCCGTCTGCATAGTCGGACCGAAGTACTGCGGGAAGACCTGGGTGGGGCTCAACGCATCCGAAAGCGCGTTCATGATGGGCGGAGTCAACAGGTACGGCGTGAGCAACAGGGATCTGGCGGATGCCGATATCAGGATCGCATTGGACGGCGAGCCGCCGCACATGATCGACGAATGGCAGGAGGTTCCCAGGATATGGGACGCCGTCAGGTCCGAGGTCGACGCCGGGACGTCCAAGGGGCGCTTCGTGCTGACGGGCTCTTCGACTCCCGTGAGGAAAGGGTCTGCTCCCGTCCACAGCGGGACCGGGCGCATCAGACGCCTCCGCATGCGCACGATGTCTCTTCTGGAATCGGGGGACTCCACGGGCTCGATCTCCCTGAGATCGATCATGGACGGAGAGGATATCGGGATCGTGCACGGAGGGGCCTTGCTGGAGAGATTGGCCGAGCTGATCGTCCGCGGAGGATGGCCCGGGAACCTGTCGCTTCCGCCCGAGGACTGCGCCGTCGCCGTCAAGGGCTATCTGGTAACCATCGTGGAGGACGCATGCGGCC
>DATC01000054.1:3813-4432 GCA_002504495.1 Methanomassiliicoccaceae archaeon UBA537
CGGCCTCGACGACGTCCGCAGGAAGGAATCGTCCTTCAGGATGGTGCTGAGGTCCCTTGCGAGGAACGAATGCACCCCCGCTTCCATGTCCGGGATACGGAGGGATACCGGGGTCTCGGATCCGGATGAGGCCGCGGAACGCCGCGCCCTCTCGATCAACACGGTGACCGACTACATCGACGTCCTGGACCGCCTCTTCCTCCTGGAGGACCAGCCCGCATTCGATCCCAATCTCAAGTCGAGCGTCCGCGTGGGGAAGGCGGTGAAGAGGCACCTCGCGGACCCCTCCCTGGCCGTCGCCCTCCTGGGAGTCGGGAAGGAGAGGCTGACGGAAGACCTTCCGACCATGGGATGCATGTTCGAGTCCCTCTGCGAGCGCGATCTGCAGATCTATGCGAGAGCCATCGGAGCGAGATTGTTCCATTACCGCGACGAGAAGGGCATGGAGGCGGATGCGATCGTCGAGACCGAGGACGGCAGATGGGGGGCGTTCGAGATCGAGCTCGGTGCCAACAAGGTGGATGAGGCGGCATCGAACCTCTTGGAGTTCAGGGACGCGATGGAGAGGAGAGGAGCGCGCTCCCTTCCGTCGGCGCTGTGCGTGATATGCGGGACGGCC
>DATC01000096.1 GCA_002504495.1 Methanomassiliicoccaceae archaeon UBA537
ATTTATTGTCGTTGGGATTCTCGTCGATTGCCGTCGCTGCGATTTGAGTTTTGGTCATAGCAACTCATGCAGGACGGCGCTTTTCACTCTTCGCACTCTTCTGCAATCGAGACTCTGCCCTGCTTCGGATTTCCGCACTTTCCACTTCTTCTCTCGACCGATCGCGGGTGCATGTGCGCGCTTATAGGGAGCAAGTGTCGAAGTCAGGATGGAATACGGAACCACTGATCGCGTATGTTTTCTGATGTCTGGCTCACAATGTTCTGTTTGCTTATATAGCGCAGATGTCATCTACATCTGTGAATGAGGTAAAGGAGTACACGTTCGAGGAGCTCTGCGGGATCGTGGCGCCTATTGCCGAATCCTATAAGATGAAACAGGTGTACCTTTTCGGTTCCAGGGCTCGTGGCGATAATCGCAAGGACAGTGATTACGATTTCTGTGTTGTAACGTCCGATGATTGCGACCTCTTCGAGCTTGGTGGGTTCTTCGCCGAGCTGAGGGATGCTCTCGGTGTCGAGATAGATCTAGTATGCCAAGAATCTCTTCGCGACAATTTCAGCAGGGAGGTTCTCAGGGACAGGAGACTCGTCTATGAGGCATGACATCGAGATCCTGAGAGATATCGTGAGGTACTGCGATATCGTGAACGAAGCCGTCGAGATGTTCGGTTCGGATGAAGAGGACTTCATAGATAGCAAGGTGTATCAGACTTCGACTGCTTTCTCTATTCTACAAATCGGAGAGCTTGTCAAAAGACTCTCATCGGAGCTCAGGAATGAGTTCGATGAGGTGACTTGGGGCAAGATTGCCGGCATGCGTGACATGATGGCACACCAATATCACAATGTCGTTCCAGAGAAGCAATGGATGACCATCACAGAGAAAGTTCCTGAACTCAAGGCGGCATGTCTTCGGATCATCGAAGTGTTGGAATCCCGGCAGGAAGACGACCGATCGGCGCGATCGCTTCAGGGACCGGAGGTCCCCGTCATCGACGATCCTGCGGTACAGGTCTGCGATGACCTGCGACGGATCGCTCCCGCATTGGGCGATGATCCTCTCCGCCTCGGCCTTGAGGACCGATTCCACCCTCGCGTCGATGACGGATCCTCTTCCGCTGGAAGGGATCCTCGATGTCGTCACGGAATCGTACACGGATGCGATGAACTCGTTGTAGCGCATCCCCTTCTCCTTCGCGACTCCCCTGATCAGGTCCGTCGCGCCGGATCCGTACTGCGACGCCTTCTTCCTGCGTTCGGCTATCTCCGGGAATCCCAGGTGCCTGGCGACCTCCCTGAGGACGTTCTTCCTCGAGGCCATGTCCTTCGGGACGACGTCGTCCGCGTCCAGGGCCTCGATGGCATCGATGACGGAGCCGTCGATGTACGGGTACTCCATCGTCTTCCCGCGATGGGCGGCGATCGCCCTCTCGCACGGGATGGACACCTCCATGAGCCTGGCGATCCCCTCGTCCTTCAGCATGCGCAGCGCGTCCGGATCCTGTCCCACGAACTTGGCGCATCCGTAGAGGTACTCGTCGGACCCCTGGCCGGATAGCACCACGTCCTCCTCCGCGACCGAGCACACGGCGAACAGCGGCATCTCGTACGATATCGTGAACGGATCGGATACGCCGGTCGCCTTGATGAGCTCCCCGATCGCGTGCTCTATGCTCCCCTTGGAGATCGGAGCGCGGGTCCACGGGATGTCCAGCATATCCCCCAGGTCCCTGCCCATGGCGACATCGAAGGCGTTGGACGTCCCGCAGGTGTACAGATGCACGGATTCCGCGTAGCGCACGGCTATCGCTGATATCAGGCCCGAGTCCAGTCCGCCTGAGCATGCGACGGCCACCCTCCTGCCCTCCGTGCGTCTCCTCACGGACTCGACGAGGGCGTCCTCCAGCTCCCGGTATGCGAACTGAGACATGGGAAAAGGCCCCGCCCCGGAGGGCGGGAGGATGTTCAGGCCATCCTTCTCAGGACGTACTGCAGGATGCCGCCGTTGGCGATGTAGTCCACCTCGGGAGGCACGTCCACACGGCAGAGCGTGTCGAACTCGAGCTTCTGCCCGTCCCTGTACGCCGTGACCCTGACGGTGCATCCGGGCTCCAGGTCCTCCAGGTCGATGTCGAAGGTCTCCCTTCCGTTGAGTCCGAGGGACTCCGCGTTCTGTCCGGGGAGGTATTGGAGCGGGACGATGCCCATGCCGACCAGGTTGGACCTGTGGATCCTCTCGAAGGACTCCGCGATGACCGCCCTGACTCCCAGGAGGAGGGGTCCCTTCGCGGCCCAGTCCCTGGAGCTTCCGGTGCCGTACTCCTTGCCTGCGAGGACGATCAGAGGGGTCATGTCCTCGTCGTATCTCCTGGAGGTCTCGAATATCGTGTCGACGGTGCCGTCGGGCTGGTAGACGGAGCAGCTCCCCTCGCTTCCGGGGACCAGGAGGTTCCTGAGACGGACGTTGGCGAACGTCCCTCTGACCATGACCTCGTGGTTGGCCCTGCGTGATCCGTAGGAGTTGAAGTCCTCCGGCTTCACGCCGCGGGCGACGAGGTACCTTCCCGCATCCGTGTCCTTTCCGAAGGATCCGGCGGGCGAGATGTGGTCGGTGGTGATCGAGTCTCCGAGCTTCGCGAGGACCCTCGCCCCCTCGATGCTCCTGATGCAGGGCTCCTCCATGATGTCGTCGAAGAACGGAGGGTTGCGGATGTACGTGGATTCGGGGTCCCAATGGAACAGAGGCGACTCCTCGGCGGGGACGGCGTCCCATCTGGCGGAGCCCTTGAAGATGTCCTTGTACTTCGACACGTACACGGAGTGGGTGACGTACTCGTCGATGAGCTTCTGGACCTCCCAGTCCTCGGGCCAGATGTCCTTCAGGTAGACGTCCTTGCCGTCCACCTGGGCGATCGGCTCCTTGTCCAGGTCGATGTCGACCCTTCCGGCGAGGGAGTATGCGACCACGAGGGGAGGGGATGCGAGGTAGTTGGCCTTGACGAGGGGGTGGATCCTGCCCTCGAAGTTCCTGTTGCTGCTGGCTACCGCGGCAACGACGAGGTCGTTCGCCTTTATCGCGTTGGACACCTCGTCGGAGAGGGGTCCGCTGTTGCCGATGCAGGTCATGCATCCGTAGCCGCAGACCTGGAATCCCATCTTCTGCAGGTAGATCAGCAGACCGGAGTTCTGGAGGTACTGGGTGACGGCCTTGGATCCCGGGGACAGGGACGTCTTGACCCACTCCTTGGGCCTGAGGCCCATGTCGTAGGCCTTCTTGGCCACGAGTCCGGCGGCGACCATGACGGAGGGGTTGGCCGTGTTGGTGCACGAGGTGATGGATGCTATGACCAGGGATCCGTCTCCGATCATCCCTCCGACGGGTTTCCTCTTCTTCTTCACGCCGAGGGCTTCGAGGGCGGCATCGAAGCTCCCTCTCATCTCCCTCATGGGGATGAGGTCCTGGGGGCGCTTGTATCCGGCGAGGCAGGGCTCGACGGTGGAGAGGTCCAGCTCCAGGGTATCGGTGTACTCGGGCTCGGAGCCGTACCACATGGTCTGCTCCTTCATGTACTTCTCAACGGCGTCGATGTGCTTCTCGTCGCGCCCGGTGAGGCGGAGGTACTCCATGGTGCGGTCGTCCACGGGGCAGTATCCCATGGTCGCGCCGTACTCCGGCGCCATGTTGGCGAGGGTAGACCTGTCGGGCAGTGACAGGCTCGTGTATCCGGGTCCGAAGAACTCGACGAACTTGCCGACGACTCCCTTCTTCCTGAGCATGCTGACGACGGTGAGGACGAGGTCGGTCGCGTTGACGCCCTCCCTGAGCTCTCCCGAGAGCCTGAATCCGATGACGTCCGGAAGGGGCATGTAGCTGGGCTGTCCGACCATGGCGGCCTCCGCCTCGATCCCTCCGACCCCCCATCCGGCGACTCCGAGGCCGTCGATCTGAGTGGTGTGAGAGTCGGTGCCGAAGCACGAGTCGGGGTATGCGATGGTCTCTCCGTCCTTCTCGACGACGTGGACGAGAGGAGAGAGGAACTCCAGGTTGACCTGGTGGCATATCCCCTGTCCGGAAGGCACCGCGCGGAAGTTGCGGAGGGACTTCTGGGCCCACTTGAACAGGGCGTACCTCTCGCTGTTCCTCTGGAAGTCGAGCTGCTCGTTGAGCTCCTGGGCATCGTCCCTTCCGGCGTAGTCCGTGATGAGGGAGTGGTCGATGACCAGGTCCACCGGGAGCAGGGGGTTGATGATCTCAGGGTCCTTCCCCATGGCGGCCACGGCCTCGCGCATCGATGCGAGGTCGGCGACAGCGGCGCCTCCGGTGAGGTCCTGGAGCAGCACCCTGGCGGGCATCCAGGGGATGTCCCCGCCGTCGTTGCCCGCGGGGCTCCAGCTCGCGGCCGTGACGACGTCGTCGTCGGTGACGATCTCCCCGTCCCTGCGGCGCAGCATGTTCTCGACGATTATCTTGATGGAGTAGGGCATCTTGGAGAGGTCCTTGATTACTCCCTTCTTCTCCAGTTCTCTGAGGCTGAAGACGGTGATGTCGCCTTCCTCCGTGGCGATGGTCTTCCTGCAATCTCCGATTCCCGACATGAGGTCCGGTCTCCTGCATGCGGCTAATCGCGCGTTATAGATAAGAGGTGCGGAACCGATGGGGCGTCCGACGGAGGATTGCGGGCATGAGCGAGACGGATATCCTGATGTGGATACAGGGGGCCTCCCCTTGGATGGACGCTCCCATGGAGCTGATCGCGCTGATATCGTCCCATGCCGCCTGCTGGGTGCTCATCGCCGCGCTGCTGGTGCTGTCGAAGGGATCGAGGAGGACGGGTGCATCGGTGCTGCTGGCCTTGGTCCTCGTCCTTCTCGTCGTGGACGTCCTCATCAAGCCGCTGGTGGGGCGCGAGAGGCCGTTCGAGGTCTGCGACTTCCATCTTCTGATAGAGGCTCCGACGTCGTTCTCGTTCCCGTCCGGTCATTCGGCCTATTCGTTCGCCGCGGCGACCTGCATGATGCTCCGCGACAGGAGGCTCGGCTCCGCGGCGCTCGTCCTGGCGGCCGTCATCGCGTATTCGAGGCTGTACCTCTTCGTCCATTGGCCGACGGACGTCCTCGCGGGCGCCGCGATCGGGGTGCTGCTGGGCGCCCTCGCGTTCCGCTTCGTCGATCGCCTTCCGGACCCCGTCGGTACGGGACCCTGCCGTCGAACACGTCGTCGACGACATCGGACAGGAGCTTCAGGTTCTCCTCGGAGTTGGCGGCCAGGACGGGGCTCGGCCCTTCGAACGAGACGTCGCCTCCGATCCCGGTGTAGCATCCTTCCGCCTCCTTCAGGATCGTCAGGGCGGCCGCATGGTCCCACGGCGACAGCCTGATCTCGAAGTACAGCTCGCCGGCTCCTTCGGCCATGAGCGACAGCTCCAGTGCTGCGGTGCCGATCCTCCGGATGTCGTTGATGCGCGGATACAGCCTCTCGCTGACCTCGAAGCAGGGCATCGCCAGCTCCTTGCGGTAGCAGCAGTACGCGGTGCTCAGGAGGGCCTCGTCGAATCCTCTCTCGGAGACGCGGATCGGTCTGCCGTCCTTGAACGCGCCGCGGCCCAGAACGGCCTCGTACAGGGTGTCGGTGAACGGATTGATCACGAATCCCGCCCATGGGCGCGAGTTCCTGAACAGGGCCGCGGACACTGCGCACATGGGAATGCCGCGGGAGAAGTTGGCGGTGCCGTCTATGGGGTCGACGATCCATGCCCATTCGGAATCGGAGAGCGACGCCTCGTCTCCCTCCTCGCCTATGAACGCCGATCCCGGGACGAGCGATCCGAGCTCCTCCTTGAGGAACCTCTCGTTCTCTATATCGGCGGAGGTCACTATGTTCTCCACTCCGCCTTTGAGGCTGATTGAGAATCCGTGCGCCTCGCGCACCCTCCTGCCCGATTCCCTCATCACGGATCTGATCGCGTCCACGGACGGTTCGGAAGACATGCGGCAGGCATCGGCGACTTCGGGATAATCGTTTCCGGGGATCGCACGCATCATCGCTCGTCGCCCAGGGTATGGAACGTCTTTCCGTCCCCCGAGTCCACGTATATCGCGTCTCCGAGATCGGTCTTGCAGAACAGCATGGCCGAATCGCATGTCCATATGAACCCGAGGCACGCCTCGTGGCCGAGCAGCTCCGTCCAGTACGCGCCATCGGAGCCGACTATCTCCAGGGTCGCGGACAGATCCGGCACGGAGCGGTACTCGATGACGATCCTGTCGGGCAGCTCCATGGGCATGGATGCTCCCTCGGACACGAAGGACCACGGGGCGTCGCCGACGGACGATACGAGGCATCCCCCATCATCGATCACCATGGATGCGATGAAGTCGGTGTACTCGTCGACGGACACGCAGACCATCACGATGCGATCTTCGAACGTCTTCACGAATCCGGTCAGCTCCAGCGCCCCGAGCCCCACCGTGGCTATGACGGATGCCATGTGATCCTCGACGGAATCTATGAAGATCGTGCCTTCGGAGGCGACGGTCCGGTCCTCGTCATCGATCGAGGTGACGGTCCCCTGGAATCTGGAGCCGGCCACNNAGGGATCCTGTCTCCTATGACCGATCCGCCTCTGGTGTACGCGCCGTAGCAGATGTAGGACATCTCCTTGGGCCCTCCGGTGTGGACCTCTATGCAGTACAGGACGTCATCCTCCAGATAGATCTGCATGTTGTGTTCGTCGATCGGGACGGCCTCCCTGTCGGACACCATGACCGCGGAGGACCTCCATCCCTCGTCGGTCTCGAAATCCAGCCTGTCTCCCGACACGGTTATGCTGAGGATGTCGGAGAACTTCGGTCCCATGGGCGGGTTGGACGGATAGGTGTACATCCTCAGCCAGTCGCCGGATATGCCGTTCAGGGCGTCATCTCCTTCGGATGAACCGTCGTCGCAAGGGGCGAAGGGGGTCCATGCGAATGCGAGGCATATTATGACGACGGCGACAGCCATCGAGGCCGCGGCGACTCTGGAGGAACCCATGATGAAACCATGAGGTCTGCCGTATTTGATGACATTGAAGGAGAACGGTCTTCGGAGCCGCGTTCTCAGAGAGCGCGGGTCTTCTCGGCAGTATTATATTGCATCAACCCGAGTCCAATGCGATACATAGGACGGTCCAACGATGAACAAGACAGTGAAGCGCGTTGCCATCGTCTGCGGGTTGGTCGTCATCGTCCTCGCGGCGGCGTTCCTCGGGATCTACCATTCCCGCCTTCAGACGATGTCCACGATAGAAGAGGTGCAGACGTTCGACGACGGCTACAGCATATACAGGATGGATGTGAAGTACGGATACGATCTCGACGGGATCATAGCCCGCGGTATCACCGACGACCAGTCGATGATAGACGCCATAGTGAAGGAGGCCATTCCGATCTTCCCCGTCCATGTGGACGTCCCCAGCTTCGGCTGCACCGCGTTCACCATGAAGGATACCGGCGCCGGGACGATGATGGGCCGCAACTACGACTTCAAGCTGGACACCTCCGCGATGCTGGTCTACTGCAGCCCCGAAGGGGGATACAGGTCGGTGGCCTTCGCGGCGTTGGACAACATCTCGACGAACCATCCATCCTCGTTCAAGGAGAAGATGGCGTGCCTCACCGCTCCCTTCATCTGCCTCGACGGCATGAACGAGAAGGGCGTATCCATCGCCGTTCTGACGCTGGACAGCGAGCCCACGGACCAGGATTCCGGAAAGGACAAGATCTTCACTTCGCTGGCGATCAGGCTGGTCCTCGACCGGGCGGCATCCACCGAGGAGGCCGTCGAGCTGCTCGCCGGATACGACATGTTCGCCGCCAACGGGCGCGACTACCACTTCTATATCACAGATTCGACCGGCGACGGCCGCGTCGTGGAATACGACTGCGACAGTCCGACCCGCGAGATGACAGTGACGAAGACCGATGCCGTGACCAACTTCTTCGTGATGTACGCGGACAAGGTCCTTCCCGATCAGAAGAACGGGCACTACGGCCACGGGAAGGAGCGCTACAACACCGTCATGGGGATACTCGAGAGCGAGACGGAGTACACCGAGGATACGGCATGGAAGGCCCTTGTCGGAACCGCCCAGGATCCGAATCCGGACGATCCCACCAGCAACACCCAGTGGTCGATAGTCTACAACAACAGCGATCTGACGGCCCACATCGTGATCCGTCAGCATTGGGATCAGAAGATATCGTACAGTCTGGACGGGAACACGGTGGAGAAGGCGGAGCGATCGCTGTGACGAGTCCGACGTGCATGGGATCGGCGACCGGGCGGTTTCGCTCCTTCATCGATCCTTCGGATCAGGCATGCATGCGCGGCGATGGTGCGGGACGCGGCAAGGCCGTTATATATGCTCGACACATACCTGGAACCGAGGGAGAAGGAGGACGAGAATACCCGGGTCGCGTCAACAACCCGGGCAGGCCCCAAGCCGGGCCAAGCTCCGATCTGCCTTACAGCAGGTCGAAGACCTTCGCCAGGATGCGGATCGCATCCAGCAAGGCCTCGAGGATTTTTATCCTCCCGATCTTAGATGACTTTTCGTCGGGCATCTAAGTTCGTCCTGGAGAGGTTGCACTCTCCGGGACTCCCCTTCTCGTCCATACTATAAGAGATATCGGCCGTCCCGTTCGTGCGACGGCATCGAAACCATGAAGTCGTATGCCGTTCTGCGACGCGCATGGCTTCCGTGGTGTCGGACGATTCGGCGAAGCGCCTCACTGCTTTGCAGCGCAGGATCGTCGATGAGAAGAGACAGGTCATAGCGGTGTTCGAAGGCCGTTCGGGACGCGTCCTAGGCCGTGTCGTCAACGAGTTCATGAATCTTCTCGAACCGCGCGGAATCCTCTACACGCATTTCTCCCCGGAGAGCATGGCATGCCCGAGGGAACGGCTGAGGTACATCTCCCGCGAGCCAGCGAAGGGGGTCATCGGAATCTACGACCGCTCCTGGTTCACGGATCTCGTCGAAGCGTCCGGCGAAGGAAAGGACCTCGTTGTCCGGACCGGCACGGTTCTGGAGATGGAGAGGTACTTCACCGCATGCGGAGTGGTCCTGGTCAAGTTCTATCTGGACATCGACGACGATTCCCTGGAGAGGCTCGGGGAGCTGTTCCAGTCGAAGAAGCTGCCCAAGAGCACGATACTCACCGACGATCATATAGACTCCAAGAAGTGGAAGGACAAGGTCGTGCTGCCTCTGCTGAAATCTACGAGCACCCCCGAGGCTCCGTGGAACACGATCCGCGTCGACGAGCTCCGTCAGACCATGGAGGACGTCGTGGGGACGTTCATCTCCAGGGTCACGGACGCGTTCGATCGTCCGATTCCTCTCCAACGGGAGGACATGGTCCTTCCGTACCGCAATCCCAGGGCAGACGCGGACCTGTCTCTGAAGGCCGACGACTACAAGGCGGAGCTCGTATCGCTCTCCAGGCGCATCGCGGACGCCCAGGCCAGGCTGGCATCGTCAGGAAGATCCCTGGTGGTAGTCTTCGAGGGATGGGACGCCGCCGGCAAGGGAGGGAGCATCAAGCGCCTCACCCGCGCCCTGAATCCCCGCGGCTACTACGTAAGGCCGGTCGCCGCCCCGACAGGGGAGGAGAGGCTCCACACCTATCTGTGGAGGTTCGCGTACAGCGTTCCGAAGCAGGGTCGCATAACGATCTACGACCGTTCCTGGTACGGGAGGATGATGGTGGAGCCCATCGAGGGACTCTGCACCGACGACGAATACTCCCGTTCCGCCCGCGAGATCAACGTGTTCGAGAGGCAGATCGTCGAATCCGGCGGAATAGTCGTCAAGCTCTGGATGGAGATAAGCCCGGAGGAGCAGCTCAGGCGCTTCGAGGCCCGCCAGGAGGATCCGGTCAAACGCTGGAAGATAACCGACGAGGACTGGAGGAACAGGGAGAAGTGGAGCATCTACGAGGAGCATGTCGACAGGATGATCTCCGCCACCAGCACCCCCTGGGCTCCGTGGACCGTCGTGGAATCGGAAGATAAGAAGTACGGCAGGCTCAAGGTCCTCCGCACTGTGGCCGAGGCCCTGGAGAACGGGCTGAAGAAGAACCGATTCGTCGATCGACGTAGGCATCCTACGTCACGGTTATATACGGACCTCCCATAGGCAGGTCCGATGATGGACGAGTTCAAGCAGAGGATCGCGGGAGAGATAGCCCTCTCGCCCGATCCCGGCAAGACCATCCGCAGATGGAGGGAGGAGTTCGGGCTCTCGCAGCACCAGCTGGCGGAGGCCATGGGCGTCTCCCACTCCGTCGTGAGCGACTACGAGTCCGGCAGGCGCAGGTCTCCCGGAGTCAACGTCGTGCGGAAGATGGTCGATGCGTTCATAGAACTCGACATCCGGAACGGTTCGCCCGTTATCTCGAGGTACAATCCGGAGTACAAGGTGGATTGCATCATCTCGATGGACGAGTTCCCCGGCGGAGTGCCGGCGGATGCGTTCATAGAGGCGATAGAAGGCCGCAATCTGAATCCCGACAGGATGCTGTGCAAGTCCTTGTTCGGCTACACCGCGGTCGACTCCATCAAGGCCATACTGAGCCTCGGCTCCAGAGACTATCTCAAGATATACGGCTCGAACACCGAACGCGCGCTGATCTTCACCAACGTCCACTACGGCAGGTCGCCGATGGTCGCCGTCCGTGCCCATTCGCTGACTCCTGCGATGGTCGTGTACATCCAGCCGGAGATGACCGATCCGCTCGCCATCAAGCTGGCGAGGCTGGAGGGGATCCCCCTGGTCGTGACCGATCTGACGGTGGAGCAGTGCGTCGAGAGGATCGAAGCGCTCAAGGAAGGGATATGATGGAAGTCGGAATCGTGAGCTACGGCGCGTACGTGCCGAGATACAGGATCAAGCCCGAGGAGATCGGGAGGATCTGGGGAGTGGACGGCAAGGCCATGGGGAAGGGCCTGATGATAAACCAGAAATCGGTGCCCTCGCCCGACGAGGACGTCGTCACCATCGCCACGGAGGCCGCGAGGCACATGATGGCCCGCGTTCCCGGAGTGGACCCCAAGGACATCGGCGCCGTATATGTCGGATCCGAATCCCACCCCTACGCCGTCAAGCCCACCGCCACCATCGTGGCCGAGGCCCTGGAGGCCACCCCTGCGATGACCGCGGCGGACATGGAGTTCGCCTGCAAGGCGGGAACCGCCGGCATCCAGGCTTGCATGGGACTCGTCGGATCGGGAATGGTGAGGTACGGCGTCGCGATTGGAGCGGACACCTCCCAGGGAGCTCCCGGAGATGCCCTCGAGTACTCCGCATCCGCCGGAGGCGCGGCCTACCTGATCGGAAGCGAGAACGTCATCGCCAGGATCAACAAGACCCTCTCGTTCACCACCGACACCCCCGACTTCTGGAGGAGGGAGGGGCAGCCCTATCCGCTCCACGGAGGCAGGTTCACCGGAGAGCCCGCGTACTTCAGGCACATCACCAGCGCTGCCAAGATGATGCTGGACGCCATGGGCACCAAGCCGGAGGACTACGACTACGCGGTCTTCCACCAGCCCAACGGGAAGTTCCCGACCAGGGTCGCCAAGCAGCTCGGATTCACCCCCGAGCAGATCCAGTACGGGCTCCTGACCCCGGAGATCGGCAACACCTACAGCGGCGCAGTGCCTCTCGGTCTGGCCAACGTGCTCGACCACGCGAAGGCCGGAGACAGGATCTTCGTCACATCCTACGGATCCGGTGCTGGAAGCGACGCGTTCGACATCACCGTTACAGATGCGATCAACGACTACCAGAGGGGCAACGCGCCTGTTCTGGAGACCATAATGCAGAACACCATCTGCCTGGACTACGGCACCTATGCCAAGTTCAAGGGCAAGATCGCGATGGGGGACTGAAGATGAGGGACGTAGCAATCATAGGAACAGGGGTCACCAAGTTCGGAGAGCTCTGGAACAAGTCGTTCAGGGACCTCGGTATCGAGGCCGGGACCAAGGCCA
>DATC01000049.1:0-24343 GCA_002504495.1 Methanomassiliicoccaceae archaeon UBA537
TCTTCAGCTTGACCGGATCCTGCTGGATCTCGGAGATGCGCTCCTGTATCGACTTCACTCCTCTACAGCCCCTTTCTTCTTCAGGTGTTTGAGACGGGTGGTGTTCTCACGGTCCATCTCTTCGAGACGGAACTTGACGAACCTCTCCGACTCCTTAAGCTCGGGGATGATCTTGAACTCCAGAGCGTTGACACGCCTCTTGGTCTTCTCGATCTCATCGAGCAGCTTCTTCATGGTCGTCTCGACCTCGGCTGCGCGGACGAGCGTGTCGAGAAGCTTCTCGAACGCGACCGCGGCATCCTCGATGTAGGCGGAGGTCGAGATCACACCGTAACCCTTCTCGGTCATCTTGGTGTGGATCTGCTCTGCCTCCACCTTGGGAACCATCATTCCCATGATGCTCTTGCTTCCGAGCTTCACCTGCGGGTCTGCCTTCAGGGCGTACGCCGCGCTCTTCACGGCGATCTCTCCCTCGACCGCTCTGGCGATGGTGATCTTCTCCATGGCCGACTGATAGTCGGAGGAGACGCCCTCACGCATCTTCCTTGCCTTCTCGAGGACCTCGAAGAACTCGATGATGAGGCCGTCCCTCTTCATCTTGAGGATCTTGTACCCTCCCTGGGAGAGCTTGATCCTCTTCTTCAGGTCCAAAAGGACGGAGCGGTTGGGAGTGACATCGTGAGCTGCCATGAGATCACTTCTTGGGCAGGTACTTCTCGATGTACTCGCTCTTGATCCTGGTCAGCTGGTCGAGGTCGAGCTCGGTGAAGATCTCCCATCCGATGTCGAGGGTCTCCTCGATCGAACGGTCCTCATCGATTCCCTGGCGGACGATGCGGTCCTCGAACAGGTCGGCGAAGTCCAGGAGCTTCCTGTCCTTGGCGGACAGCGAGTCCTTTCCGACGATGGCCACGAGACCGCGGAGATCCTTACCCTCGGCGTAGGACGCGTAGAGCTGATCGGACACGTTCTTGTGGTCCTCACGGGTCTTGCCCTTACCGGTTCCGCCTCCCATCAGCCTGGACAGGGATGAGGAGACGTTGACAGGGGGATAGATTCCGTTCCTGTGGAGCTCCATCGACAGAACGATCTGTCCCTCGGTGATGTATCCGGACAGGTCGGGGATCGGGTGGGTGATATCTCCGCCGGGCATGGTCAGGATGGGAATCTGGGTGATGGAACCCTTCTTGCCCTTGATCCTTCCGGCACGCTCGTAGAGCTGAGCGAGATCGGTGTACATGTATCCGGGGTATCCGCGCCTTCCGGGCACCTCCTCACGGGCCGCTCCGATCTGACGGAGCGCCTCGCAGTAGTTGGTGACATCGGTCATGATGACCAGCACCTGCATGCCCAGGTCGAACGCCATGTACTCCGCGGTCGTGAGACCGAGACGGGGGGTCAGGGTACGCTCGACAGCGGGATCGTCGGCGAGGTTCAGGAAGACCACGGCGTTCTTCAGAGCGCCGGTCCTCTCGAACTCCTTCATGAACATCTGCTTCTCTTCGTTGGTGATACCCATGGCGATGAACACGACGGCGAACTCCTCGTTCTCTCCGCGGACCTTGGCCTGCCTGGCGATCTGAAGAGCCATCTCGTTGTGGGGAAGACCCGACTGCGAGAAGATAGGCAGCTTCTGACCCCTGACCAGGGTGTTCATTCCATCGATGGTGGAGATACCGGTCTGGATGAAATCGGACGGAGAGTCTCTGGCCCAAGGGTTGATGGCCGCTCCTCCGATGTCGAGCTCCTTCTCGGGCACGATCCTCGCACCGCCGTCCAGAGGCTCTCCGGATCCGGAAAGGACCCTTCCGAGCATATCCCTGGAAACGGGCATCTTCATGGTCTCGCCGAGGAAGCGCACGGACGCGTCCCTGTCGATACCGGTGGTTCCCTCGAAGACCTGGACGACGACGATGTCGTTGGACGAGTCGAGGACCTGTCCCCTCCTCATCGTTCCGTCCGAGAGCCTGATGTTGACCATCTCCTTGTATCCGACGGGCTCGGTGTTCTTGACGTACACCAGAGGTCCGGCGATCTGGGAGATCGTCTTGTACTCTTTGGAAATCTCTGCCATTGAATCACGCTCCCAGTTCCGCGAACTGCTTCTCCATGTCCTCTCCGACCTGCTTCAGCAGGGCGTCGATGTCCTGCTCGTACTTGGCCTGGTTGAACTTGGACCTCACAGGGAGGTACGCGATCTTGTCGACCTGCACTCCGGCAGCGAGGGCCTTGTCGGCCAGGTCGGAGTACTTCTTGATGAGGGACAGCATGACGTGCTGCCTCTCCAGCGGGCTGTAGCAGTCCACCGGGTCGTACGCGTTCTGCTGGAGGAAGATCTCACGGATCATCTTGGCGACCTCGAGAGTGATCTTCTGCTCGTCGGGCAGGGAGTCGGAACCGACCATCTGCACGACCTCCTGCAGCTCGGCCTCCTTCTGGAGGGTCTTCATGGCCCATTTCCTGAGCTCGGGGAAGTCCTCTCCGACGTTGGCCTTGTACCAGTCGAGGAGCTGCCTGTCGTACATGGTGTACGATGTCAGCCAGTTGATGGTGGGGAAGTGCCTCCTCTCCCTCAGCTTGGTGTCCAGCGCCCAGAAGACACGGACGATACGGAGGGTGTTCTGGGTGACGGGCTCGGACAGGTCTCCTCCGGGAGGAGAGACGGCTCCGATGACGGAGACGGATCCGTCCTCGCCGCAGAGGACCTTGGCGCGGGCGGCACGCTCGTAGAACTCGGAGAGACGTCCGGCCAGGTAGGCGGGGTATCCCTCTTCTCCGGGCATCTCTTCGAGCCTGGAGGAGATCTCACGCATAGCCTCGGCCCACCTGGAGGTGGAGTCGGCCATGAGAGCGACGTTGTATCCCATGTCGCGGAAGTACTCGGCGATGGTCATCCCGGTGTAGACGGATGCCTCACGAGCGGCGACGGGCATGTTGGACGTGTTGGCGATCAGAACGGTCCTCTTCATCAGGGACTCTCCGGTCGTCGGGTCCTTCAGCTCGGGGAACTCGGTCAGAACCTCGGTCATCTCGTTCCCGCGCTCTCCGCATCCGATGTAGACGACGATCTGGGCATCGGAGTACTTGGCGAGGGACTGCTGGGTGACGGTCTTTCCGGTACCGAAGGCTCCGGGGATGGCGGCTGCTCCTCCCTTGGCGAGAGGGAACATCGTGTCCAGGACGCGGAGTCCGGTGATCAGGGGCACGTCGGGCTGATACTTCTCAGCGACGGGCCTGGGGTTACGGACGGGCCAGTACTGGACCATGCAGACGTCCTTTCCGTCGATGACGGCGACGGTCTCGTCGATGGTGTAGCTGCCTGCCTTGATGGAGTCGATCTTCCCCTTCTTGATGTCGAGAGGGACCATGATCTTGTGGACTATGGGGCCCTCCTGAACGGTTCCGATGACCTGTCCGGCGGAGACCTCGGCGCCGACCTGAGCGACGGGGACGAAGTCCCATTTCTTCTCGTGATCCAATCCGGGCGCGGAGACTCCGCGGTAGATGAAGTCCCCCATCCTCTCCCTCAGAACGGGCAGAGGCCTCTGGATTCCATCGTAGACGGAGGTCAGAAGTCCGGGTCCGAGCTCGACGGACAGCGGCCTTCCGGTGTTCGTCACGGGCTCTCCGGGCTTGATACCGTCGGTATCCTCGTAGACCTGGATGATGGAGTAATCGCCGACGATTTTGATGACCTCGCCCATCAGCTGCTCTTTCCCGACGTGCACGACGTCGTACATCTTGGGAGAGATGCCGGTGGCGGTCACCACGGGTCCGGCGACCCTGTAGATTACACCTTCAGTGCTCATTTATTCATCCTCTGATTTGTATAAGTCAACACCGATCGCCCTCTTCACCTTCTCGCGGAGATCGCTCTGATCACCGCCGACAGGCACTATGACGGGCTGGATCGAATCCATGACCCTGTGCCTGACCTGAGGCGAGAGGTTGTCCAGATCCTTCGCGTCCACCGCGAGGATGCCGATGTTGGGCTGGGACAACGCCTCCAGCATTTTGTCCTGGTAGTTGTCTTTGTTGGCGACGAAGACGCGCCTGAGTCCGGCGAGTCTGAAGCCGAGCGTGAATTCGTCGCTGCCGATCACTGCTATTTCCATCAGATCACCAGAAGACCCTTGATAGTCTCGGTATCGAGACCGCTCTCCACGCCTCTGGCCACGGTCCTGATGTTGCCGACCTCCAGCTCCTTGTGGATCATGAAGTCGAGCACGGGGACGACGGACAGGGGATAGAGATGGGCGAACTTCTTCGCCGACTCGATCTCGTACTTCCTCATCTGCAGGCATACGTCCTTGACGCTGGGGTCCGGGACCTCCATGAGCTCCTTGATGGACTCGTAGATCTTCAGGGAGGAGATGTCGTTGGCGATGCCTCCGATGGTCTCCTCGTTGGCGAGCTGGAGAGCGAGCTTCTCGTCGATCTCCTTTCCTCCGTCGATGAAGTACTTCATCACGACCTCTCCGTGGATGCCCTCCACGTTGAGCTTGAGGATGGTCTCGATGTTCCTGATGTCGATCTCGGACCTCACGTACTCCTGGAACATCCTGGTGGGTCTGGACGTCGGCATTATGCTCCTGAGGAGCCTCGCGTAGTGGACCTTGTCGAGGTAGTCCTCGACGACTCCCAGATTGCCCGTCTCGGCGAACTCCGAAACGACCTCTGCAGGTATCGCGGAGATGTGGACGGCCTTGGAGTAGGCTGCGAATATGTCCTCGGAGCTCTCGATGGCTATGAGCCTGTCGAGGTCCTCGGATGAGAGGGTTCCGGCAGGGACCAGATCCTCTCTGATCTCGTCGGCTCCCAGGCCGAATGACTTCCCGCGGAGGATAACCTTCAGGTTCCAGATATCCCACTTCTCGAGATATGCGGAGACCATCGTGTAGAGCTCACCCTCAGAGGCCTGCAGGATGCTGCTGAACACCCTCGCCATGTTGCCGTAGGTGGCGTACTCGACGAGGTCGATCCCCTCGACCTTCCCGGCGAGGTCGGCCATCTCCTTCTGATAGCCGGCCTCGCTTATGTAGCGGGAGATCTCGGGGACGCTCATCTGCAGCATCTTGTCGTAGTCCTCTGCCTTCAGGAGAAGGGCCTTCCTGGCCTTCACCCTGGTCACGGTGTACGCGTAGTTCCCCTTTCCGCTGCGGTTGAACATTGGCTCACCCGAAAAGGATGTCTGACACTGCCTTGATCTCGCGGTCCCAGATGGAGGAGAGGATGGTGGAGTACTGCATGTCGACCTCCACGGATCCGTCCTCGGTCCTGAGGATCATTCCGGAGGAGATCCTGGCATCCTTCACGACGGAGGATACCCCGAGCTGCTCGGCGGTGAAGCCGTCCTTGTCGGACATGACCGCCACGGGATTCGCGATGATCCTCTTGGCGGCGTTCACCATGGCCTTGTACTGCTCGAGTCTGACCGCCTCGGGAGCGTTCTCCATATCGGAGAGCAGGCTCTCGAAGGTCTCGGACATTATCTCCTTCTTCTTGGCGAGCACGATCTTCTTGCTCTCGAGCTCGGCGCTGGAGAGCTCCTGGCGACCGAGAGCCTCGACTGTGTCCTTCAGCCTCTTGTCCTCTTTGTCTTTCAACTCGGCGATCTTCGCTTCCGCATCGGATGCGATCTTCGCGATCTCCGCGTCGGCCTCGGCCTTGATGGCCGCCGCCCTCGCGTTCGCATCGGCGAGGATCTCCTGAGTTACATTCGATAGTGCCATGAGGATTCCTCTTGGCGCGATCACTCGATGTAACCAGTTGCGACGAAGATTCCGAGGATAGCGATAACCAGTCCGAAGATGACGATGGTCTCAGGGAGAACCATGAAGATCATTGCCTTTCCGAAGAGAGACTGGTCCTCGGTGATAGCTCCGACGGCTGCGGCTCCGACATCCTTCTCGGCCATTCCGGCTCCGAGACCGGTGAGTCCAACAGCAAGTCCAGCTCCGATCGTGATGAGTCCAATTCCAATTCCCTCTGCCATTTTCATACCTCTTTAGTTGCTTTTTCTTTGGTTGAAACGGTTTTCTCGCGTTTGATCTTGAGAGGAGCGTACTCGATTCCGCCTCCCTCGAAGAATTTGGACATGAGTTCGACGAACTGCAGCCTCAGTCCGTGGAGACCAGCCGAAAGGATGGCGAGAGTCCAGATCATGAGGTGCATGAACGCGAAGAGCAGGAGTCCTATGATGAATCCCGCAGCTCCGCCGAGCCCGAGCCCGATCATCTCGATTGCGATGTAGTTGAATGCCAGAGCCATACCGGCCTTGGACATTCCGATCGCGGCCAAACGTGTATAGGAAAGGATGTTACCGATGATTCCGGGCAGTTCGAGAACGGCCTGGATACCCTCGTGCTTGATGTTCATTATCACTTCGATAACGATGAATACGGCACCGATCGCGAGGAACGGCAGGACATCTCCGAATGCATACTCGTCGCCGTAGATGAGAACCATGGCGAGAGCGTAGCAGACGAGAACGAGACCGAGGAATCCGAAGATCCATCCGCCCTTCTCCTTGAATCCGTACTTGAAGTCGTGCTGGATCGTCTTGTTGTACAGTGCACAGAGGTATCCAATCATGAGGTGAACGATACCGACGTACACGGACAGCTTGAGAAGGAATCCGACTTCATGGAGCTTTCCGACTCCGACATCGAAGGGCAGGAACGTGAATACAGAGGCGAGATCAACATTCTCGACTCCGAACACCTGAGTGAACAACTTCTCCCAGGTCCATTCGACATCCAGATGACCTTCTCCTACGAAGTGCATACCCAGACATTCTCCGAAGAAGAAGAATCCGAATATGAATGCCCATATGCCGCCGAAGAACAGAACGGTGGCGATGGCGCGCCAGTCCTTGTGATGCGTGACCTTGAGGCCGTACGCACCCAGGATGATGAACGGGATGGAATATCCCACATCTCCCACCATGAATCCGAAGAACAAGGGAAGGAATATGGCGATCAGGATGGAAGGGTCAATCTCCTGATAGCGAGGAACCGACACGAGTCTGGTCGGATACTCGAACTCCTTCACTATTGCCCCGTTGTTGAACTTGGTGGGCGGCGTCTTGAATCTGTCCTCTGCGCTCTCCGATTCCTCGAGCTTCCTTCCGCGGGTCTCCTCGATCTCCACATAGACGCCCTCGACCTTGGCCTCGAGCTCGCTCTTGACGACCTCGGCCTTGTTCTGGGGCACCCATGCGTCGATGACGAAGGTGTACTCGCTGTTGGCGATCCTCAGAGGGATGTCCCCCTTCTGGACCTCTATGGAAAGCTCCTCATCGGATGCCATGAGGAAATCCTTGTGTTTCTCCAGAAGAACATCGATGTCCTTCGAAACATTCTCCAGCTCGGCCTGTGCGGCCTCGATGTCGCGATCCGTCTTGGTGAGAACGGAGGCGGCGGATCCGGTCCCCTCGGGAACCTGGATCTCGGAGAAGCCGCAATCGGAGAGGGCGGACTGGACGGCGTCCTTGTCCGCCTTCTTGGCGAATACGGCGACGACGTTGCCTTCCTTCTTGTCGAAAGAGGTGAAGACCTCGCAGTCGATGCCCTTGAGAGCATCGGTGGGGTCCTCGGCAACGGTGCCGACGATCGAGAATATGCTCCGGTATCCGGAGTACAGGTCGATGTCGACAGGCAGTTTCGAAAGCAGCTCGAGATTCTTCTTCGTAGCGTTTAGTCCGGTGATTCTCTGATTGAGATCATTCCTCTTGCCGAGAGCGGCGTTTATCTCGTCCTCAGCAAGCTCGACGCTGTCAGATGATATCTGGCTCTTGATTTCGTCCTCGGAGATGGGAACGGACTTGGTGTTCTTGGCGATACCAAGCCCCTTCTCCATCGCACGCACCTTCAGCAGCCTCTCGGATGCTTTGGAGGTGTACGGGCGAGGTGCTCCGATATTGAAACCTTCATCCGCGTCGACGGTATGATCGATCAGGTGGATGGCCTTCACATCGTACATGGCCTCGATGACCTCGTCGATGTGAGTCTTGGCACCCACGATCACAATCCTACTCATCGACTCAGGAAGCGACATTTAGGGTCCTCTCGAATTGATCTTTGAGATAGTTCTTGGCTTCCTGCATCTTCGCCTCGGCGGTCCTCTCGATGCCTGCCGCCTCATCCCTGCCTTTGGCAAGGATGGTTTCGCGCTCGGCACCGAGCTTCTCCTTCTCCTTGGCGATCGCGGACTCGTAAGAGCTGCGCATCTGAGCCTCAGCGTCCTGAATCTTCTTCACAGAGTCTCTGCGAGACTCGGCGACGGCGGACTTCTTGTCGGCCTCGGCCTGTGCGACCAGGGCGTCGGCGTCCGCCTCCGCTTTCTTAATTTCCGAAAGTATGTCAGTTCGGCTCAAATTCAACACTCCCCGACCCTGTGGCTCGTATCTTTTTGCCATACTTAATGCTAATGCATCGGGAAGATGTAGGGATAACAGGTTCTATATTTAAAGAGTTTAAAAAGGATATTCGCTTCGAGCCTTATCTGCGAGGGAACCGGCGGGATGGTACTCCCTTATAACGACATCGGTCTCCTTGAGGATCGAATGGGACAGATCGTCCATATATCCCTGGTCGTAGACGATCTCCTTGATGCCCGCATTTATGAGGATCTTCGCGCACATAGAGCATGGGAAGGTCGTCGTATAAATAGTTGAATCCTTGACGCTGACTCCGAAATAGGCGGCCTGCGCCACGGCGTTCTGTTCCGCGTGGACGCCTCTGCACAGCTCATGACGGGTTCCGGACGGAACGTTCAACTGTACGCGTATGCATCCGAGCTCCTCGCAATGGCGCGTCCCCTTAGGAGAACCGTTGTAGCCTGTGGAAAGAACCCTCTTGTCCTTGACGATGACCGCGCCCACCTTCCTTCTGATGCAGGTGGATCTGGTGGAGACAAGCCGTGCCATATCCATGAAGTACTCATCGTTGCTGGGTCTTTCCATCCTGTGCATCATCGCATAATGTGTATTTATCTTTAGATGAACACACACCTAGCATTAGAATGGAATGGACGTTCATCCGCCCTTCGAAACACGCCAATTCTGCTGGTTTCAGACTTGTTCCCATCGATTCGTGCGTTCCGCACGTTATCATACGGCTTCATCGCGGCATTCCGTCAAGTCTCGATGAGCGAAGCGCCCCTCACTAGGGCACATTGAACGATATAGTGCTGGATCTTCGTTCATCTGAGGTTTATATCGTATGAAACAGGGAGATGCAAATTCGTTCGCAGAAAGATAGAGTGCATCGTGTTATATCGAAGTACCACTATGGGACATCCGTGGATCGGGAAACGAAGAAGATCGCGATGACCGTATGCGTCGTCATCGTAGCCTGCGCGGGATGCTACGGCTGTCTGGTCGCGACATGCGGATTCATGTTCCCGTTCAGTTCGGTCGTTTCCGAGAGCATGCAGCACGACAACTACCGCTCGGAGATCGGCGTAATAGATACGGGAGACATAGTCGTTGTCCAAGACCCGTCCAAATCCGAGATCGTGAGCTATGTCAAAGGATCCCAGACGGGAAAGGAGACGTTCGGGATGTACGGCAACGTCATCATCTACAACAGAGACGTCACCCAGAATCCCGTGATACATAGGGCGATCGTCTGGCTGGACTATGATGCTTCCGCGGCCGCGGAAGGGAAGAGCGGATGGTCCTCATCCGAACTCATCGGCTACAAGGAGGAATGGCACTCCGATGGAAGCGGATGGAACGATCTGAGAGGTGAACTCGTCATCCATGTAGGAGACAAGATCGCCAACGTGGATCTTGATACTCTTCAGAAGAAGAGCGGATTCCTAACTATGGGAGATAATCCCGTGACCAACGGGAATTTCGATCAGAGCTCCGGCATCATCAATCATCCGATAGGAATGGAGGATATCAGATCCATTCCGATATTGGAGCTTCCCTGGTTCGGTATCGTCAAACTGGTGCTCAACGGAAACACCCACGTTTCCCATGTCCCCAACAGTCTCCCCACATTGGCGATGACCGTCGTCATGATTTTCTCGATTCTCTTCATCATAGACGCGCTTTTCATCACGAAATATGCGAACAAAGCGGGAATCAAGTTGATGAATCTGGAAAAATGGAGGAGATGAGGAAACCTACCCCCCCACCCCTTCATTTCCACTGGAACTCGTTTCAGGGATATGTCACATCAGAGTGGTCTGCTTCGGAGGATGATATTCGCTGAAAATATCGTCTTCTTTGACCATATTGACGATATCCTTGGGAATGCAAAGCTCGATCTCCTTCGTACGACCGGTCCTTCCATTGGATTTGACTCTGGCGTGTATGATACCAAGCATATCGAGCTCCTGAATCAATCCGGTTATCCTTCTTTGAGTAAGGACGGATTGACCTATCGATTCAGCGACATGCTTGTAGGAAGTGTAGGTATCTCCAGTGGTCATAGGGGAAAGATCCATCTCGGTATTGCGGATGATGCCCATGAGAAGGATCTTGGATTGTATGGTAAGAGTCTTGATGACCTCGACGATGGCATCCACTTCGATCTTGCTTCTTGCAGAATGCACATGAGCGGAAGTCACCTTCAGATCTCCGTTGCGTTCTGCGATCTCGGCCGATATCCTCAGAAGCTCGAGAGCCTTTCTCGCATCGCCCATCTCCTGTGCGGACAAGGCTGCACAGTAAGGAATGACATCCTCATCCAGAACTCCTTCATCGAAAGCGATTGCAGCTCTGTTGTAGAGGATATCTTTCAACTGATCCACATTGTAGGGCGGAAACACGATCTTCTCCTCACCCAATCTGCTTTTGATTTTCGGACTCAGAAGATCAGTGAATTTGGCATTGTTGGTGATTCCTATGATCGTCACTCTCGATTCCTTAAGAACTTCGTTTATCGTGGTGAGATAATAGAAGATATCATCACCGTTCTTCTGAATCGATCTGTCAATCTCATCAAGAACCACGACGAATACCTTGTTCTCCTTGTCGATGATCTCCGTCAAAGCTGTGAGAATCTTATCGAGACTCCATCCTGTGAACGGAATCTTGTTGACAGCATCATCACTTATCTGATTGGAGATGCTATACAGAATGCCGTAGTTGGTATCGTTAACTTCGCAATTGATATAGATGAAGCAGACGTTCGATTCCGTCGGATCCGCTTTCTTGAGTTCCTTTCCGATATGGGTGACTACTGCGGTCTTTCCGGTTCCTGTCTTTCCGATGATCAGCACGTTCGAAGGCTTGTCGCCTTTGAGCGCCGGTGCGATGATCTCGACGAGAGCATCAATTTGATCTTTTCTATGAGGCAAGTTGTCCGGTATGTAGGTGGTTTGGAGAATCTTCGAATTCTTGACCAATCTAGGTCTTGATTTGATGTATTGAGTGAAGATGTTCGATTCGTTCTCCAATGGAATCACCGCTATTTCCTTTGATTCTCAATTCCGATATAAAGCTATGCCAAACCTCGATTTCCATTGGAAATATCGACGCATCTTTCATCGGAAGGCTTCTTCGTTTTCTGTTTTTGTTTTATAGTGGAATCCGATTGAGGAACAATCAATTCGAGGAGCGAATGCAATGAAAGGATGGCTTGTCATCGGTGCTTGTATCGCGGGAATAGCTGTTTTCGTAGGTATCCTCTACGTTCTCGCTACTCTCTGAGAATACGTACACCCTTCTTTTCCGGTTCCAGTGGAAATGAAGGGGTGGGTGGGTCTGCCACTCTCGCAAACCGTTTCCGGTGTCGCCAACGCGGCGCCGTCTTCTTTATAACCTGTTTGCAGCACATGTTTCTTCATGAGACTCGATCGGTATGTCATGGCGGGAATCGCCGTCGTTCTCGTCGTGTCGATGGCGGTCGTCTTCGATGGAGATGATTCCGTTGATGAGACGGGGATCGTATACGGAGTCGAACAGAGTTCGAACGGATTCGTCTTCGATCTTCTGACCGAAGATGGTGTGCTGAGATGCTACAGCGCTCTGAGGCCTTTTGAATCCGGTTATTACGGTGTCAGAGGCGCGTCGTCATCGGATGGAAGCATCTTCTTCGTGGAGGAGCTCGTCCGCTTGGACCGAGATGGCTTATCCGAGCTAGTGCATGGGCATGATACGATGTATGTAGCGGTCGATGACACCGATTCCATGAAAGGGAATTGCACCACCTTTCTGGCCACTGAGATCATAGACGAATTCCAGGATCTCGATCTCATAGGCAATCCCCGTCTCGTTCGCCTCAATCCCGCCTCTCCTTGGAAGACCAGGGGCAACGGCGCTCTGGTCATGAGGTTCGGATACGGGCTTGGAGAGAAGAGGTTCATAGGGGAGATCGGCGGACGTAAGATCTTCTGCTACGATCGCTGCGGTTCCCGCGAACCCGATGCCGAGGATATGAAGATCCGCATAATCCCTTTGATGGAGCGCTATCACGAGGAGGAATCGGATCCGGGACTTCTGATATCGAAGTCGAAGCCGTCCCAATCGTTCTATTGGTCCGGAGTCAGGACCATTCTGGATCGGAGCTTCGTGGATCCGGAGATCGAACGGATCGGCGGAACCACCTATGAGATCGGCTGCGGTCGCGGGCTCATAGGATGCACCTGCGCGATGGCTTGGAGACCTCGTGATACGACGTTCGAGCTGCTCTCATATAGGCCCTCTGGCAGATGGGGGACGGAGAGGATCTTCGATCCCTCGTCCATAAGGGATATGGACCACGCCTATCCTTCCACATTCAATTCCTGGGAGGACCGTTTCAACAAGGTAGCGATGGTACCTTCGACTCCCTGTCCGGTGATGTACGGTCTCAGGGGGGATTCTGAGCGGGATCTGATCGAAGCATCCTCTCGCATCAGGACGGAGCCCATCGAGAGGTGGATGGTCTTCCTGACGAATCAGGGCACCGACGACCATATCATCCATCATCCCACGGTCCTGGTCCCCAACCAGTCATATTCCATCCGGGGGACTGTATCTTCTCATGCGAGACACATCGAAGGCGGGCATGTCATCATAGACATCGATACCTCCTTCGGTACGATCCAATGCGCCGCCTATGAACCTTCAAAGGAGTTCCGCTATACCGTGGAATGGCTCTCTCCGGGCGACGTCGTCGAGATGATCGGCGAACTCAGGGATGTTCCTCGTACGCTCAATATAGAGAAGGTACATGTCATCTCCACAGTCCGCGAGATGATCAAGGTGTCTAATCCGGTATGTCCTCTCTGTTCCAGGACCATGAAGTCCTCCGGTTCCGGCCAACCGTACAGATGCAAGCGTTGCGGAACGAGATCCTACGACCCCGTCCTCAGGGAGGAGCCCAGACGCATCGTTCCCGGTTGGTACGAGCCTCCTACCGCTGCCAGGCGTCACCTGTCCAAGCCGTTGAAGAGGATGGGATTGATCCAGCCGGTGGAGTTCGTCAATGGTCGTATATGATGAACGACATTCTTTTATAACCTACAGGGATGGATGGGCCAGAAGGGATATCCCATGGAAGAAGCAGTCATCATCAGCGCGGTAAGGACTCCTATCGGAAAATACGGAAAGGCTCTCGCCGGATTCAAAGCCACAGAGCTCGGAGCCATGGTCGTGAAGGAGGCCGTCTCCCGTGCCTCGATCAAGCCCGAAGACGTCCAGGAATGCATCATGGGAAACGTTCTCAGCGCAGGACTGGGCCAGAATCCTGCCAGGCAGGCGGCCGTCAACGCAGGACTCCCCGTGGATATCGGATCGTTCACCGTCAACGCCGTCTGCGGCTCCGGACTCAAGGCTGCCATGCTCGCCGCCGATGCCATCAAGGCCGAGCAGTACCAGGCTCTCGTCGTGGGCGGTATGGAGAGCATGTCCAACGCTCCCTATCTCATGCCCGGTGCCAGATGGGGCTACAGGATGAACGATCAGACCGTCGTCGACTCCATGGTCCATGACGGGCTTTGGGACATCTTCAACGATCAGCACATGGGAATGACCGGTGAGATCGTCGCCGAGAGGTTCGGAGTCACGAGGGAGGACGCGGACAGGATGTCCGTGGATTCCCATATCAAGGCCGCGGCCGCGGTCAAGGCCGGCAGATTCGACAAGGAGATCATGCCCGTCACCATCCATTCCAAGAAGGGCGACACCGTCGTCTCCCAGGACGAGGGCATAAGAGAGGACAGCACCATGGAATCCCTCGGCAAGCTCAAGCCCGTCTTCAAGAAGGACGGCATCGTCACCGCCGCGAACTCCTCTCAACTGAGCGACGGTGCATCCGCGCTCGTCATCACCTCCAGGAAGTGGGCGGAGGAGCACGGCTGCAAGCCCATGGCCTCCATCGTCGCCTACGGGGAGAGGGGAGTCAAGCCCGAGTACATCATGGAGGCTCCCATCCCTGCTTCCAAGTACGTCCTCGACAAGGCCGGGATGACCATCGACGACATCGATCTCTTCGAGCACAACGAGGCCTTCGCCTCCGCATCCTGCGCGGTCAAGAAGGAGCTCGGAGTTCCCGACGACAGGTTCAACGTCAACGGGGGAGCCATCGCCCTCGGCCACCCCATCGGATGCTCCGGAGCCCGTGTCCTCACCACCCTCGTCTATGCCCTGCAGGACAGGAAGAAGGACACCGGACTCGCCACCCTCTGCCTCGGCGGAGGCAATGCCGTCTCTATGATCGTCAAGCGCGAGTGACGATTCCGAGAAACCTCTTATCCAAACCCTTTCCTATTACAACCCGTCTTCTGGAATCATGGGATCGCATGTTTTCGATGTTGCCGATCATCGTATTCATCATCGAAGGCACAGCGTCATGTAGATAGGGAGATACAGGATATTCCCATCCTTTTTCAGATCCTTCATTTCGAATTGTGTAGCTACTCGCGTGCACGTGTAGCTGCACAATTCAAGATCATAGATCTTCCTCTTCATAGATATGCAGGAATTCGATGTTCTGCTTGTTGAAAATATTTTTTTTCCTCTCTCCTTAGATTGTATTCATTAATTTTTTCCTGTTTCCTTAGATTATGTCGCACGACCTTTGCAATATAGAGGTCTTTCGGAATTCCGATTGGCACCTCTATCGAGAATCTATGACGCATGGATCCAAGACGCTGTTTCCAGAATACTGTTTTTCTACCATGGTGTAGGTCTACCTCGTATGAAGACACTCGATTCTATACTTCACGGAATCGAAGACAATGCTGATGAGATAGTTTCCGTGATGATCGGCATGATCGGTCATCCTGCGCTTGCTCCACTCAACGGTGGCAAGGGAGAGAAGGAGAAGGCGGATTATCTTCAAGGCATGCTGGTCGGGTTCGACGAGGTACGCAGGATCGATGTGCCTGATGATATTGACCCCTCCGTCATGCGCTGCAACATCATGGCCCGCAAGAAGGGCAGGAAGGATGGCACACTCTGGATAATTGCCCATATGGATGTCGTTCCCGCAGGGGATCCTGAACTCTGGACCTCGCCTCCCTTCCAAGGCGTTCTCAGGGACGGAAGTGTCTACGGCAGAGGAACGGAGGACAACGGGCAGTCTATCATATCATCAATGTTCGCATCGAGGCCCTTCCTGAACGAGGATCTGCAGGGCATGTCCATAGGAGTGGCCTATGTGGCGGATGAGGAGACCGGGTCGATCAAGGGGATAAAGCATCTTCTGGATATGGGATGCTTCTCGAAGGACGATGTCATAATGGTTCCTGACAGCTGCTCCGAGGACGGAACTGAGATCGAGATCGGCGAGAAGACTTCTCTGTGGCTACGTTTCGTCATCGAAGGGAAGACCACCCACGGATCCACTCCGGAAGAAGGTATCAATGCATACAGGGTGTCCACGTTGTTGCTGACCGATCTCATGCAGACCCTTCCGGAGCGCTTCCCCGATAGGGATCCGTTCTTCAATAACGGGACATCGACCTTCGAACCAACCAAGAGGCCTGCTACCGTCGACGGGATCAACATAATACCCGGTCATGACGAGTTCTGCATGGATATCCGTCTTCTTCCGAGATACGATGCGGATGATGTCATATCCCTGGTGGAGAACATAGCCGGATGCTATGCACGCGACAGCGGTGCCGAGATCACGGTAGAGGTCGTAGGGAGGCAGGATGCGGGGCGTCCGTCATCGACGGATACCCCTGCGTTCATGGAGCTGGCCGATGCGATCCGTTCGGTGCTCGGTGTGGAGCCCAGAGGAGTAGGGATAGGCGGCGGAACGTGTGCGAACTTCTTCCGCCAGAAGGGATTCGATGCATATGTGTGGCAGTACGGCGGAGGGACGCTCCATGCTCCGGACGAGCATGTGCCCGTCCGCAACATGGTCATCGATGCCAAGGTCTATGCGACTTTGATCTACCGTCTATGCCTTCAAGGATGATCATTCATCGCCGAAGAGGCGATCGATCATCCATGTGGTGTCGAATTTGACGATATCGTCGTATCCTTGACCGTTGCATACGAATGCTATGGGTTTGTTGATGGTGTGCGCGATGGACAGAGCCGCTCCGCCCTTGGCATCGGTGTCTATTTTCGTGAGGATGATGGCATCCAGTCCGATGGCCTGATCGAACACCTTGGCCTGTTCCACCGCATCGTTTCCGGCGAGGGAGTCTCCGACGAAGACCTTCAGGTCGGGTTTGGCGACCCTGACGATCTTCTTCATCTCTTCTATGAGATTGCTGTTGGTCTGCATCCTTCCCGCGGTATCGATGAGGACGACGTCCTTGCGCTTGGATCTCGCATGCTCGATGGCGTCGAACGCTACGGCGGACGGGTCCGCGTCATGCTCCTGCTTCACGATCTTGCATCCGAGCTTGTCGGCATGGAACGTCAGCTGCTCTATGGCTCCGGCTCTGAATGTGTCGCAGGCGGCGAGGACGACCGTGTCGCCCTTCTTCATGATGCGGTTGGCTATCTTGGCGATGGCGGTGGTCTTGCCGGTGCCGTTTATTCCTACGAACATTATGACGGCGGGCTTCTCCTGCTTCTCCAGCCAGGCGTCGAAGTCGAACTCGTTGATCTTCAGGACATCTCTGACGGCATCCTTCACGGCATGCTCGACCACTTCATCCAAGGTGTAGGAGCGGTCGTACTTCTTCCCGACGAGGTTCTCCCTGACTCCTGCCTTGATCTTCTCGACCACGGGATAGGCGACATCCGCTTCGAGCAGGATTATCTCGAGTTCGTCCAGGATCTCGTCGAGGGGATCCTCCTTGATCCTCTTTCCGGAATCCCCGACCATGCTCTCGGTCGGAATGCTCTTCTCCTTGACATGCTGCTGCTTGCGGAGCTTCAGCATCTCCTTCCTGGAGAGCTTCGGTTCCTCCTTCACGGGTTCGGGTGCTTTCGCAGGCTCGACCTTCACGATCTCCGGAGTCTTCTCCGGTTCGGCGGCCTTTGGAATCTCCTCCCTCTTCGATGCAGGTTCGACGACGGGCTCCGCCGGTGCGGGCTCGACGGTCTTCTCCGTCGGAACCTCGTTCGTCCGGGGCTGGACCTCTTCCTTCTTGTAGACGTCCTCCTCCTTCAGGTTCTTGCCCTTGGAGAAGAGCCCTTTCATCTTGGCCTTGAGGGAGTCGAACATCCTCGCCGCCTCAGTTCGCCTTGCCGTTCTGGCGTCTCGCGGCGTATTCGTTCTGAACAGCCTCGTTGACCATCGAGAGGTTCTTCTGGAGCTCGTCGAGCGTGGACGCCGACTTCTTCAGAGCCTCGGAGAGCTCGTAGGCGTTGCTCTCGAGGTACTCTATGGATTCTTCCGACGTCTTCTGGATGGAGATGCCCGATCCGACGCCGGTGACGACGGTCTTGTTTCCGGTGACCTTGACCGGGATGAAGCACGACGCTCCGACGGGAACCATGATCTCATCCCCCTCCTTGGCGTCCTTGAACGCCTTGACGGAGTCGAGCGCGAGGGAGACCTCGTCCAAGGTTGCACGGAGGATCTGGACCTGACGCGTCATGGTCTCGACCCTCTCCCTGTAGGCCTCCATCAGGGACATGGCCTGACGAAGTTCGTCGTCGTTCAATTCACTCACCGATCTGGTATTTCACGACGTGGTTGGTGACTTCGGAGGCGGGGATCTCGGCGGCCTCGGTGATGTCGATCTGCCATCTCTTCAGCTTGTGCTTGCTTCCGATGGTGGAGAGGGCCTTCTCCCTGACGGCGGCTTCGTCCTCTGCGGCCATCTCGATGCTGAAGGGCTGTCTGACCTGCCTTGCGTCTGCGTAGGTTCCAGTGACACGGAATGCTTTCATAGTGATTACCTGACGCACCCCATCCACCCCCTGTTAATAAAGTGTTCGCACACGCGTTTATTAAAAGAAAGGAGGCCCATCCGCCGTCCGCGATTCGGCAAAACGATGTGCCAGACGATCGGAACAGCTTATTTCTGGAAGCTTCCTCGGACGCGTATCCGAAATCCGCCATCTTCCTCCCGATGAGGAACACCGCGGCGTATTCGGGCACCTCCGTCTCTCCTTCCAGGGAGAACCTCTCGCCCTTCATATCCAGCTTCGCGGGCCTGCGCATGGTTATCTTCACCGGGTCGTCGGAGTACGCGTCCGGGACCGCCATCTGCAGGGGATCGAAGTCCGTGAGCTCGGCCCTGCTTATCGGAGTCACGCGCAGCCCGCTTTTTCCATGGACGGATCCGGGCAGGCGTATCAGCCTCTTGATGTCGGCGGTGACGGGCTCGTCCACCTCTCCGGAGAGCCGGTACGCCATGTCCTCCTTCATGATCTTCACGAGCATGTTCTGCACAGGGGTGGAGAGCATGGCCATGTTGTTCTTCTCGAACAGCATCTTGCGCGATCTCTTCAGCTCCTCCTGCGCGGTGAGCACGGTCTTGTTGTCGCTGCCCTTTATGCTGGGGTACTCCTTCTTGAGCTCCTTCGCATCCCCGTCGCAGAAGGTGTCCACGACATCGATGAGGCCGTTCCGCATCCGCTTCTTCCATCCTCCGGAATCCGCCGGAGGGATCAGGCGGTCCTTGGCCACGTTGATCCTGCTTCCCGCACCTGTCGACACCTTGGATGTGGCGACCCTGTTCACGGGGAAGACCCAGTCTATGTTCAGACCCGTCCCCGTGATGTAGTCCACAAGCTCCCTCCTCTCATGCGTGCCCAGCTCCATCACGTCCGGAGTGCGCACGTGGGCATGATACCCCCTTCCTCCGGAGAACGTTATGTGGACCTGATCCTCCGAGAATCCGAGGTCGTCCAGCAGGAAGGAGTCGACCAGGTTGATCATCTCGGACCTTATCTGAACCAGCATCTCGGAGTACGTCATGGCCTTCGCGCCGTCGAGATGGTCCGCGTCCAGATCGAATATCAGCTCCGCTCCGAGCCACATCTTGTCGTCCATCACCGGCTCCGCGGGTTTCCTGTAGTAGGATGTCGAGTAGTAGCTGTGGGCCGGGACGTTGCCCTGCATGTACCTTCTGAGCTCCTCGGGGGAGGAGAAGGAGAGGTGCCTCTGGACATACTCCCTGTCGAAGAACATGAATCCGAACTCCCTGCGGGTGAATCTGTCGGGCATCACGGGGCTCGACGTCTTGTAGTACTTCTTGAACGCCTTGAGCATGAAGCGGGAGTTCTGGTCCATTTCGGGATACCATTGGAGGCGGTCGTATAAGCATCCATCGTATCCGCGTTCGTCACCACCAGCATCTTATGAAATAGAAGTCCGATGCAGGGGACGATGCCCGCCGATGTTCCCGTATACGACAATCACATCCACATGTCCCCTTCCGGGCGCAACGTCGATGCCCTGAAGGAGTACGAGGCGGCCGGCGGAACGGGCCTCACGCTCGTGACCCTCCCTTATCAGGAGATCCCCATACGGAAAGGGGAGGACTTCGCCGAATCGTACAGGATAACCTACGCTCTGGCCGACAAGGCCCGCGGGTCCACAGGATTGGAGATCAACGTGGCCGTGGGTCCGTATCCCGTGCTCATCGTGCCGCTCGCCGAGACGTACGGCCTCGAGATCGCGGAGGACATGATGATCCGCGGCATGGAGGATGCCGCACGGGACGTCCGCGAGGGGAAGGCGGTGGCTCTCGGAGAGATAGGAAGGCCCCATTTCTCCGTGTCGCAGGAGATACGCGAAGCTTCCGACAGGGTGCTTCTCCGCGGGATGCAGCTCGCGAAGGAGCTCGATGTGCCTGTGATAATCCACTGCGAATCGGACGAAGATGCCGATCGCAGTCTCGCCGAGCTCGCCGACAAGGCGGGATTGGACAGAGGCCTGGTGGTCAAGCACTCCTCGCCTCCGCTCGTGACCCCTGAGGAGACCCACGGGGTCATGCCCTCCATCCCCGCTTCCAAGACCAATATCAGGGCGGCCATGGCCAAGGGCACGGACCGCTTCATGGTCGAGACCGACTACATAGACGATCCGAGGAAGCCCGGAGCCATAATGTCGGTGACGACGGTTCCGAAGAAGGTGAAGGCCTGGCTCTCCAACGGCGAGGTGTCCGAGGAGAGCATATGCAGGATCTGCGGGGACATACCAGATTCGCTCTACAGGAGATGACTTGATGGCAAGATTGCTTTGCTTGTACGACGAGGGGGCTCAGATCGATACCCCTCTCATAGGCGCCAAGGGGACGTCGTTCCTCGTGGATTCCGAAGACAGAAGGGTCCTTTTCGACACTGGTCTCAGGGACAGGTACCTGCTCCACAACATGGAGCAGCTGGACATCGATCCCGATTCCATCGATGTCATCGCCGTTTCGCAGGGAGTACCCGACAACGGAAGAGCTCTCGACGGTCTTCTGCGCGCGAGAACCAGGCCGGTGGACGTGTATGCTCCGGATGGAATGTACGATGGAAAGCAGGGTTTCATGTCGGGAAGAATAGGCCTTTCCGAAGAGGCCAGGACTATGGCGACCATCCATCCCATCGAGGGATGGACGGAGCTCGCTCCCAAGGTCTGGCTCACTCCGCGTCTCGTGGCGTCCGACGGATACATGGAGGCGTTCCTGGTCGTGGAGGGAAGGCAGCTGACGGTGGTCAGCGGCAGGGGCTACGACGGTCCCGCCCTTCCTCTCGCTGCCGCGGAGCAGAGATTCTCCAGGAAGCCGAGGGCGTTCGTGGGTTCCGTGCGTCTGGAAGGACGTCGCAAGTCGGAGGGAAGGCTGATAGCCGCCGATTATGCATCGCAGTTCGATCAGTTCGGATGCCTCGATCTCCATCTGAACCATTGCACCGGACGCGAGGGGATGACCTGGCTCAGAACGAAGTTCGGGCTGAAAGGCGTGAACGACTTCTATGCCGGCATGTCGCTGGAGCTGCGAACGACCTAACGATATATAGATATCTTATTATACAATAACAAACACATTCGATATTACGAGGTGAATGATATGAAACTAATGTGGCGTCTAAGAACGGCGGCCATGTTCGCCATGATGACTCTCATCCTTGTCGTACTGGGCACGGTGATCGGCTATGTGTTCAACAGCTGGATGATCGGTCTTGTGGCGATGCTGTTCGTTTCGATAGCGTTCAATGTCTTCTCCTACTTTTTCTCCAAGAAGATGGCGCTTTCGGCCAACAAGGTCCATCTCGTCACCTATGACGAGGAGCCAAGGCTCTATGGGATCGTCCAGACTCTGGCCGACAGGGCCGGTCTTCCGATGCCCGAGGTCGGGATCTCGGAAGTGCCCATGCCCAACGCGTTCGCCACCGGCAGGAACCCCAAGAACGCGGCGGTCGTCGCTACCCGTCCGCTTCTGAATCTGCTGACGGACGACGAGCTCGAAGGCGTGATAGCTCACGAGCTCTCCCATGTGAAGAACAGGGACATACTCGTCATGTCAGTGGCCTCTACCATGTCGGCTCTGATAACCTATGTCGCGAGGATGGCGGTCTGGTCGGCCATGTTCAGCGATGAGAGGAACGGCGCCGGAGTCGCGCTCGCCCTTCTGGCCGATATCACCATGCCTATAGCCGCGATGCTCATACAGCTCGGGGTCTCCAGGAACAGGGAGTATCTCGCCGACGAATCCGGCGCCAGACTCACAGGGAAGCCGATGGCTCTCGCGAGCGCGCTCACGAGGATAGAATCCGGATGCACCGCGCGTTCCAACGACTATTCGAACACGAACTACGAGAACGTGTGGATCTCCTCTCCCTTCGGGAAGAAGGCCGTGCGCGGTCTGGCGAGCCTCTTCAGCACCCATCCTTCCACCGAGGACAGGATCGAGAGGCTCAAGGCTCTCGACGCGGAGATCAACGGCGGTCTCTGAAGCGATCCGGGCCCGGCGACGGGTCCGGACCGCCTTGGAATCAATTGACGGGCTCCCACTTGGAAAGCTCGTTCACCTTCGAGAGGGTGGACCCGCGGATTATCTCCTCCCTGGTCCTGTTCTCCCTCTCATGGACGTCGAGGGCTCTGTTGGCCACTTCGACGGCCGACTCCTTGGGTATCACGACGATTCCGCTCTCGTCGCCCACGATCCAATCGCCTGTGCGGACGCGCTGTCCTCCGACGACGACTTCTATTCCGATTCCGCCGTAGCCCTTTGGTTCGCCGGCGCACGGCGCCACGGTCCTGGAGAATGCGGGGAACCCCATGTCGCGGATATCGTCGATATCGCGTATCGCGCCGTCGATGATGATCCCGTTGACTCCCATGATCATCGCAGAGTGGGTGGCGAGCTCCCCCCATACGGCCACGGGGGCTCCTCCGACGTCGATCACCAGGATGTCGCCCTTCTTCGCGAGATCTATGGCCTCCACCGGCTTCGCCCAGTCTCCATTGGTGGTCTGGACCGTCAGGGCCCTTCCGACCATCTTCTGCTTGTGCCTGAGCGACTGCGGCAGCAGGCCCTGCATGACCCCCTGCTTGTGGAAGGCATCGGAGATGTTGCATGTGGAGACCCTTCCGAAGGCCTCGAAGAGATCCTCTTCGGTATACTTCCGGGCGATATCCGTATCCACATTCGCCCCTTCGATGGAGGCTTTGACGTTCGATGCGGCCTTCCGGATGTCTCCGGTCTTGATGATCGCTCCGCCCACTATGATGTCGGATGCTCCCGCTTCCGCATACAGGCCGGCGTTCTCCGCGGTGATCCCTCCCGCCACGGCTACAGGGATGTTCGTCTCGGTCACGATCCTCCTGAGGACGTCGATTGGGGGCTCCTCCCCCCTCATCTGGGTGTCGATGCCCATATGCATGCACACCATGGTCACACCGAGCTTCTCGACCTCCTTCGCGCGTGCGACCCTGTCGGGGACGTTGATCAGATCGACCATGATAGCCGCCCCGTACTTCCTTCCGGCCATCACGGCCTCCTCGATGGTCCCGTCGTCGGCGAGGCCGAGGACGGTCACGATGTCTGCGCCCGCCTTCGCCATTATCTCCACCTCGAAGGATCCTGTGTCCATGGTCTTGGTGTCGGCGATTATCTTCTTCCCGGGGAATTCGCGACGGAGGACGCGCACGGCCTCGGCGCCCTCGCTTTTGATGAGGGGTGTTCCCGCTTCTATCCAGTCCGCGCCGCCTTCGACAGCTTCGCGGGCTATGACGATGGCCCTGTTGAGCTGCATCAGGTCCAACGCGACTTGCAATGTGGGCATGTCCGAACGAATCCCTGGCGCCGTATTACTATCTTCTGAAGAACCGCCGCATCCGTGCGCCCTTCCTGTCGGCGGACGGCCGCGCCCTCCTCCTCCTCCGGGAGCATCCGAAACAATAATCCCCAGAAGGCCGATGGAGAGTCCATGGAACTCGTGCCTCTGAAGTGCCCGGTGTGCGGCGGCGATATAGAGCTCAATGCCGATCGCGAATTCGGATTCTGCATGCACTGCGGAGCGAAGGTGGCCGTGGACCGTTCATCCCCTAGGAATCAACCCGGATCCGACGATGCCCGGCGCTGGTCCCGCATGGCATCGGATGCCTTCGATTGCGACGATCGCGCGGATGCGTACAAGTACGCGGTCATGGCCATCGATGCGGACGATTCGCTTCCCGAGCCGTGGTTCTACCGTGCGTACTGCTGCAGCGACTCCAACGAGATGGCCTTCTCCTTGACGCGTTTCATCGCCCTTGCGGACGAGAGCGACCCGCGCAGGGCCGTATGCATCGAGCGCCTGGATATGCTGAACTCCCCTCAGACCGGATCATGCGAGAAGGCGGAGGTCAGGATCTCCTTCCCTGCCGAGCCTCTGCCTCGCCTCAAAGGCTCCTTCTCGTACTTCGGCACGATCCTGGATGGGAGGGACCTCCGTACGGCCAAGCTCGGGGAATGGTTCTCATTCTGGACGATCGAGGGGAAGCACATCCTGGAGCTTCGTCAGGTCAACACGGGTTTCCTCGGGTTGTCCGTATCCAAGATTTCCCGT
>DATC01000049.1:24399-29333 GCA_002504495.1 Methanomassiliicoccaceae archaeon UBA537
AGGATCGAGGTCCGCTGCGGAGAGGATTCGTTGGATTTCGACGTCGTCGACGATCCAGGCGAGCCGTCAACACATTTCTGAATCTAAGATATTAATTTTAAATATCTATGTTACGACTGGATCCGCATGAGCGAAATCTACTACTGTCCGAAGTGTCAGCGCAATGTGGATGTATCGGTCTGGGACACGACGTCCATCATAATCCTGATCGTGCTCCTCCTCATATGGCTCCTTCCCGGCCTCATATACCTGGTGTACAAGCTCGCCAAGACCAAGCGCTGTCCTTATTGCGGAACCCTCGTGAACGACATGGATCCGCCACGCTACGATGCCCACGGCCCTTCCATGCAGCCCATCGCATCGAACTCTTCCGTCGGCAAGGCGTACTGCCCCAAGTGCGGTGCCGAGAACTCCTCCGAGGCAGTGTACTGCAATGCCTGCGGAGAGAAGATCAAGGAGTGAGTCCTTCGCCGCATCCGGTCGGATCTCCCGAACCGAGGTCCTTCCGGGATTCCGACGGGGCCGGCGCGACATAGCACGAGCGCGGCTCCGTTCGGAGATACAACGGAGACGATTCCAGAAAGCCACTCAGCTCGCCCGTCTATCTTCAACGATCCGCTCGGAAACGATCATCACCGTGGCAGGCGAATGATGGTCGTCGATTGGATTAATGTTTCCCACACGGAGGCGGTATTTTCGGAAGATCGACCTGTCTCCTGATAGAGCATCTATTCCTCCGTGCTCGGTTTTATCAACAGAGATTCGATGGCGGAGCGAGGTCAATCGATGTTCGGAAAGAGGAATTCCAAGCCGAAGGTTCGCGTGCTCTTCATCGAGAAGAAGAACGACTTCGCCTCTCAGATGGCGGAGTACTTCGCAGGGCAGCTGTACGGCGACATGTACGAGGCCTACAGCGCGGGTCCCGAGAAGGACATCGTGGACTGCGACATGATCTCATCGCTCTACGTGGCAGGAGAGGACATCAGGCGCCAGGTGTCCAAGGACTTCAAGGACAAGGACCATCTGAGGGAGGACGAGGATTACGACTACGTCGTGTACATGGACCGTCCGACATTCGAGGAATGGAAGGACAGGACCCCTTGGAAAGGGAGGCAGATCCTCGCCGAGGTCAGGCAGCGTTCCGATTTCACGGCGACCGACGACAAGGAGCTCCACGAGGAGTACCTCGCCTCCATGAACGAGGTCAGGGAGTGGGTCAGAGTCAACATGGCCGATCCCGATTCCCTGAAGGCGCTGGTCGTCGCATGATCCCCGTCCTGATCTACGACGAATGCCAATGCGATCCTAAGAAGTGCACCGCCAAGCGCATGATGAAGTTCGGCCTCGGCAGGGACGTGGGATCCCTCAGGGCAATACCTCGCGGATCGATAGTCCTATCTCCTTTCTCCGACAGGGCGCTGTCGCCGGCGGACATCGGACATGCGCGGAAAGGACTTGTCGTGATGGACCTCACATGGACCAACATCGACCGGTTCCCGAAGGCAAAGAACGTGGAGGAGAGGGCTCTGCCGTACCTTCTGGCGGCCAATCCCATCAACTGGGGGCGTCCGATGGAGCTCAACAGCGCGGAGGCGGTCATGGCCTCCCTGTACATACTGGGCGAGAAGGAGCAGGCGTCTGAGTTCCTCGGCAGGTTCAACTGGGCTCCGGAGTTCATGAGGCTCAACGGCAACATGCTGGAGGACTACTCGAAGGCCGAGGACAGCACGCAGGTCGTGGAGATCCAGAACGAGTACCTCAGATCGATCCTCGGACACGATCCTCAGTACGACGGGGACCTCGCACCGTGATGCATCCCGTCGGACATTCCTCGGTGCATGCCCCGCATTCTATGCACTTGCTGTCGTCCACCACCGCCCGGTCCTCGCAGGTTATGGCGATCTCGGGACAGACCTGTGTGCACGCTCCGCAGTTCGTGCATTCCGATTCGTTGACTTTCGCGGGCATCTTGCGACCTCGTTCGAAGATGTCTGTGCTACGTATAAAAAGGGGCATGCGACCTCGGCGAGACTCCTTCCGAGCATGGCTCCGTATCGTGTGCTTCTGATTTCCTCCGGTTCCGAAGCGAATGCGAGTAGCAGAGATTATGAAGCATGCGAACATCGACACGTCGTATGAGCGGAGACGATCTTCTCGGCATGATTTGGGACGCTATCGGAGACGATCAGGTCACGACGAAGGAGGCGGCCGAGAGGCTGGAGGAGGCGTTCAAATACAGATGCCCCGACGACCTCGCCAAGACCTTCATGAAGTACCGCAAGGCCGGAAGGATCAAAGGGGAGATCTCCATGGAACGCGGAGGATGGGTCTGGTGGGCGGATGAGGAATGCCGCTCGAAGGGGGTTCTGCGATGACGTCCAACTATCAGGACGAGGACATACAGGCCGCATGGAACGACGTGTTCTCCAGCGACAAGTACCGCACCCTTATTAGCTGCATCGCGGAGAACTTCCCTGCGAAGAAGAGCGTGAAGGTCGATTACGCCGACATAACAGCATCTAGCATCGATTTCTCCATGTTCGTCCTCGAGGAGCCGGACAGATGTCTGGAGATCGCGCGCAACGTCGCGATGTCACTCATACCTACGATCAGCCGCCCAGGGCATCTGGTCAACGTCAGGATCTACAACCTTCCGCGTGATGCGAAGGTCGATATACGCAATCTGAGGGCCGATCATCTTCTGAAGCTCGTCGCTGTGGAGGGACTCGCCAGGAAGGTCACCACCGTCAAGCCCAGGATGACCATGGCCCGCTTCACATGCGCCCGCTGCGGATCGGAGATATGGATCCCGCAGCCCGGCATGCTTCTGAAGGAGCCCTTGATGTGCAACAATCCGGACGGCGGATGCAACAAGCAGGCCACCCGCTTCAATCTGGATGTGAAGGGGTCCGTCTATATCGATACCCAGAAGATCGAGATCCAGGAGAGCCCGGAGGGCCTCAGGGGCGGAGCACAGCCCGAGAGGATCACGGGATACGTGGAGGACGATATCGCAGGGGAGGTCACCGCAGGCAACAGGATCACCCTGAACGGGATACTCCGTTCCGTCGAGAAGACGGACAGGGACAAGTCCACCGTGTTCGAGACCTATCTGGATGTGATCTCCGTCGAGTTCGAGCAGCACGAGTACGATGAGATCGTGATCACCGACGACGATGAGCGCAGGATCATCGAGACGTCGAAGGATCCGATGCTCTTCGAGAATATTGTCCGCTCGATATCCCCGTCGATCTACGGTTTGGATGCTGTCAAGAGGGCCATAGCCCTGCAGCTCTTTGGAGGATGCCACAAGGAGATGGACGACGGGACGGTCATGAGAGGAGACATGCACATCCTCCTCATAGGAGACCCCGGAGTGGCCAAATCCCAGCTTCTGAGGTACATGAGCTCTCTCGCGCCCCGCGGAATCTACGCTTCGGGGAAGTCCGCGTCGGCGGCGGGCCTCACCGCGGCGGCCGTAAGGGACGATTTCGGCGATGGAAGATGGACGCTCGAGGCCGGAGCCCTGGTACTGGCCGACAAGGGTCTGGCATGCATCGATGAGCTGGACAAGATGACCGACCAGGACAGGTCGTCGCTCCACGAAGCGATGGAATCCCAGAGGATCTCCGTGGCGAAGGCGGGGATAACGGCCACCCTTCAGTGCAGATGCTCCCTTCTGGCGGCCGCGAATCCTAAGTTCGGGAGATTCCAGGAGGATACGGCGATCGCCGATCAGATAGACCTGCCTCCTGCGCTGATGTCCCGTTTCGATCTCATATTCGTCCTGACGGACAAGCCGGACAAGAAGAAGGACACCGCCATCACGGAGCATATCCTGAACGCGCACAGGCGCGGACAGGTGAGGATGATGCCCGAGGGCGAGACGGTCGACGGAGTGGACGTCGCGGGGATCATGGAGAGGACGGATAACATCCGTCCGGTCTACGATCAGGACTTCCTCCGCAAGTACGTCGCGTATTCGAAGCGTTTCACGCCCGTCATGACCGACGAGGCCATGGCGCTAATCGAGAAGAGCTTCCTCAGGATAAGGAGCAGTGGAGCCGGAGGCTCCGTCCCCATAACCGCCAGGCAGCTGGAGGCCTTCGTCCGTCTCTCTGAGGCGTCGGCCAAGATGCGTCTCAGTCCCGTGGTCGCCGATGTGGACGCCAACCGCGCCGTCGATCTCGTCGAGGACTATCTGCGCAGGATAGCCGGAGACGGAGAGGGAGGATTCGATATTGACAAGGTCGCATCGGGCATAAGCAGCAAGGACCGCAATAAGATCGACGTGGTCCGCGCCATCCTCCGCGAGTTCGGAGCCGACGGGTTGTCCATGGACGAGCTGGTGCAGCACGGAGCCAACCAGGGCCTCGAGGAGGCCGACGTCGCCCGTGCATTGAAGCAGCTGAACGATGCCGGAGAGGTCTTCAAGAATCCGTCCGGCGTCTACAAGGGGGTATGATGATGTATCTTGTCAAGGTGCATCCCCATGAGCGCGAGGTCGTGGTCGCGGCGTGCGACGAGGATCTTCTGGGGAAGACGATCGACGGCGGCCGCGTGCGCATAACGGTCAACGAGTCGTTCTACGGCGGACAGCAGCTGGACGAGGAGGCGTTGATCCAGAGGATGGGGATAGCCACCATACTCAACATCGTAGGGAACGACGTCGTGGAGGTGGCTCTTCGCGAGGGATTCGTGTCGCCGGATTCCGTCATGGACATCGGCGGAGTCAAGCATGCTCAGGCGGTGTTGATGTGAAGAACTTCTGCGTGAAATGCGGGAAGGAGTGCGAGGAGTCTCTGGACGGCCTCTGCATAGACTGCTGGCTCGCCGGCAGGGACATGATCGCCATGCCCCATCACGTGGATCTCCGCGTGTGCGCCAACTGCGGAGAGTTCGATTTCGGCGGAAGATGGGTGAAGAGGGATCTT
>DATC01000049.1:29386-55143 GCA_002504495.1 Methanomassiliicoccaceae archaeon UBA537
TCTGACCGCCGTCCAGGATGCCGCGGCCGATTCGGTCATGGTGGTGAAGGGCGCGGAGATCACAGGCCTCTCGACCTCCGTGGAGGAGCAGGACCCCAGGATATTCGTCGTCTCCGTCCATGCGGATGTGGACGTCATGGGATATCCCTCGGAGGGCGACGCTTCCACTATAGTGAGGGTCAAGAACACGGTCTGCAGGCGCTGCTCCCGGCAGCTCGGCAGCTACTACGAATCCATACTCCAGATAAGGACCGCATCCGGCAAACTCTCGGAGGAGGTCCGCGAGGAGGCGCTCGCCATGGTGGAGAACTCCGTCGCCAGGCAGGCCGCCACCAACAGGCAGCTCTTCATCACCAAGATGGAGCTGGTCCCTGGAGGCGTGGACGTCTACCTGTCGTCCATAGCGTTGGGGAAGGGGCTCGCCAAGGAGCTGGCTGAAGCGTTCTGCGCCGAGACCAAGGAGTCCCCGAAGCTGGTCGGTCAGACCGATGACGGGCAGGACATGTACCGCTTGACCTATCTTGCGAGGTTGCCAGACTACAGGCCGGGCGACGTCGTCGTCTTCCAGGGCAGGTACTGCAAGCTCGAGCGCGCCAACGGGGGCGGAGGAAAGGTCATGGACCTTCTGGACTTCAGGGAGCGCACCGTCCGCAGATCGGACATGGCCGACGTGAAGCTCTTCGAGAAGGCATCCGATCTCAAGGAGGCGACCGTGGTCAGCCGCTCCGGCTCGGAGGTCCAGGTGCTCGACCCCAGGACGTACGCCACCGTGGATCTCCGCATGCCTCAGGGCATGGAGCCCGGAGAGACCGTCAAGGTGGTCTCCGTGGACGACGTCCTGTATCTGGTGCCGCGATTGCGAGACAGCAGTAAATACAGCTATTCCGCTGGTCCGCTCATGATCAAGCTGCCGGAGCCCGTGGACAGGGTCGTCGAGAACCTGCTCCATCTGGCCAACACCAAGATTCCAGAGGACATAGGGTGGGCCCTCGAGGCCGCCGGCATGTGGGAGACGCACCCCGTCGCATACACTCAGCTCGGAGCCATCATGGACAACATGAAGAAGGCCGAGCGCTACGGAGTGCCGATGTGCCAAGACACAGGCATCCCGGTCTTCTACGTGCGCGGAAGGTTCGACTCCTCGATACGCGCGGACATCGCCAGAGGCGTGGAGAAGGCGACGACCGATGTGCCCCTCAGACCGAACACGGTCGATCCCCTCACCAGGGAGAACCAAGGAAGCAATCTCGGGCAGGGCATGCCGATAATCCATTTCGTTCCGACGGACGACGACTTCACCCAGATCGACGTGCTGGTCAAGGGTGCCGGATCCGAGAACATGACCCGTCTCGGGATGCTGAATCCGTCCCAGGGCATCGAAGGCCTGGAGGATTTCATCGTCGACGCCGTGCTCGATGCAGGAGGGCGTCCGTGTCCACCCACGGTCGTCGGCGTTGGAATCGGCGGCATGTCGGACACATGCGTCGAGATGGCCAAGGAGGCTCTTCTGATGCCTCTCGATGCGGACAATCCCGATCCCGTCCTGAAGGAGATGGAGGAGCGCCTGTTCGTCAGGCTCAACTCGTCTGGACTGGGGCCCATGGGCCTCGGAGGAGCCACCACGTGCCTCGGAGTGAGGATACGCAAGGCCGCCTGCCACACGGCCAGCCTGCCCGTCGCGGTGAACATCGGCTGCTGGGCGACGCGTCGCGCCTCCGCCAGGATAACGCCCGATTCCGTCGAGTACTCCCAGGGGGTGATGCCGTGACCGATCTGGCATCCCCGTTCAACGACGCCGTCGTCAGATCCCTGAAGCTGGGCGACACGGTCTTCATATCGGGCCCCGTGGTCACCGGCCGCGACGAGGCGCACATCCGCGCCTTGGAGCTCGCGAAGGAGGGGAAGGACACGCCCAGGCAGCTCGACGGATGCGTGCTCTACCATTGCGGCCCCATCATGAAGAAGACCGGCAACGGCTGGAAGGTCGTCGCGGCCGGTCCGACGACGTCCGCCAGGATGAACTCGCTCGAACCCGAGATGATAAGGACGTTCGGGATAAGGGCAGTCATCGGGAAGGGCGGCATGGATTCCGCTACCGCCGAGGCCATGAAGGAGTGCGGATGCGTCTATCTCGCGGCCACCGGCGGAGCGGCGGTCTCTCTGGCGGAGGGTCTGGGCAGATGCACCGGCGTGGAATGGCTCGATCTCGGCATGGCCGAGGCGCTGTGGAGCTTCGACACCGAGAGGCTGGGCCCCCTCATCGTTGCGATCGATGCGGAAGGAAACAGCCTCTACGACGAGGTCAGGCGCAATCTCGTCAGAGATGCCCGATGTCGTCCTGCTCCTCCGGTTCGGGACGATCGAGTCCGTTGACGATCGTTATCTCCGAACCGGGGCGCTGCGCCCTCTTGAACGCCACAAAGGACGCCAGCAGCACCAGGATCAGGATGATCATGCCTATGGCCAGGAGGGAGTGGGGGGCGTCCATGTTGCTGAAGAATCCGAACGACACCTCGTTCTCCTCCAGCACCACGTTCAATCCGCTGCCCTTGGTGCTGGCTTCCAGCGGTCCCGAGTCCTTGAATCCGTTGCATGAGACGGTCACGGTGTAGTCGCCGTAAGCCACATCCACCTTGAAGTAGCCGTTCGAGTCGGTCTTGACGGCGTACGTTCTTCCGTCGACGGAGGTGGCGGTGACATCCGCGTTCTCGATCGCGAAGGGGTCCTCTCCGTTCCTGGTCCCGTACACGTTGCCGAACAGCTCGCCGGTGGTGATGCCCATCCCTATGGCGTTGTTCGAGTCCGCGGTTCCGGTTATGAGATATCTGCCGTCCTCGGAGGGAGTCATGTCGCGCGTCAGAGTGAACGAGATCTCGTCCTCCGAGGCGTACGTCTCGGCCTTCATGGTCCCTATGCTTCTGACGGAATAGCCTTCGCGCTCGAACGTGAGGTAGTACTTGGCATCCATCTGGCATTCGAAGGAGAACTCCCCGTCGCTTCCGGTAGTCATCTTCGATATCCGGACGCGCTCGGCGTCGTACAGGGTGACGTCCACATTCTCCAGAGGAACGTTGCCCGTCTTGTTCGAGATGTCGGAGACGTAGCCGTATGCGACCGCGGTCGGAGTCTCCGGAGGAGCATCGGTGGAGCCCGTCTCCTCGGCGAAGGATTCGTCGCAGACGGCCGTCACTAGCACGGTCATCGAGACGATGGCCAATACGGCGGCAAGGCGCAGGTCGCATCTCATGCTCATGCCATGCATCCCGTGGTAGATAACCGTGCAGGTGCCTCGCTCCGAGAATGAAGAAGGATGGGACGACTAGTCCGCCGACCGTTCTGAGCAAGGCTTATCTAACAACGTCCCATGGGTGTCCCGATTGTGGTCCCGATGCTGGAGAAGGTTGACAGGTCGTATACGAAGGATGAGGTCATGTCCATGATGGAGCCTCTGATCTCCACATGGTTCAACGAGAGGTTCGACGATCTCACGATACCGCAGGCCAAGGCCATTCCAGTCATCCATCATCGCCGCAGCGTCCTCGTCTCCTCTCCCACCGGGTCCGGGAAGACGCTCACGGCGTTCACCAGCATCATCAACGAGCTCACGCGTTACGCCAGAGAGGGCACCCTGGAGGAGAGGGTGTACTGCATCTACGTCTCTCCCTTGAAGGCCTTGGCCAACGATGTCAATCGTAATCTGAACGAGCCTCTGGGCCAGATGCGCGAACTCGCCGCCGAGCGCGGCATGAACGTTCCGGATATCCGTGTCGCCGTCCGTTCCGGGGACCCTCCCCAGAATGAGAGACAGAGGATGGTGCGCCACCCTCCGCATATCCTCATCACCACACCGGAGAGCCTGGCCCTCATCCTTTCCGCTCCCAAGTTCAGCGAGGCGTTCAAGAATGTCGAGTGGGTCATCCTCGACGAGATCCACGACATCTGCGATTCGAAGCGCGGCGCGTTCCTGTCGCTCACCCTGGAGAGGTTGAGGAACCATTGCGAGAAGGATTTCGTGCGCATAGGACTCTCCGCGACGCTCGCACCCATAGATGCCATAGCATCCTATCTCGTCGGATGCAATCCGGACGGCACATGCAGGGACGTCGCCCTCATCGAATCCGGTTCCAAGAAGAAGCTGGATCTCGAGGTGATATGCCCTGCGGCCGACATGACCGCGCTCCCTTCGGACGTCGTCAACTCGATGATGTACGACATGCTGAAGGACCTGGTGGACCAGCACGAAACCACCCTGGTCTTCACCAACACCCGCTCCGGAGCGGAGAGCGTCGTGTACAAGCTCAAGGAGAGGGGACTGGAGAACATCGAGGTCCACCACAGCTCCCTGGGGAAGGAGATAAGGCTCGATGTGGAGGAGAGGCTCAAACGCGGGGAGATAAAGTGCGTCGTCTCGTCGACGTCTCTGGAGCTCGGCATCGATATCGGGTCCGTGGACCTCGTCTGCCAGATCGGGTCCCCCAAATCCGTGGCCAAAGGCCTTCAGAGGATCGGCAGGAGCGGACACAGCTTCGGCAAGGTCGCCAAGGGACGCCTCCTGGTGTTCGATCCCGACGACCTGGTCGAATGCGCGGTCATGTGCAGGGCCGCCCATCGCGGGGACATAGACCGCGTCGGAATCCCGGAGGACTGCTTGGACGTCCTCTCCCAGACCGTGGTCGGGATGAGCCTCGACAGGAGATGGGGCGTCGACGAGGCGTACGAACTCGTCAAAGGATCCTACTGTTATCGCAATCTGACGAAGGAGTCGTTCCTCCAGGTGCTCAGGTACCTCGGCAGCAAGGACGACTTCGAGGGGGTGTACTCGAAGATATGGTACGATGCCGAGGAGGGGCATTTCGGGAAGAAGAAGGGATCCAGGATGATCTACTTCATGAATCTCGGAACGATCCCCGAGGAATCCAACTACCGCGTCGTGACGAACCACGGGTCGATGGCCGGAGAGCTGTCGGAGAAGTTCGTCGAGAGGCTCACCCCCAGGGACGTCTTCGTTCTGGGCGGGCGCTCCTTCGAGTTCGTGCGCACGAAGGGCATGACCGCGTACGTCAAGGAGGCCAACGGAAGGAAGCCCACGGTCCCGTCATGGGCAGGCGAGATGCTGCCCAGGAGCTTCGATCTCTCCATGGACATCGCGCGCTTCCGCGGCGAGATGGAGGAGAGGATACTCCTTCCGGACAAGGACGCGATCGCAGGCATCTCAGCGGACTTCGATGTGGATGCCGGATCCGCGAGGAGCATCCTGTCGTATTTCAGGGAGCAGAGCGCCGTGGCCGGATTCATACCGGACGACAGGAGGCTCGCCATAGAGGAGTACATAGACCCCTCCGGCAACCAGAAGCTCGTCTTCCACTATCCCTTCGGAAGAAGGGTCAACGATGCGCTCTCCAGAGCGTACGCCTACAGGATAACCTCGATGATCGGTGCCAACGTATCCGTCACCATATCCGACGACAGCTTCATGCTGGGGCTGCCGAGGAAGGTGGATCCCGCCGTGGTTCCTGCCCTGGTGCCTGCCAAGGACCTGGAGCAGATCCTGAGGAAGGCCATACGCGATTCGGAGATCTTCAAGCTCCGTTTCAGGCACACCGCCGCCCGCAGCTTCATGATCCTGAGGAACTACATGGGTCGGCCGATCTCCGTCAACAGGCAGCAGATCCGCTCCACCTATCTGCTCGAGGCTCTCGGTAACATGGACGGCGTCCCCGTCATAGAGGAGACCTACCGCGAGGTGCTCGAGGACGACATGGACGTCAAGAGCGCCAGGTACGTTCTCGAGAGGATAGAGTCGGGCGACATGACGGTGCAGCCAATACGCTTCTCCGGCACGCCTTCGCCGTTCGCGCACTCCGCCATCCTGTCCGGATTCTCCGACATAGTCCTCATGGAGGACCGCTCCGCGCTCCTCAGGGAGCTCCACAGGAAGGTCCTGTACCGCGCCCTCGGCGATGCCGTGAGCGAGTTCGAGTTCACGGAGGACCAGGTGGTCCCGTACTACGCCCAGAAGATCCCCCGCGCCATGTCCAGGGACGACATCCCGAAGCTGCTGCTCGCCATGGGGCCGCTCCAGGCCTTCAGGCAGCGCGGCAGGAACGTCTACGCATACACCGACGAGGACAAGGCCGTCGTGGACGGATGGATGAGAGAGCTGATCAACAACGGGGCGCTGGGCACGGTCTTCCTCGACGACGTTCACGTCATGGTGGCCTCCGAGATCCCGTACTACGCCGCCGCCACCAGGAAGCAGAGGGAGCTCAATGATGCCGATCGGGAGGCGTACTCCATGATCTGCGAGGGGGCGTCCATGGCCGATGTCGCTGAGAAGCTGGATGTCAGCGACGACAAGGCGCTCAGGATCTTCCGCAAGCTCGAATCCATGTATCTGATCACCCGCACGGCGATCGCCGGCAACAACAGATGGACCTACTCGAAGGCCTCGTTCCCGGACGTCGACCGTTCCGCCGCCATCGACAGGATCGTCATGAGGCACCTGGAGTGCTTCGCGCCCACCACGGTCCAGGAGGTCGCCTACGCCCTTTCTCTGGAAGAGTCCGACGTCCGCTCGTCGCTCGAGTCCCTCTGCGCCGAGGAGGAGGTCGTCAAGGGCCGTTTCCTGATATCGGAGACGGACCAGTACATGCTCAAGCTGGACTACATGCGCCTCCGGTCGGGCAAGGACAACGTCTACGACTACGAGACCGTCGAGCGCTACAGGCTCCTGAAGGGGGAGAGGTTCTCCTCCATCCGCGAGTACTTCGAGTTCTACGGTTCGGCCGGCAGCGATCTGGACGTCTACCAGAGGGTGGAGGGGTTCACGGTGGCCGATTGGCAGGAGATGCGCCGTCGCGGAGAGCTCCTTTGCGGCAGATTCGTCAGGGGCAGGGTCAGGTTCGTTCTTGCCGATGATGCATCCCGGTTCGCCGTGCTCAGGTCCGACGAGATGGCGCCGGGCGACGAGCGCATCCTGGACTTCATAAGGACGGCGGGAAAGGCGACCCTCAGGCAGATCACTGCGGCCACCGGGCTGGAGAAGGATGCCGCAAAGGAGGCCGTGATGAGGATAGACAGGTCTTTGCGGATCCTCCGCGCGTACGACGAGAGGGGCGACTGGGGCGCCGAGAACACGTACGAGGTCTACGATCCCGAGGTCCCGGGAGACGACGCGCTCCTGGTGCTCACGGAACGCGCCATCCGTGCCTACGGGCCCGTCTCCGCCACCGCGATGCGGTTCATCACAGGCCTCTCCGCGGAGAGGACGGAGGAGCTGGCCGCGGAGGCCGGCGCCGAGACGATACTGGTGGGGGAGGGCCAGGCACCCATGCTGGTCATGCGCGACGAGCTTCCTGCGCTGGAGGACGTGCCGGACCAGGAGTTCCCGTTGAGGATCCTCTCCCTGTCGGATCCCGATCTGGGCTCCAAATGGGCGGAGATCACTTCGCGCTACGGCGACAAGTGGGTGTACCCTGTGATGAAGGGCGATGCGGTCGTAGGCGCCCTGGAGGCGTGGGAGATGGCAGGAGTAGTGGACATCCGCGGCATCGATATGGACTCTCCGGAGATGCTTCCCGGAGTCCTCGATGCCGTGGACGGGATCGCCGGATACTACGCCCAGAAGGGGATGGAGGTGATCCGCATCCGCGAGGTCCTGACGAAGGACGCGGCGGATCTGGACGAGGGCATGGCGGCCGTCCTGGAGGAGCACGGCTACCGTCAGGTGAACGGATTCTACGCCAAGGGCAGGTTCGAGCCCTGGTCCGTGCCCGAGCAGCTGCTCATAGCGCTGGCCGAGAGGAGGCAGGGCATCGCCTCCGCCGACAGGGTGTTCGATGTCGCCGCGCTGCTGAAGCGCAGAGGGTACATCAGGAACGACCAGGAGGCCCTCATACGCCTGAAGGACACATCCTCTTTGAAGACGCAGCTCGAGGGGACGGGTGCTCTGAAGATCCTCCTGATGCCTTCGAACATCGGATATGCCACCCCTGAGCTCGCTTCGCTCTACAGGGACGCGAAGGGCATGGTCCCCGACGATGTGCAGAAGACGGTTCTCGGGATAATCTCGCGCAAGGGATCCGCATCCAAGAAGGAGATCATCGACGCCTCCCCCTACTCTCAGGAGGTCACGTCCTCCGCCATCTCGGAGCTCTCGAGGGGAACGGTTATAGGACAGGCCACCGACTCGCGCTATGTCGAGGTGAGGCCCGGAGGGATGACGCGCGACCGGGCACTGAAGGAGGTCGCCATGCGCCATCTCGAATCGTTCGGTTCGTTCACCGCGGACGGGATGGCGTCCTTCCTGGAATGCAGGGTGCCGGAGGCTCGCAAGGTGCTTGCGGAGCTGGAGGACGATGGGCGCGTCAGGAAGGGGTTCTTCATGGAAGGGGATCCTGTGCTCAGGTGGATGCGCACGGAGGATGTCGGGAAGGCGCCGCTGGGATTCAGCGAGACATTCGTTCTCAACAGCCAGGACATCCTGAACCTGTATCTCCGCGACTACATCAAGGCGGTCGCAGGCTCAGCGAGATCCGCGGTCATGCACGGCACCGAGATCATAGGGACCTTCAAGGGCAAGGTCTGCACGTCGGGCGCCAAGGTGGAGGAGTTCCAGGGCACCGATCGCGCCAGGAGGGTGCTGAAGGAGGCAGCTCAGAACGTCGGCGTGCGTCTGGAGACCGAGAGGGAGCTGGAGGACGACGATTGGGATGTATCGGAGTTCTATACCAAGCTCAATCTCGGATCGAGGGATCCCTGATCGGGATTTCGGACGGCTTAACAGCCTTAACACTATATACGCCGCATTCATGGGGAGTCGCGATGAAGATTCCGTGCGAGGTCATGGTATGGCAGGTGCTGCCTCTGGTCCGCAGAGAGCTCGCCCGCGAGCTCGTTCGCACCCACGGGATCACGCAGGCCGAGGTGGCGAAGAGGTTCGACGTCACAGACGCGGCCATCTCCCAGTATCTGACCAATAAGAGGGGAGGAGAGTACTCCTCCGCGCCCATGTATCCGGAGTTCCTGGAGGCGGTCCGTCGTTCCGCGGCCCGTATGGCCGACGGGACGTCGACATACGACAGGGAGGTCTGCCAGCTGTGCTCCGTGGTCAAGAGGTCCGGTCTTCTGGCTGTCATATACAAGCATCAGACTGGCGTGTATCCGCCCGAGGTCTGCGGTTCGTCGGTTCGGATGAAGTCCGAGTGATACAGCAGCTCCTGGGCGTATCCTGCGAACGGACCGAATCTCGCGCGTCCGAACTCGGATAATGTGCGATACGATCCGGTCATGCCATACACGTGCTCCATCACCTTCTGTATGCGCACATCCACGGGGAACGCCTCCAGATGGCCGTACCCGAACAGGGCCACGCAATCAGCCACCTTGGGTCCGACGCCGTTTATGTCCTTCAGGACGTTCACGCAGCCCCCATAGTCGAGTTCTCCGATGGCAACCGGATCGATATCGCCGTTCTCCGTGCGCTCTGCCAGCTCTATGAAGCGCTTCTCTCTGAATCCCAGTCTGCAGCAACCCAGGCTCTCGGAACGATCGAGAATCTCCTTCGGCGAAGGGAACGCGTGCCTCTTCCCGAGATTCCGTCCGCAGGTCTCGCAGACCGATTCGACCATGCCCCCGATGCGCTTCACGTTGGCGTTGGTCGCCAGCAGATAGGTGGCGAGGCATTCCCACCCGTCCTGCTTCAGGATCCTGAGTCCCGGGCATCTGCCGGCAAGGGATGCGACGTAGGCGTCCCGGGAGGAGATGCTTCCGAGTATGGCCGGCAGGTCGTCCTCCGAGCGGAAGTACTCCAGCAGCCTTCTTCTGTCAGAGCAGCCCTCTGCCTCGAATCCGTCGGCGGTCTGAACGAGCTCCACGACGTCGTCTCCTATGACGCCCTGCCATCCCGCATCCGTCCTCCTCCATCTATGGGCCTGTCCGCAACCCAGTGTGGGGTCCAGGGAGACGTCGAGTTCGATCTTCATGTCCGCTCGATTCGCAGTACCGTATGAAGTATTTTTGGAGATGGGGCGACCATCGATCGCAACGGCCAGAGCATGGCGTTCCGAACATCTTCTTCAATTTTGCATAACTTTTCATTCAGATGCAAAGTGTAAAGTTGGTGTCCGTGTTTCTGAGAGTCAGGATATGAAGATACCTGAATCGGCACCGGGACTGAATGATCTGTTGGACGGCATCTCCCTCAGCTGGTCCTCTGAGACCATGGAGCTGGCCAAGGAGTACAACGGCAGATATCTCCACTGGTCGGAGCTGGAATACAGAGACGTAGGTCCTGATTCCAGGGAGGCCCTCTGGACCCTCATGAAGATTCTCAGGGAAGGGACCTTCAGGACCATCGAGCTCCGCGATCTGGTCTTCAAGTACAACATCACCGACAATGCCCAGCGCACCCTCCATGGTCTGGACGTTCGTCTTTTGTCCGATCTCGTTCCAGACGGCAGACCGGATGAGAACAGGCGTCCGATCCTCGCTTCAAGCTCCCTCATGGAGGAGTCCATAGCATCGAGCCAGTTGGAAGGGGCGTCCACCACCACGAAGGTCGCGAAGAAGATGCTCCGCGAGAACGCGGTTCCGAAGAACAGGTCCGAGCGCATGATCGCCAACAATTACAATGCCATGCGGTTCATCAAGAAGCATTTGGACGATGACCTTACGCCCGATCTCATCAGGGAGATACATTCGGTCGTTTCCGGCGGCACTCTCGATGATGCGAGATACGAGGGAAGGTTCAGGGACGACAATTCCATCGTCGTGCGCGACGTGTTCAACGATGAGACGTACCATGATCCGCCGGACTTCCGCAGCATTCCCGATCTCATGCAGGCATTGTGCGATTTCGCAAACGACGGCACCGTTTTCGTCCACCCGATCGTGAAGGGGATCGTGCTGCACTTCGGTCTCGCCTACATCCATCCGTTCATGGACGGCAACGGGCGTGTATCGAGATCGCTGTTCTATTGGCATCTGATGCGCAGCGGCTATGCATCCGTGGAGTATCTTTCCATATCCAAGGTCCTGAAGAGCCATCGCGGCAGATACGACAATGCATATCTGCTATCAGAGACCGACGACAACGACATCACCTACTTCATCAATTTCAATCTGGACATGGTCTCCGAGGCCGTCGATGTGTTCTTGAACTACATCAGGCGCAAGACCGAGACCAACTACAAAATGCAGGGGGATCCACGTATTTCCGGTCTCAGCCTACGTCAGAGGGAGGTCCTCTCCGATCTCATGAACAGCACGGAGCCTATGGACGTCTACGAATTGGCGGCGAAGCATATGATCCAGCCCAGTGCTGCAAGGAGGGATCTCAAGAGGCTCGATGAGCTCGGGCTGGCGAAGGTTGTGCGTATCGGACATAGGAACGCGTACCTCTACGACGATCGAGCCAACTCCGCATAACTTTTCATTCCGATGCAAAGTGCAATGTTTGCGACGGCCCTCGTCGCCTGTATCCGCGCGCACGGTTCCGTTCCCATAACGGAAGACAGTTCGTTCCGGCGATATCCGCTCCGGCGTTCCACAGATCCTCCACGATATGGGCGGATTCCAGGTCGTCCAGCATGAACAGGCGTCCGTCGAGCGCATCCGCCAATCTCTCCGGCATATCGTTCTTGGTGGTTCCGAGACCCGTGTCCACCACGATCCAATCCGCTCCGGACGATTTCAGCATCGCGGCGGCCTTCAGCGCCTCCTCGCAGGGGTCGGCATCTGGCTCGATCGACTTGGTCGCCTTTCCGTCGGTGAAGAGCACCACGTGCACGAACCCCTCCGGATGCCTGCCCGTATATCCTTTCACCAGGGACTGGCAGGTCATCAGGGCCCTGCTCAAGGGAGTCCCGCATCCGATCTTTATGGATTCCACGGCCTTCGACACCTCGTCGACGGCCCGCGTCGGAGCCATTATCTCGGCGATCGCCTCCTCGTTGAACGTCATGAGGCCCACCCTGTCCCTCTTCTCGTAGTGGATCCTCAGCATCGACATGATCGCCGCCTTGACCTTGGATATGCGGTTTCTTATGACGAGCGAACCGCTGGAGTCCACCATGAAGTAGAAGGTCTGCTCCGTCTTCCTGGTCCGCACCTTCTCCCTCAGATCGCAGGATTCCACTTTGATCCTCCCGTCGTTGCATGATCCGAATGCCGAGCGGACGGCGGCCGCCCTCACCGTGGCGTCTATCGCGATATCTCTGCACCCGTCCTTCGGGATTCTGGAGCCGCTGTACCTTCCGGACGGGCATTCGACGAACCTCTTGCTGCGCGAATCATCCTCCCGTCCCTTGGAATCGGCCGATTCCATTATGTCGATGACCTCGAACCGTCTCCCGACCTTCGCCTCCAGCTCCTTCGGCTCGATGCCGACGGCATCCTCGGATCCGTCCGCGGATACGGGGGCTTCCGATGGCGTGTTGATCTTCTCGACGAGCGATGAGTTGACGTTCTGCTTCCGGTCGTCATGGACGAAGCGGACGATATCGAATCCGGACCACATCATCGTCTGGGGAGGCGGCGTCTTCTTCTCGGTCTCGAACACGGCCCTGCGGTGGTTCAGGCATAGCATGGACGCGGTCTCCACGTCGAGGTCGGACGTCTTCCTCCGTCCGTTCAGAGCCGCCAGCGCGACGGCGGTCTCGGCGCAGGATACAGGGCCTCTGTACCCCGGCACCCTGTACCTTATGCAGATGCGGGATATGGCGTCGCGATGCCGCTTCAGCAGCCTGACCTCCGGCAGGAGGCCTCTCGCCTCGCGGATCATCTCAGACAGCCGCAGATCCGCATCGCACGAGATCGACGGCACGCAATCGTCTTCTGTAAGGATCCTGCGTATGGATTCCATGCGCGCCTCCGGTTCCGGACGCGTCATGGAGACGCAGATGTCGAAGCGGTCGGTGATATGCCGGTCCATGCTCCTGACAGATGCTCCGGTCGTAGCGACTATCCTGGCATCGGATGCGTATGATGCGGAGATCCCATCCCTTTCCACGATCGCCACCCTATCGATGGACGATTCGAGGATCTCGAGAGATGTCCGGGCGTCCATCAGGTCGATGCCGTCTATACAGAGGAAGCCGCCGTCAGCCTGTTTGAACAGTCCGTCGTCGATGCGAACGGTCCCTTCGCTCATCGCATGCTCGATATCGACGGATCCGAAGAGGCGTTCTTCGCTCGTTCCAATCGGGACATCGACCATGGGGGAGGAGCCATCGAGCGAGCGCATGCTCCGGATCAAAGAGGTCTTCCCGGTCCCTGCGCTTCCGGATACAAGGACGCATCTGATGTGCGGATTGACCATGGTGCAGAGCATCGCGGTCTTCGCAGGGTCGTTGCCTGCGATGGCTGAGAACGATCTCGCTCCCGGTCCAGGCATCTCCTGACCTCGTCCATGCTGAGAGATGCCTTCTCGAATGCGCTCTTCTTCAGGCGATGCGTCAGCACCATGGGGGAGACGGCTATGAAATCCTCTCTGGAGATGGCGCTCCTGCCGTCCAGCGCCGCCTTCGCACGGGATGCGCGTATGAGCGCCAGATCCGCGCGATGTCCTTCCATCTTGAAATGCGATGATATCTTCGCGGCGTTCCGAACCGCATCGTCGTCGACGGGTATGCAGCGCATGCGTGCTCTGGCCTCCGATATCTTCGTCCGGAGTTCGTCCAATTCGTCGGCGCATCCTTCCACGTATCTTTCGGGATCCGATTCGAACTCCATGCGGCGCTTGATGACTTCCATTCTCGATCCGAGCAGATACTCCTCCTTGACCTCCACCGACAGGCCGAATCTATCGAGAAGCTGTGGTCTGAGCTCCCCCTCCTCGGGATTCATCGTTCCGACGAGGACGAATCTGGAGGGATGGGAGAAGGATACGCCTTCGCGCTCTATGTAGTTCCTGCCCATGGCGGCGGAATCGAGCAGCAGGTCGATGATGTGGTCGTCGAGAAGGTTGATCTCATCGACATAGAGGATGTTCCCATTGGCGGACGCCAGGACGCCTGGTTCGAAGCGTCTCCTTCCGGTCTCCAGCACATGCTCCAGATCAAGGGTCCCGGCCACCCTGTCCTCGGTGGCGTTCAGGGGGAGTTCCACCACCCTTGTGGCGGCCTTCTCCCGCACCAGCGGCACACCGTCCCTCAGCTTCTCGGCGCATTCTGGGCACAGGTCGCCCGACCTGTCGGGATCGCAGCCGAATCTGCACCCCGATACAGTTTCATGGGCCGGCAGGAATTGCGACATGGATCTCACGGCAGTGGATTTGGCGGTTCCTTTGCTTCCTCTTATCAGCACGCCTCCGATTCCCGGATCCACCACGTTCAGCAGCAGGGCCGTCTTCATCTCATTCTGCCCTACGATCCTGGTGAACGGGAACACGATTCTCGACGATTCGTTCATACGTACTTCCTCCGGAGAGATCCAGGATGGATGCAACTGACTCTTTTCTATGTAATATGAAGAGGCGATTTATACATTTTATAGCATATAATTGCCATTTATGATTGAAATACGCACCCATCTATCGCTCAATATGATGAAATTCAGATACGTTATTTATATAGTTATCTATAGTTGTCGTTCTTTCCCAAATTTTAGTTATAAATGTTTCTGTTGAATCAATCGATTTGTTGAGGTTTTCATCGAATATGATGATTTTAACAATAAAATTTAAATATAATTGGCTGGCATCCAATTATCGAGAACGGTGAGAGCCGTTCCTAAAGGAGGAAACCACAATGGCACAGAGAACTCCGATCTACCCGTCTAACCAGAGTCAGAACGGGATAAAGTTCGAGCTCTTCAGCGAAGACGAGGCCCGTAAGATCGATATGGCCACCAGGGATGTCCTGGAGACCTACGGCGTGCAGGTCTCCGACGTCGAAGCAAGGCAGCTCTTCAGGGATGCCGGCTGCGAGGTCTGCGAAGAGACCATGATCGTGAAGATACCGTCCTACGTTCTGGACAAGGCACTGGCGACATGCCCCAAGAAGTACTACCTCTACGGCCGCGACGAAGAGAGGACCTTCCCCCTCGAGTGGAAAGGCAAGGTCCACTACACCTGCTTCGGTACCGGAATCCAGGTCTGCGACTACAAGGGCCACGGGCAGTTCCAGACCCGCGACTCCAACGAGGAGGACCTTCAGAACATCGCCAGGCTCTGCGATGCCATGGACGGCCTGAGCTTCTTCTCCCTGCCCGTATCCGCAAGGAACTGGGCCGGCAACGGATCCGAGGACGTCCACGAGGCGTACACCTCGATGAAGAACACCACGATGCACTTCCACCATATCGATCCCGTGGCGGACAACGTGAAGTACTACTACGAGATGGTCAAGGCCTTCTACCACGGAGACGAGTACAAGGCGCTCAACTACCCCATAATGTCTATGCTGGTCTGCCCCACTTCCCCTCTGGAGCTGTCCTACAATGCGGCGCAGTGCATCATCCAGGGCGCAAGGTACGGAATCCCCGTCAACGTCCTGTCGATGGCGATGGCCGGCGGATCCTCTCCTGTGTTCCTCGCCGGAACCCTGGTCACCCACAATGCGGAGATCCTCTCCGGAATCGTCCTCTCTCAGCTCGCGAAGCCCGGTGCGAAGATCATGTACGGATCTTCGACCACTACCTTCGACCTCAAGAGAGGAACCGCCCCTGTCGGATCTCCCGAGCTCGGACTTATCAGCGCCTCCGTCGCAAAGATGGGCCAGTACTATGGCCTCCCCGTGTTCACCGCGGGTATGTAGACCGACGCCAAGGTGCCTGATGAGCAGGCTGCCCACGAGAAGACGATAACCTCGATCGGCGCTGCGCTCGCCGGTGTCAACATGATCTACGGATCCGGTATGCTGGAGCTCGGACAGACGTTCTCCCTCGAGCAGATGGTCATCGACAACGACATCATCGCCATGGAGAGGAAGTTCATGGAGGGAGTCGCTGTGTTCGACGAGACACTCGACATCGAGGAGATCAAGGCCGTCGGAGTCGGAAACGACTTCATCTCCCAGCCCACGACCATGGAGAACTTCGAGATCGCGTCCGACCCCAGGGTCTTCGACAGGCGCATGCTCGGAGAGTGGACTGCCGATGGAAAGAAGGATTCTGTGGATGTCGCGCACGAGATCGTCGTCGATATCCTCGCAAACCATGAAGTCAAGCCGCTGGAGGACGATGTCGATGCGGCATGGCAGGAGATCTGCAAGGCCGCAGACCAGGCCTACTTCGACAGGGTCAAGAAGCTCGAGGCGGAGTGATTTCAATGGTTACACAGCAGGAAGCTAACGACAAGGCGAAGCAGTGCGTTCTCAAGTATGATGTCAAGGGCGCCAAGGCGATCGCGGAGCAGGCCGTTGCAGAGAAGCTCGACCTGGTCGATCTGATCAACAACGGATTCACCGCCGGAATCAACGAGGTCGGCGAGCTCTTTGCACAGAAGAAGCTGTTCCTCCCCCACATCATGGCCGCGGCCAACGCGCTCAACGCCGGAATGGACGTCATCACTCCCAACCTCGGGGGTGCAGCCGCCAGCTCCCGCGGGAAGTTCGTCATATGCACCATCGAGGGAGATATCCACTCGATCGGGAAGGACATCTGCGCCATCATGCTGAAGGTAGCGGGATTCGATGTCGTCAACCTGGGCCGCGATGTGAAGCTCTCCAACATCATCCAGGCGTGCAAGGAGAACAATGCGGTCGCAGTGGGGACCTCCGCGCTCATGACATCCACGATGGTCAACCAGAAGACCTTCGAGGAGATGATGAAGAAGGAGGGCCTCAAGGGCAAGTGCCTCACCAACGTCGGAGGCGCGCCCGTCACGCAGCAGTGGGCTGACGAGATCGGAGCAGACGTCTACACCGAGACGTCTTCCGATATCGCCCCCAAGATGATCGCCGCATTGGACGGCTGATCGTCCCAAACAGGTCGCACTTGTTGCGACCATCTTTTCATTTTATTCCTCCAGGCCGGATGCCCTGTCCGGCCGCCTTTTTTCATGTTCCAGGCCTAGGATTGGAGAGGTGCTGCAGTTCTCAATTTTATTGATTTAAACAATAAATTATTTATATGATATAAATCCAATAATTATCGGGCGCCGCATCCAGAGCGGGGTCTTGAATCCCCTGTCGTCTACTCTCCTCCCACTTGTGGCGACAGGGGATCCGTTGAGTCTTAGTTTTTAATATCGATAATATGTATTCAGAGTCCGTGGAGCCCTACGACACGTATTGGAATTCCTTTCTGCCGGCGTTCTTCGACAGGATGAGCCTTCAGATGAGGAAGAACATGACTTCCATCGTGGAGCCGTACGGTCTCACCCACGCGCATGCTATCTATCTAATAGCATTGAAGCTCCAGGACGGTCAGACGATGGTGGGGCTGTCGCATTTCCTGGATTTGGACACGGCCAATACGAATCGCGTCATCAAGGTCCTGCGTCAGAAGGGTCTCGTCTACGATGACAGGAAGTCCGAGAGCAACAAGAAGTACCGCATCTTCCTCACAGACGAGGGGAAGGAGTTGGCGGAGAGGGTTATGAACGGCGTCAGAGCGCTTAACGAGAGTTACTTTGCCGACGTGCCCCGCGAGAACATACTCATAATGCGCAATACTCTGATCCAGGTGCTCAGGAACATGAACCTGAACATCGACGAGTACATGCACTCGAAGTACGACGATCCGTTCTACACTCTTCTGCATATCGTTCCGCAGTCCGACGATGCCTATGAGGCGATTCCCAGTCGTGTGAGCGCCAAGAAGACCAAGAGAAGGAAGAATCAGCAGGATTGATTGTTTGATTCGAATTAATCACAAAGTTTATTTGGTTGCATCGTTGTTTCGGTGATTTTAATATAAAAAATTATCATTCTTTATTTATATTGATACAATCATCGTATCTTCGATGGCAAGGATTGTCGCCCTGGTTGGAAGTCCCAATGAACGTGGCAACACCGCTGCGATTGTCAATTCTGTTTTGGACGGGGCCATGAGTCTATCCACAAACATGATCGTGTACCACAACCTGTGGAAAGCACCCGTTAACGATCGTGGCAGCTTCATTCTTCATTGCCATGATGATGCAAAGCCGCAGATTGACCCGTCCATGCAGGCCATCCTCGACGATATTGAGGCGGCAGACGTCCTAGTGTTCGGGACCCCCGTCTATTTCGATATGCCGACTTCGCAGTTCCAACTTATTCTGGAGTACATGTACAGCATGCTCTCTGCGGATTTCTCCGAGTCCATGTTGGCCGGGAAGAAGGCCATCGTGGCGGTGAGCTGCAGCAGGATAGATGAGAATTCGATCAACGTGGTCGATACAATCGCCCATTCCCTCGGCCAGTTCGGGATAGAAGTCGTTGATAGGATGATCTACCAGGACTGCAAGGGGCCGTTTGAGGGTGATCCGGAGGCAAGGCGTAGGGCGGCTGCCGTCGGTGCCAGGTTCGAGTACACCGTCGATGTGGGTCCGGAGCCCGAGATGATTCTTCTGAACCGACGTGGTCGGCGATTGCTCATATATCTCCGCGATGATGAGGTGGCATGAGATTCGGTCCGGCAGGCTATCCCGCGGCAGGGAAGACGCCCGAGAAGGCGCTCGAGTACACCCGTTCGATAGGTTTGGACGCCTTGGAGGTGGAGTTCGTTCGCGGGGCCAGGATCAAGCTGGAGCGGGCTTCCGAGATCGGATCCAAGGCCAAGGATCTGGACATCAGGCTTAGTTGCCACGCGCCGTATTTCATCAGCTTCAACTCTGACAATCCCGAGACTCGCGAGAAGAGCGTGGATTGGGTTACCAGTACCGCGCGTGCCGCCCATGCACTTGGAGCGTACATCATCGTCATTCATGCGGCATCTTATGGCAAATCGCCTGGGACAGCTTTGGACTCGGTGTGCGACGGTCTGTCCCGTTGCAAGGATGTGCTGGACGATGAGGGTGTGAAGGACGTCGTCCTCGGTGTGGAGACGATGGGGAAGCTCGGTCAGTTCGGGACCTTGGATGAGATCGCGCAGGTCATCGACAGGGTGGATGGAGTTCGCCCCGTTTTGGATGTCGCCCACGTGCATGCGCGCGGTCGCGGCTGTCTGAAGACGGAGCAGGACATGAAGGACCTCACGGATCAGTTCTTCTCGCTCTCCGGGCCGATCGCCCACTTCCACATAAGCTGCATCAAATATGGGGAGAAGGGCGAGATCAGCCATCTGCCTTTGGAGGCCAAGGATCCTGACATGTCCATGCTGGCACATGTACTTCAGGACGCTGATAGGGACTGCACCTTCATCAGTGAGTCGCCGTTGATAGAGAAGGATGCTGTCGTATTCCGCGACATGTTTCCCCAATATAGACGCGTCTGAACTGTTTATATAGCTGTACTCCATCGCCGTCTCAGTGCCACTGTGGCTCAGCGGTAGAGCAACGGTTTCGTAAACCGTGGGCCGGGGGTTCGATTCCCTCCAGTGGCTCCTTTCCATTCCATTTGCATGGGCGGAGCCTTGGGTTCCGGCCCGTCCTCTCGAGAACGGGCCGTCGTCACTCAGCAGTCGTGCTTCCCCTCGTCTTCGTCTCCCATGTACATCTTCACGATCTTGACTGCGCAGACGTCCCCGCACATGGAGCATCCCTCCGATTCCTCGGTGCATCCCCTGCTTCTGTACCTGCGGGCCTTGTCCTCGTCGATGCAGACCTTGTACATACCTTCCCAGTCCAGAGCCTTCCTTGCTCTGGCCATGGCATCGTCGCGCTCCCTGCCGATGCCTCTGCAAAGGTCTCCGACATGGGCGGCGATCTTCGATGCGATAACACCTTCGCGGACGTCGTCCACGTCCGGCAGGGACAAATGCTCCGCGGGAGTGAGATAGCAGAGGAAGTCTGCGCCTGCACGAGCGGCTACGGCGCCCCCTATGGCTCCGACGATGTGATCGTAACCGGGAGCGATGTCTGTGACGAGCGGTCCGAGGACATAGAAGGGTGCTCCTTCGCACAGGGACTTCTCGAGCTTCATGTTGAGCTCGACCTGGTCCAGGGGAACGTGGCCGGGACCTTCCACCATAGTCTGCACTCCCGCATCTCTGGCGCGCCGCACTAGATGACCCAGCGTCATGAGTTCCGAGATTTGCGCCTGATCGGTGGCATCACTAATGCATCCCGGTCTGAAGCCATCACCAAGCGACAGTGTGAACTCGTACTTCCTTGCCATTTCCAGAAGGTAGTCGTAGTTCTTGTAGAGGGGATTCTCCTCTTCGTTGTGTAGGATCCACGCGGTGAGGAACGATCCTCCTCTGGAGACGACGTCCATGATTCTCCCGCGCTTCTTCAGCCAGCCGACGGATTCGCGGGTTATGCCGCAATGGACAGTCATGAAGTCCATCCCGTCCTTCGCATGCTTCTCTATGCCGTTGAAGATGTCGTCCTCCGTCATCTCCACTACGGCGTTCTTCCTGGCGGCGGTCAGACCGGTCTGGTATATTGGGACGGATCCCATCATCACAGGGCATTCGGAAAGGAGTCTGGCACGTATGGCGTCTATGTCTCCGCCGGTGCTCAGGTCCATCACGGCATCGGCGCCGTACTTCATCGCGACCTTCAGTTTCTCGATCTCCGCATCCAGGTCCACTATGTCCCGGGACGTCCCTAGGTTCACGTTGATCTTCACGGAGAGGCCCTCGCCTATGGCCGCGGGCTTCGCATCGTGGATTGGGTTGTGGGGTGCGCAGATCCGTCCGGACGCCAGTCCTCTGCATACGAATTCCGGCGAGACTCCCTCGTCCTCCGCGATGCGTCTCATCAGCTCCGTAATCTCGCCTCTGCGGGCCTGCTCCATGATGGTGCTCATGGTCGGTGCGTATCGAATCGATGTTTATTGCTGTTGGGTCTGACTTTTTATAATACGCGCGCGCGTGTTGCGCGCACACACGCACGTTATATATTATCATTGCATGGGTCCCGCAATGAGCCTCAATGATGGGAACTTCAAGAAGGCCGAAGAGGAGTACGATGCGGATTCCATCGTTGCACTCCACGGCCTCGAAGCAGTAAGGAAAAGGCCCGGGATGTACATCGGTTCGACGGATTCCCGCGGACTCCACCACATGGTCTACGAGGTCGTCGACAACGGAATCGACGAGGTCATGGCCGGATTCGCCACGGAGGTGGATGTCACCATCAATGAGGACGGATCCATCACAGTCTCGGACGACGGAAGGGGCATACCCACCGCCATAAACCATGCGGAGGGCAAATCGGCACTCGAGATGTGCCTGACCGATCTTCACGCCGGAGGCAAGTTCAATCAGAACAGCTACAAGGTTTCCGGAGGACTGCACGGCGTCGGAGTATCGGTCGTCAATGCGCTGTCATCGAGACTCGTTGCAGTCGTCGACAGGGAGGGCAAGCGTTTCAGGCAGTCCTACCGCATCGGCGTGCCCGACGGTCCCGTCGAGGTCATAGGGGATTCCGATCGTCACGGCACCACGATAACGTTCTGGCCTGATCCGGACATGTTCGAGACCGTCGTCTTCGACTACGCCACTCTTCAGAACAGATTCCGCAACCAGGCGTTCCTCAACAAGGAGGCGACCATCAACTTCGAGGACAAGCGCACCGGCAAGAAGGAGCGCTTCCATTACGATGGCGGGGTGTCCGAGTTCGTCATGTATCTCAACAGGTCGAAGACTCCTCTCCATCCGGACCCTATACGTGTATCCGGCGAGAGGAACGGTGTCGTCATCGACATCGCCATGCAGTGGACCGACGGGTACAACGAGGAGATCGATTCCTTCGTCAACACGATCTTCACGCCCGAGGGAGGAACCCATCTCACCGGGTTCAGGACCTCGCTGACCAAGAGCCTCAACGATTATGGGAAAACCAACGGCCTGCTGAAGGACACGACCCTGGAAGGGAGCGACTGCCGCGAGGGCCTTACGGCGATCGTGAGCATCAGGATGCCGGAGCCCCAGTTCGAGGGGCAGACCAAGGCCAAGCTCGGCAGCAGCGTGGCCCAGGGAGCAGTATCGGGACTCATGAACGACAAGTTCGCCGAGTTCCTCCTGGAGAATCCCTCCGTTGCTCAGACCATCGTGAAGAAGGCCATCTCCGCGTACGAGGGCCGCGAAGCCGCCAGGAAAGCCCGCGATGCCACCAGGAGGAAGAGCGTCCTCGAGACGACCAGCCTTCCGGGAAAGCTCGCAGACTGCTCCGAGAGGGATCCCGCCAAGTGCGAGCTCTACATCGTGGAGGGGGACTCCGCAGGAGGAAGCGCCAAGCAGGGCAGGGACAGGCAGTTCCAGGCCATACTGCCTCTGAGAGGGAAGATCCTCAATGTGGAGAAGGCCCGCCCGGACAAGCTCCTGGACCACGAGGAGATCAAGAACCTCGCCATCGCCATCGGCGGCGGCATAGGGAAGGAGTTCGATGTTAGCAAGATCCGCTACCACAACGTCGTCATAATGACCGATGCCGATGTGGACGGAGCGCACATCGGAACGCTTCTGCTCACCCTGTTCTACAGGCAGATGCGCCCTCTCATCGAGGCGGGCCATGTGTACATCGCCATGCCTCCGCTCTACAGGGTCTACAAGGGGAAGAAGCAGATCTACGCGTACAACGACGAGGAGATGGCGGCCGCAGTCGCCGAGCTCGGGCAGGGCGCGAACGTCTCCAGGTACAAGGGTCTGGGAGAGATGAACCCCCAGCAGCTCTGGGAGACCACCATGAATCCAGAGACCAGGGTGATGAAGAAGATCATGATCGAGGATGCGATCCTCTCCGACCAGCTCTTCTCCGTTCTCATGGGAGAGGACGTCGGGCCCAGGCGCGAATTCATCATCGAGCATGCCCACGAGGTCGTCAACCTGGATGTGTGATAGCCATGGACGGAGAGAAGAAGCTCATAATCCAGCCCATAGAGAGCGAGATGCAGCGCTCCTACATCGACTATTCCATGAGCGTCATAGTCGGTCGCGCCCTCCCGGACGTCCGCGATGGTCTCAAGCCGGTGCATAGGAAGATAATGTACGCCATGAACAGCCTCGGGCTGCAGTACAACCGTCCCCACAAGAAGTCCGCAACCGTGGTGGGAGAGGTCCTGGGAAAGTACCATCCCCATGGGGACTCGGCGGCGTACGAGGCCATGGTGAGGATGGCGCAGCCCTTCTCGCTCAGGTACCCGCTTGTCGACGGACAGGGAAACTTCGGTTCCGTGGACGGGGACTCCGCCGCCGCCATGCGTTACACCGAGGCCAGGCTGACCAAGATGGCCAGCGACCTGATGGCCGATCTGGACAAGGACACGGTCGACATGGTGGACAACTACGACGGGTTTCTCAAGGAGCCGTCCGTCATGCCTTCCAAGTTCCCGAACCTGCTGGTCAACGGATCCGACGGTATCGCTGTCGGAATGGCGACCAAGATGCCTCCGCACAATCTGCGCGAGGTATGCGACGCCATCATGTATCAGGTCGACCACCCGGACGCCACCCTGGAGGAGCTGATGCAGTTCATCAAGGGTCCCGATTTCCCGACAGGCGGCACGATCTACGGCCTCGCCGGCATACGCTCCGCATATCAGACCGGACGCGGAAGGCTCAGGGTCAGGTCGAACACGCACATCGAGGAGATGTCCAACGGCAAGGAGAGGATCATCGTCGACGAGATCCCCTACCAGGTCAACAAGGCCCTGCTGATAGAGCAGATCGCCGACCGCGTCAAGAACAAGGAGATCGAGGGGATCACCGACCTCCGCGATGAATCGGACCGTCACGGGATGCGCATAGTAATCGAGCTCCACAAGGACGCCATGTCGCAGGTCGTCCTGGAGAACCTGTTCAAGAAGACCAACATGGAGATCACCTACGGGGTGATCAACATCGCCCTCGTGGACAACAAGCCCACCACGCTCAGCCTCCATGCGCTGATAGGCCACTACATCGACCACCGCAGGTCCGTAGTCGTCAGGCGCACCCGGTACGATCTGGAGCAGGCCGCCAAGCGCTTCCATATCCTCGAGGGGCTGATGAAGGCCCTGGACATGCTCGATCAGACCATCGCCCTGATCCGCGGGTCCGAGGACGCGGAATCCGCCAGCACCGGTCTGCAGGAGCTCCTGGAGATCGATGCCGAGCAGGCCAAGGCCATCCTCGACATGAGGCTCCAGAAGCTCACGGGGCTGGAGATCACCACCCTCAGGCAGGAGTACGACGACCTGATCAGGACCATGGACGACCTGAAGGACATCCTGGCCCGCGACGAGAGGGTCATGGGGATCATCAAGTCCGAACTGAAGGAGATGGAGGAGACCTACGGCGACGAGCGCAGGACCGCCATCGATCCCAATCCCATCGACTCCGACGAGGAGGACCTCATTCCGAGGGAGCAGGTGGTCATCACCGTCTCGGCGGACAGCTACATCAAGCGCATCCCGCTCAGCACGTACAGGCAGCAGGCCCGCGGAGGCGTGGGCGTCACGGCCATGCAGACCAAGGACGAGGACTACGTCGCCGCCATGTTCGTCACGTCCTCCCACGACTACGTGATGTTCCTCACCAATCGCGGCCGTCTCCTGTGGCTCAAGGCCTATAGGATACCGGAGGGCAGCAGGCAGTCCAAGGGTAAGCCGATCGTCAATCTGCTTCCCGGCCTCGAGGAGGGCGAGAGGGTCATCAACTCCATATGCGCGTCCGAATTCTCCGACGACCGCTATCTGGTGTTCTGCACTCGCAACGGCCTGATCAAGAGGACCGTGATGTCCGCGTACGGCAACGTCCGCGCCAAGGGCATCAAGGCCATCAAGATGGACGAGGGCGACGAACTCATCGAGATCCAGATCGCATCCGACGATGACGAGATCATGATCGCGTCCGCGGAGGGACAGGCCGTCAGGTTCGACTGCTCGGACGCCAGGGCCACAGGCAGGGACACCATGGGAGTCAAGGCGATGACCCTGAACGATGGCGATCGCGTAGTGTCCATGGCTGTCGTCAGGCCCGGAGACAGGCTTCTGACGGTCACCGAGAACGGCTACGGCAAGATCTCGGATGTCGACAGCTACAGGAAGACCCGTCGCGGAGGGAAGGGAGTCATAACCATCAAGACCGACGAGAGGAACGGCAAGGTGGTGGGAGTCAGGAAGGTCGATGCAGGAGATCAGCTGATGCTCACCACGACCTCCGGCAAGACCATACGCATGGACGCCGACGAGATCAGGGAGACCGGACGCAACGCGAAGGGCGTCAGGATCATCGATGCGCGCGACGGCGACAAGGTGATTGCTGTGGAGCCCGTCATGAGCGAGGAGCAGGAGCAGGAGATCGAGGAGGCTGCTCCTTCCGAACCCGTCGCGGTTCCCGAGATCGAGGATATCGGCATCGACGACACCGGCGGGGAGGACGGGGACCTCTGACTCCGAGGCCGGGCTTCGGCCCGGCCGAACCCAACAATTATAAAGGGGCTGTCTATAGGGACGCTCAACGCCGTGGTAACTCAGTTGGGAGAGTGCAAGACTGAAGATCTTGAAGTCGCTGGTTCGAGCCCGGCTCACGGCACCATGACTCTTCTTCCATCATCAGAGGTCGTCCATGGACGACGTCGTGTTCATCGATATCCGCACATGCGAGCTCTCGCTGTCGCAGGCTCTGGCGGAGATCGAGCGCATACGTGCGGAGAATCCCGACTACGACATATTCATGGACGGCGACCGCTACGCGATCGTCGGACGCAGGAGGATCCATCGATGGGACGCGGAAGGATAACGATC
>DATC01000066.1:0-2455 GCA_002504495.1 Methanomassiliicoccaceae archaeon UBA537
GGAACTCCGATGTCCTCGTTGAGCATGGGGATTCCACGCTTCTTGGCAATCTCATCCGCGGTCTTCTGGAACTCGACCTTGGACTTGGACTGTCTCCAACCACCGTAGCAGTAGTACTTGGTGGTCATGTCGGTGGGGTCTTCCTTGAACTTCTTCTTGCATGCTTCCATGAACAGCTTTTCTTTTCCTGCCATGGTAATCACTCTCCCTTGACCTTCCACGGCATGTAGCCGCCGAGGGTCCTCAGCTTGTGGATCCTGATGCCGTACATGGTGACTTCCTTGTCGTCCCTCATGTCAACGCCATCGGCTCTGAAAATGGTGGTCCTCTTCTTCAGCTCCTCCATGGAGGCGGGCTTACCGACGGAGATCCTCCTGTCGATGGGAATAGCGACCTGGTCCTTGACGTAGACGACCTCTTTCTTCTCATCGTCCCAGACGTACCTCTGCCAGCCGTCGAACATGAGTCCGTGCTCGTCGAGACGGCAGGCGTGTCCGTGAACGGTTGCTCCCCTGATGCCGGTGAGGGCGGGGTCGAAGGTCTCGTTGTCGATGAACTCCTTGGCCATCTCCTCGAGGTTCCTCTCACGGACCTCGATGATCTGCCTTCCGGAAAGGGTTCCGGTGTCGACTCCCCTGTACCTGGAGAGGTACATCCAAGCCCTCTGGTAGGGCGAGATGGGGGCGAAGTAGACGGAGTCGGTGAACTGGATGTACCTGACACGGTCTCCAGCTTTGGCTCCCTCGATGGGGACGACGAGCTTTCTGATGGGGCACTCGGGCTCCTTGCCCTCCTCGATGGGGGGGTGGATGGACATGTAGTCCTGACCGGGCTGCCTGTGTCCCATGAGCCTCACGACATCGTCCATGGGGACGTCGCGCAGCTTCTTCAGTTTGACTTTCGGATCCAGGTATCTGCGCCTGTTCTTAGCGGGCGTAGTGGTTCCGGGATAGAACTGCCTCTTGTATGCCATTTCAATTACTCCTGTAATCATGCATTGAGGGTTTGAATTTCGAGAATCTTCCAAGTGTGAGGGTGTATCCGTCGGCTATCGTGCCGTCGCACGCCGCCTTGATCTCCTCGATCTTCTGGTCCAGCTCCTTCTCGTCGTCGACTAGGAGTTCTATGTAGAATCCTCCCACGAGGTAACGGAGCTCGATCTCCTGCTTTCCGACATGGATGACCTTCCTTTCGGAATGGTTGTTCGGAAGTCCTTTGCCGGGACCGCTGTTGATGGTCTTGGGCAGGCTCTCTCCGGTCATGTTGATCTGCCTGATCCCGGATATGGGATCGAGGGCGTTCAGCACCTTCTCCGTCGTATCAGCGCTGAGAAGACGGTTGGTGATTATCTGGACCTCGGGGAGCGGGACTCCGGCGTAGTCTGCTGCAGGTGTGGAAGTGCTCGACATCGTATCCTCAGATCTTGTTCCTGATCTTCTTCGCCTCGGCAGCGACGCACTGGATCGGGTGCTTGAATTCTTCGATGTCTCCGAAGACCTCTTTGAAGAGACCGGAAGTGGCCTCGGCAGAGAAGGTCTGGGTTCCGCCATCAAGACAGTTACCGGCGGTGACAGCGGGGATGAGGACTCCCTTGGCGTGCCTGGTAACGACGTGGTTTCCGTGGAACAGACCGGGTCCGCCTCCTCCGTAGATAGAGTGGGAGAAGAAGGACATACCGACTCCGACACCCTCGGCGCGTCCGTAATCGACACCGGGGAGACCGGACTCGTGCTCGAGCAGGTCGTTGTAGTACAGGATGGTGGAGGGCACACCCTGGGCTGCCCTGGCGGCTCCGACGTTGACCATGACGGCAGCGACCATTCCGGTAGCGGCGTAGGCGTTCCACTTGGGGAGATCGTCGGTGGTGTAGACCTTGTATCCGGAGGGAAGGGTCTCCTTCACGCGGATGACTCCGTCCTCGATAGCCCTGTCCATGACGGATTCGATAACGGTTCCGACGGTTCCGGTCTTTCCGTTCTTCTTGACGATGGAGTAGAGCATGTTGTTGGCGTTCAGGCCCTCGTAGGCGAGGGACAGGAGTCCGCCTCTCTCGAAGTTTCCGACCAGGTCGCCCATCTCGTAGGATCCGCACTGCTCGTAGATGGCGGAGAGGGCGGTTCCCTGCATGGCGTTCCTGTTGACGAGAGCGACGACGTGGTTCGCCATGATGTTCCTCAGGGCGAATCCGGCACCCTCGTTGTTCTGGGGAACGTCGAGGATGGACTTGACGTTGGCGCCCTGGAAGGTGATGGTCTGGGGGTATCTTCCCCAAACGGCGGCCTTGACCATGTTGGCCTTGTACATGGGGATGTCGAAGATATCGATGATAGCTTCGGTCGCAGCGGATGCGACGGTGGTGAATCCGGTGGTGTACTCGACTCCAGCCTCCATCCTCGCGTCGGGAACAACGACGACAATGTTCTTGCCGCCGCTCTTGACCTGGACGACGGTGCCG
>DATC01000066.1:2487-4773 GCA_002504495.1 Methanomassiliicoccaceae archaeon UBA537
GACGGTGCCGTCTCCATCGAAGACCTTAACGGCGTTCTCGATGTAGTTGGCGACCTTCTCTGCGTTCTCGACCAGAGGGATGTCGATCTCCTTTCCTTTGATGATGACTCCTCCGCCGGTCATGTTACCGGTCTTGAGGGCCTTCTCGATACCGGCCAGGTTGACCGCGACGGTCCTCTTGGTCAGGGAGACGATCTTCTTGATCGCGTTGTTGCGCAGCGGACTGATGGCCTCGAGAGGAACATCTTTGGCGATGCGCTTCCCATAGTCATCGTACAAGTCGACTACGTCCTCGTATTTTGGCATTACATACCTCCTTGTTCTTTAGACAGCCCCTTTCGGTGCTGCTTACCCCTTGCAGTCAGGACAAGTGGCTGATTCAATATAAAGATGAAGGAATAACGCTGTTAAAAGATGATTTCCCAGGAAGTTCGCCCCTGCTGGCTATCGACGAGCACGGGCGTAATCGGCTTTTCCGCCCGTGCTCTTGTATTTAAAATGTTTTATGGATATGGTTGGATGCAATATCCTTGATTGATTCGTATACTTATGGTGTTACTAAATTCAGATTTTTTAGCACTCTCGATCGCGCTTGGCCTTCGTCATGACTCCGGACTCGTATCTGCGGAGATGGTCGACGTAATCCGGTATCGCCGAATACGGTATCCCGACGGCCATCTCATCGGCCTTCATGTCCGTCCTCTTCCTGCACCCGAAGCATCCAAGAGATATGTTGGGGGATCCCGTGCACATCGGGACGGCGACGATGTCCTCGCAGCAGCACTGGAACGGGGATGTGGAGAACTGGATGCGTCCGCCCTTCTCGGCCGTGGCCAGAGGAACGGTCCAATAGCAGCGCTCCGGAATGTCGATGATGGCCACGATATCAGGGGTGAAATCGGCATCCTTCAGAGGAGCGACTACCTCCCCGTCGCATTCGAACGGGACGATCATCCTCTGCGCGATCATCCTCGCGACGGCCTCCTGCGAATCGTGCATGCCCATGGAATAGTGGAACTCCCCCGAGGCGACCTTCTCCGGGGTCTCGGTCATGTTGAGGGCCGATGCGCCGACCATGCAGCTCTGCGAGGCGAGAGGGAGCTTGAACGAGCTTCCGTTGCTCGCTCCGGCCACGGCTTGGCAGTGGCTGATCTGCTTCTCGGGGACCTGCATCTCCTCGGGGAACGGTTCGCCCTTTCTGATCAGCTTGATCGCTACAGGCTCTCTTCTGAGGCGCAGAACGTTCTTGAGTGTCCGTGCGTACTCGATGTTCTGTTGAAGGATATCCGACATGCCGGTTCAATCAGGGGCGGAATACTTAACTGACATTCGGACGAGGCTTGCAGTTAAGTCGAGTTAAGAGAAGGAAGATGGCCCGTAGGCCGTTTGTTTCCCGGATCAGGCCGTGACGTTCACATAGATGAACGCGGCGACGAGGACGACGATGACGCCGACCAGGAACGAGACATTCAGGATATCGGTCTTCTCCATTTTGTCACCGGGCGATCAACGCCCATGCGTCTTCCATCATTCGTCGGTATTTATAATTTAGGAATAGCTAAAAATTCGGATTTGAAAGGAATATGAGAAAGGGCGGAAGATGGAAGGAACGGGAGAAGGGAAAGTGACCCTCCCGGAGGAGGGTCGTTTGGAATCACTCGGAGATGGCTCCGGCGGGGCACTCGTCGATGCAGGCACCGCAGTCGATGCACTTGCCGGCATCAACGACGGCGATGTCGTCGACGGTGATGGCTCCCTGGGGGCAGACGTCCACGCATGCACCGCATGCAACGCACTCGGAATTGATTGTAACTGCCATGTATGTTACCTCTGGTTGCTAAGAACCTCGGATCTGTATTTAAAACATATCGAATACGTGTTAGGAGTGGTTAAAAAACGATGAAAATTTTTAGGAATAACTAATACATCCAATCGATACGGCCAGATGATGGGAAGTTTCGATTCGATTGGCATTTCATATACATCAGAATCCATTGATTTTTAAGGATTAGCGAAAGTCGTCGCTCGATCTGCGACGACACGAGGTCCTCCACTATGTCGAGGAACCTCTCCTTCTGATCGGGCGGGATGGTGGCTCCTGCGGCGACGGTGTGTCCTCCGCCGAATCCTCCCACCAGCTCTGCGGCCGTGTGCATGACGGCGGAGAGATCGAGGCCGCGATCCACGAGGTCCCTGTCGGCCCTGGCTGACACCTTGACTCCGTCGTCCGAATCGGCGAACGCTATCATGGGGACGTTCCGGCGGTTCTCCGGCGATGACAGGAGC
>DATC01000066.1:4815-15535 GCA_002504495.1 Methanomassiliicoccaceae archaeon UBA537
CCTGCCACTATGCCCACTACGGTCTCCTTGATCTCCGATCCCGCGTCGAACCACTGTATGAAGCGGCGCTCCCTGAGCAGATGGTTCTCCTTGATGTAGCGCAGGGCCTCGGATATGTGCTTCCTGTGGGCGGACCTGTTCTCCTCTGCGGTCTTCAGAGCGGAGACGTCGCCGCGGCAGACCCTGAGTCCCGTGGGAGCGTCGTCGTAGCGTCCGCAGGAGTTGAGGACGGTGGCGAACTCCTTCGCATCACCGAGTCCGGTGCGGGCGTCGTACCGGGTTATGCGGTACATCTCTCCTATGGCCTGCTCCGAAGCGTCGCCGAGCCTTTCGATGACGGCGTCGCACAGGAGTTCGCGCTCCTCATCAGTCAGGTCGGTCAGCGTCCGCCATCTTCCTCCGGATTTGGCCTGGATCCCCAGCGAGTCCAGGAGCCGGAAGCTTCCCTTGGGATCGTCGCTGACGCCCGGTATCGGGGGTTCGGAGGCGTACTGGAGGTACTGGTTGATCGGGCGGGAGCATCTCCCGTAGTAGCGGAGCCCCTCGTCTATCTCGACATCGCCTGCCGCGACGGCGTCCTGCAGGATCTCGCGGTTCCATCCGACCAGCCTGCGGAAGGACGAGTCCTGGAAGTCCCCTACCGCCCCCACGACGGCCAGGTGGGCAAGGTCGGCGTTGGATCCGTCCAGGGTCTTCGAGAGGAGGTACGTCATGCCGGCCCCGCAGACCTCGTAGGATCCGTCGACGCCGTACGTGTGGGGATTCAGGTGGCAGATCCCGGAGAAGCTGTCGAGCACGGTCTGTTCGCGGCGCCATCTCGGATCGGGGACGTGATGGTCCGTCACCACCAGGCCGCGTCTCTTGAACGACGACAGGCTCCCGCTCCCAAGATCGCAGATCCATACGACGTCCTCCGGACTGGAGTCCGCGTCGGCGACCGTCTCGTCGGACATCTTCTTGGCGAAATCCACGCGGTGCTCGATTCCCAAGCGATCCAGCGTGGCATCGGCGATCGCTCCCGCCGTTATGCCGTCCGCATCGATGTGCGTGATCACGCGGACCGACGAGGCCTCGCGCAGCACGTCGGCGGCGGAGCGCAGATCGCGATTCAGCCTGCGGTCGTCGCCATACGAACCCGGCATGCTCCTTCACCAGCCTCTCGTAGATCGTCCCCGCGATCCTCTCCAGATTGACCGTGTCGGCCCTGTTGTACTCCCTGAGGATGTCCAGGGCGTCGCGGTCTCCGTGGCGGATCCACCGCTTCCACAGCCTGACCGCATCCGCGCCGTCCACCCCCTGGATCTCGTCGGCCCTGACTATGCCCATCTCTATCTCCAATGGCTTCAGTCCGCCTCTGTATCCGACCTTCCTCGAGGCGAAGCGGAGATCGAACTGCGGGATGTCGAAATCCACCTCGGGGAAGCTGTTCCTCAGCACGGGGATGTCGAAGCAGCTGCCATTGAACGTCACTAGCATATCCGCTCCGTCCAGAGCGTCGGAGAGGGAGTCGGGGGTCAGGTCGATCCCTTCGGTGAGCGTCACGGTCTCCTTCGGGGAATGCACCGTGACGACCGTGACCAGGGCGTCCCTGCTCAGTCCGTCCGTCTCTATGTCCAGATACCTGGCGTTCCCATGGAACTCGCCGAACAGGCGCCAATGCTCGCTCTTCGGGGTCATCTCCGCGAGACCGATGCAATCGCGGTCGTCCAGCATCTCCGATGCTTGCGTCAGGACGGCATCGTGCCTCGTCTTCGCCTCTCCGCACATCCTCAGCACCCTGTCGGCGCCGATGAAATCGTCCCATGTGCGGATGCCCGACTCCCATATCGCCTTCTCCTTCTTGGCTCCGACCGAAGGCAGCAGCATGAACGTGTTGCGGATCACTGCCACCCGATTCGCCTCCTTATAGATATTACATATCGGGCGACGCGTTCCGATGGTGCCTTATCGTACGACGGCATCGGCCGTGCCATGAGGTCCTTGGAGATACGTCCCGGCGTCCGCATCTGCTGCGAGAAGTGCCTTGTGCTGGACGAAGGCCCTACCGCGGTCATCGGCGACCTCCATCTGGGATACGAGCGCGCCTTGGAGCAGGAGGGACTGTACCTGCCCCGCATAAACACCAGCTCGATCCGCGACGACCTCAACGACATCATCTCCAACTACGAGCCTTCCCGCATCGTCCTCCTCGGAGACGTGAAGCACGATTTCAAGCACGCCGGATGGGAGGAGAGGAACCAGGTCAGGAGCATCATCGAGCTCATCGCGGAGGATGCGGAGGCCGTCGTGGTCAAGGGGAACCACGACAACTTCATCCAGAACATCATCTCGGACATGGGCATCCTCGCCGTGGACCATATCGACGTGATGGGGTACCGTCTCGAGCACGGGCATTGCGATTCGGGTGTCAGACCGGTGATCATAGGCCACGAGCATCCGTCCGTCCGCATACCCGGGGCCGTCGGAGGAGGGCTGAAGGTCCATTGCTTCGTGCATGCCCGGAAGGAGGGTGTCATAGTCGTCCCCCCGTTCAGCCCGTTCGCCTCCGGCAACGACCTCGTCCTGGACGACGATGCCGTCATGGCTCCGGCCCTCAGATCGTGCGACTACGCGGACGCGGAGATCTACGGCGTGACCGATATGGGGATCATGGACCTGGGCACCCTGAGGACCTTGTCAGATGTCAAGCTGCGATGCACCGATTCGATGGTTGGAACAGATATCCAGATGAAGCGCGGATGCTTGGCACCTCCCACGTTGGATGCCGGCGGTCACAGTTGCCCGCTTGCCGTTTACTTTAAGAGTGATGACGGAATACCAACGGGCAGGAGAACCTATCATGACAATGACTCCTAGAGAGAGAGTGCTCGCTGCAATGAAACAAGAGACTCTGGACAGGCCCCCTGTGGCCATCTTCACCCAGTCCGCCACGATTGGGCAGATGGACGCCTGCGGCGCCGCCTGGCCCGAGGCCCACAAGAACGCTGACCTCATGGCCACCCTGGGATGCGCCCAGGCCGACCTGCAGGGATTCGAGTGCGTCAGGGCCCCGTTCTGTCTCACCGCCGAGTCCGAGACTCTGGGCGCTCGCGTCCAGGTCGACAAGAAGGATGCCAACCCCATGATCAAGGAGCACCCCTTCCACTTCGACCCGATGATGGGAGAGTACGACGACCCCGCCAACATGATGCCCATCGACGACTTCCTCAAGTCCGGACGTGTCGCTGTCGCCATCGAGGCCATCGGAAAGATGAAGAAGTCCCACGGCGAGAACTACGCCATCGTCGCCGGAAACACCGGACCCTTCACCCTCACCGGAAACCTCGTCAACACCGAGAACCTCGTTTTCGGAATGATGATGGCTCCCGAAGAGGTCGACAAGTGGGTCGACGCCGTCAACCCCTACGTCACCGCCTACACCAAGGCTCTCCACGACGCCGGCGCCGATGTCGTCCAGTGCTCCGAGCCTTCCGCTTCCACCGACATGCTCGCTCCCGACATGTTCGAGGAGGCCGCCGGCGGCCACGTCTCCGTCTGCCTGAAGCCCAGCGCCGACAAGTACACCGTTCTCCACATCTGCGGAGACACCCTCCCCATCCTCGAGAAGATGGTCGCTACCGGCGTCACCGGTATCTCCATCGAAGAGAAGGTCACCCCCGAGGACGCTGTCGCCCACGTCGGCGGAAAGACCGTTCTCGTCGGAAACGTCGGATCCGTCAGGCCCCTGTTCCAGGGAACTCCCGAGGAGTCCGCTGCCGCTGCTGTCCGCTCTGCAAAGGCCGGATTCAACGTCATCTCCTCCGGATGCGGAATCGCCGTCGCTACCCCCGACGCCAACATGCTCGCCTTCTCCAAGGCCATCAAGGACCTGGCCTGATTCCGAGCTTGGAAAGATCCACAAACCTCTTACCCGCCTCGCGGCGGGGCCGTTCTTCTTCATCGATTCGTGTATTCCAGATGCGAAGCAGGGCCTATACGTCCCGTTTCGCACATCGTGCAGGCGGCATCGATATAGCTGCAGAAAGAGATTGTCTAGCATGGAATTGCCTCAGATCGATGTTTCTTCACGCGATCGCGAGTTCAGACTGTACAGCAGGGAACAGAGGGAGTCCATCGTCATGCATTTTCTATTCGACGGACTCTCCAGCAGGAAGCTGGATGAGGAGATCCTCGGTCTGGATAGCGGAAAAAGCAGAGGGTATCAATCCTGGGCTGTTCTAAGGCATTACGGATTGGGCAATGACTTCAAAGGAATATTCAAAGGAATGACGCCGTCGGAGGTGGTTTCCCAGCTGCCTGATGATCCGCAGTACGATCTCATCTATGACATCGTATCCGGGACTGTCGAGGAAATCGGTCTCGAACCGAATGAATGGGTCAAGGGTTTTACGAAAGAGCGTCTGGTCAAAACCCGTGTGAATCAGGACAGATTCAGAAGATCGATCCTGGAAGCATACGGAAACGCCTGTTGCGTCACAGGTATTTCCGAACCGCGGCTGCTGAGGGCCAGCCACATCAAACCGTGGTGTGACAGCAATGAGATGGAGAAAACGGATGTGCGCAACGGGTTGTGCCTGAATACCCTGCATGACGCGGCATTCGATGCAGGCCTCATGACCGTAGAGTCATCCAGCTATTGCATCAGGCTATCCTCAAGGATCGAGGACTGCATGGAACCGAAGATCTACGATGACTACTACCGCAGATTCGACGGAAGAGAGATCACGCTGCCTTCCGAGGAGGAACGGCCTGAAAAGGAGTACCTCGATTATCATAAGGTGCATGTTTTCGACAAGGACAGACAGCATCCGATGTTCGAGATGGAGCTGCCCTACTGCGATCGAAGGCAATTGGCAGGAATACGAAGGATTCATACGGGTCTGATGAAGGAAGGGATTCCGATCCTATGGCGCCATTCGACCGTAGACCCCGATCGATTACGTATCCCATACGCTTGCATGCAGAATGGATCGCCGGGAGCATCGTCCCGGCGGAAAGGGTTTTCACTGATCCTTCATCAGCGTGTACAGCACGGCCTTCTGGGCATGGAGCCTGTTCTCGGCCTGGTCGAAGATCACGCTCTGGGGTCCTTCGATGACCTCGTCGGTGATCTCCTGCCCTCTGTGCGCGGGGAGGCAATGCATCACGATGCATGTGGGCTTCGCGAGAGAGAGGAGCTCGCTGTTGATCTGGTAGTCATGGAAGAGCTTGATGGCATCCTCCACAGGAGTGGAATCACCCATGGACACCCAGGTGTCGGTGTAGAGGACGTCCGCGTCCTTGCAGGCCTCCTTGGGCTCGTGGGAGGCTATGATCTTGGATCCGTTCTTCTCGGCTATCTGCGATGCCTTCATCATGATCTCGGCGTTCGGCATGCGGACGGCCGGGCAGCATGCGATCATATCGATGCCCATGATGGCGGAGGCGTAGAGAAGGGAGTTGCACACGTTGTTCCCGTCTCCCAGGTAGACGAGCTTCTTCCCGCGGAATCCTCCGAGCTTCTCCTTGATGGTCACCATGTCCGCCAGGGCCTGGCAGGGGTGCTCGAGGTTGTCGAGTCCGCTGATGACGGGGACGGACGCGTATTCTCCGAACTTGTCCATCATCTTGTAGTCGAAGGCGCGGTACATGATGCCGTGGACGAATCTGCTCATGACGCGGGCGGTGTCCTCGATTGTCTCGCTGTGGACCCCCATCTGCATCTTGGATTCGTCGATGTAGAGGGCGTGTCCGCCGAGCTCGGTGATGGCGACGTCGAAGGAGATCCTCGTGCGCGTGCTCGGTTTCTCGAAGATCATGGCGAGGGTCTTCCCTTTGAGGGGGTCGCCGTGGTGTCCGCGTTCGGCTTTGAGCTTGATGGCGAGCTCGACGAGGTCGGGCCAGACATCCTCCATATCCGAGACTGAAATCAGGTCTCTCTTGGCCATGGCTCCTCATTCTGGTCAAACTACATAATGGGAACCGAACGGATAGAGATGCTTCCCGTCGTCCTTTGGACAACATGAAAACGGGCATTCCGGTATGTCCGAATTATCTCTTCACGATGATGCAGATGACGTCCTTGTCCTCGACGACATGGTCCATGCCGACGGTCTGTCCGGGGAACTTGGCGCTCTTACCCCATATCATCGCGTAGCGGAAGTTGTTCTTGAAGTCGCGGTGGATGAGCTCGCACACGTCTCCGACCGTGTTCCCTCTCTTGACGATGAGAGGGACGTCCATGTCGGCCTCCTGGCCCTGCGGCTTCAGATAGACGCGTATCATGTCGATGGTGTCGTAGAGTCCCTGCTGGAGATCGGGGATCCCCTGCCCTGTGGCGGCGGAAATGGGTATGCACCTGTAGTCCCTGTGCATATCCAGAGCGGCCTGGAGCTCCTCCGGCTTGGCCAGATCGACCTTGTTGATCGCCATGATGGCCTTGATGTAGACGCGGTTTCCGGCCAGGACGTCCAGCATCTGTTCGACGTTTATGTCCTCACGGACGACGACCGTGGCGTTGATGTGCCCGTAGGCGGCGGTCATGTCCTTGATGATCTCGGGAGTGATCTTGGTCAGCTTCACAGTGGGCTTGACCTGGATTCCGCCGTGATCGGAACGGGTTATGACCACGTCCGGTGCATGCTGGTTGAGGCGGATCGCCGCATTGTACAGCTCCTTGAACAGGACGTCCATCCTGGGATTGAACACGTCGCAGACGAGGAGGATGACATCGGCGGATCTTGCGGCTGCGATGACCTCCCTTCCGCGTCCCTTTCCGCGGGATGCGTCCTTGATGAGTCCCGGCATGTCCAGAATCTGGATCTTGGCGTGGTTGTAGAGCATGATCCCGGGGACGACGTCCAGCGTGGTGAAGTGGTACGCGCCCACTTCGGATTTGGCTCCGGTGAGCTGGTTCAGAAGCGTGGATTTACCGACCGACGGGAATCCGACGAGGGCCACGGTGGCGTTGCCCGCCTTCTTCACGTAGAATCCCTTGGTGGACCCTTTGGCGGATCTGCGCTTCTCCTCCTCCATCGTGAGCTTGGCTATCTTGGCCTTAAGCTTCCCGATGTGGCCTTCGGTAGCCTTGTTGTACTTGGTCTTGGAGATCTCGTTCTCCAGTTCCTGGATTTGCTCTTCGACGGTGGCCATTCCGAACCTCTCATCCTGAGTGTTGTATTTGGGCATTTGCACGTGCGGCCCTTGGATGTCTGTCGGAATCCTGCCGATCGCATCATAATCCCGCGTTCTGGCGCCACGCCAAAGTTTAAGGTGATATCGGTGTAACGCTGGCTCCGGTTGCGGATTGCTTATGGTCGGAGGCATGGACGAGGGTCTTTTCATCGGGATATACATGATTCTGCTCCTGCTGCCGGCCGTTGCCGGTCTGGCGATCGGCCTCATGCCGCGCGTCCGCGGAGGCGCCGTCCTGTCCTCCGTCCTCTGCGGGATATCCTGCATCGCCGGCATCGCGTGCTACCCGGTGTTCATGTCCGTCGGGGATTTCTCCGCGACGTTCCCTCTGGAATCCTTCCTAGGGACCTATTCGGTCTCCGTGGACGGGTTGAGCGCGATCTTCGTCTCGCTGTCGTCCGTCGTCTTCCTGGCGGTGCTGGTCCACATGACCCATTCCGGACACGGCTACGCCCAGAGGCACATCGGTCTGGCGTGCGGTCTGTTCGTTTCATGCACCCTGTTCATGATCTCCGATTCTGTCGTGACGCTTCTAGTATCCTGGGAGGCCGTCTCGATGCTGACCTTCCTGATGGCCGAGACGAAGGACAGCGCGCCCCGCTGGAGGTTCTTCGCCATCACCCATGTCGGAGGGCTCCTGCTCATGGTCGTATACGCGTACATGTGGTCCGTCGCCGGGACCGGAGACACGGGTTCCTGGGAGAGGCTCGGAGCCGCCATGGGTCCTGTGGGAGAGGCCGTCGCGATATCGCTGCTGTTCATAGGCTTCGGGACCAAGCTGGGCATGGTGCCGTTCCACGCATGGATGCCGGACATGTACGCGAGGTCTCCCACCCACACGACGGCTCTGCTCACCACCGTCTGCTCCAGCGCAGCCGTGCTGGTGCTGTACAAGAGCGTGTTCGTATGGATCGGAGTCGACGGAGGAGTAGAGGCGGTATCGGCTGTGTTCTGCATCCTCTCGGCCCTCACGGCCCTGTGGGGAGCCATGGAGTCCATGGTCCAGATAGAGCCCAAGAGGATACTGGCGTACTCCAGCATGGAGAACATGGCCCTGGCGACCATGTGCCTGTCCCTGGGGATGCTGTTCTCCGGGATGCTCGGATCGTTGGAGGCCCTCGTCGTCCTCGCCGGGCTCCTCCATGCGCTGAACCACGGGATGTTCAAGTCTCTGATGATGCTCTCCGTGGATTCGATCGAGGACGTCACCGGGGAGACGGGGATAGACAGGATGGGCGGGTTGGCCAAGGCCCTTCCGGCCCTGTCCGCCGTGGCTCTCATCGGGGTGATGTCCCTGGCCGCCATACCTCCGATGAACGGATTCGTCAGCGAATGGCTGATGCTCCAGTCCCTTCTGGGGATCGACGCGATGGAATCCGGGATGAGGATCGCCATGCCTCTGCTGGTGGCCATGATGGGCGTTTGCGGAATGATCATGGCGACATCCTATGCCAGGCTGTACGGCTTCATATTCCTCGGAAGGCCGAGATCTGAAGGCGCAGCGGAGCCGAGGCCGCTCAGGAAGGGCTCCATGGCGCCTCTCGTCGTCCTCGCGACGGCATGCGTGGCCATGGGACTGTTCGCCTTCCCGCTGCTCGATGCCATGGCCGACAGCACGGGATTCGCGTCCGGATACGGCAGCGCCATGCCCGGATCGGTCTCGCCTCTTCTTTTGGGGATCCTTCTCGCAGGATGCGTGCTGCTGCTGTTCGTCCTGACCCGCATCTTCAGGCGCAATAGGGAGATCTACGAGACATGGGGCTGCGGAGGAGCTCTGGACGAGCGCATGCAGTATTCCTCGGAAGGGTTCTCCCAGCCGATCGTCCGCGTTTTCCATCCCATATACAGGGACACGTCGGAGAAGAAGGGCGACAGGTACAGCACGCAGTTCGTCGAACCCTTCGTCAAATACATCTACAGGCCCTTCGGAGCGCTGATCACGTACGCATCGTCGCAGATCACCAGGCTCCAGACGGGCAACATACAATCATATCTCGGATACATCCTGGTCGCGCTAGTCGCGGCCCTTCTGGCGGTGAGGCTCGTATGATGGAGATCCTATTGGAGCTGCTGCAGGTCGTCGTTCTGATGGCCGTCGCGCCGCTGATGTCCGGTCTGGTATCGAAGTTCAAGGCCCTGATGCAGGGCCGTGTCGGGGCGAGCGTGCTCCAGCCCTACCGCGACCTCGCCAAGCTGATGAGGAAGGACGCTGTGACGTCCGGGAGCTGCTCGTGGCTGTTCCGCGGAGTGCCCTACGTGTGCATGGCGTCCATGATCGTCCTGGCCATGATGACCCCGTTCATCTACACGGGCGTCCTGGCCCCGTTCGGGGATCTCGTGGCCATGGTGTACCTGTTCACGATGTTCAGATTCGCCATGGTGCTGGGAGGCTTGGAAGGCGGTTCCGCGTTCGGAGGAATGGGGAGCAGCAGGGAGATGATGATGTCCGTGCTGATCGAGCCGGCCCTCCTGCTGTCCATAGCGACCCTGGCCGTCCTGTCGGGAGCCGGCACGGAGATGGGCGACATCTCGTCCGCGATCTCCTCGATGGGGCTGGCGGCCGTCGGTCCCGCTCTGATACTGGCGGGCGCATCGTTCATGATGACCCTGCTGGCGGAGAACGCCAGGATACCGTTCGACAATCCGTCGACGCATCTGGAGCTGACGATGGTCCATGAGGCCATGCTGCTGGAGTACTCCGGCCGCGGACTGGCCTTCATGGAGTACTCGAGCATGCTCAGGCTGACCCTGTTCATGGCCATGCTCGGATCGCTGTTCTTCCCCTGGGGGATAGCATCCGAGGCGTCCCTCGGCACCGTCCTGGTCTCCGCGCTCGTCGCCGCGTCCAAGATGCTTCTTGTGGCGTTCGTCCTGTCGGCCGTGGAGTCGGCCCTATGCAAATCGAGGCTGTTCAAGACGCCCAACCTGCTGACGGTGTCTTTCACGCTGTCCCTTCTGGCGATGATATCGCTGTACATCCTGTGAGGAATCGGAAATGGACGAGATGATAGTCGGAAATCTGATCGACCTGTGCGCTGTGATGATGCTTCTCGCATCGGTGATGGCCGTCGCCACCACGCGCATGAGGCCTCTCATCAACCTGTTCTCGCTGCAGTCCGTCTTCCTGGCGCTGCTCGCCTTCGTGGTGGCCTGGTCGTCGGGGAACTCTCACATCTACATCATGTGCGCCCTGACGCTGGCGCTGAAGGTGATCGTCATGCCGAGGATGCTGCTCTACATAATGAGCAGGATCAACGTGGACAAGGAGGTGGAGCTCAGCCTGGGGATCCCGGGGTCGCTGCTGGTCTCCGGGCTGATGATAATCCTGTCGTACTACATCACCGAGCCTCTGCTCGTGTCCATCGAGACGGTGGAGAGGAACTGCCTCGCGCTGTCCGTATCCATACTCCTCATCGGTCTTCTCATCATGTGCACCCGCAGGAAGGCCATAACGGAGACCACGGGCCTCCTGATGATGGAGAACGGACTGTTCCTCGGAGCGCTGGCGCTGTCCCACGGGATGCCGCTCATCGTCGAGCTGGGGGCG
>DATC01000021.1:0-471 GCA_002504495.1 Methanomassiliicoccaceae archaeon UBA537
ACCCTTAAAGCTAAAGAACCACTTTGATTCGATCGTTTCGGACGAACGATCAGGCATCTTAGCGGTTCAATAATGTATATTAATATACATCAATGAACAATAACTAGAAATATTGCGCCATTATAGCAATCAATAATGACGAAAGAAGGACGCTATGGAGAATTCGGAGGACAATACGTTCCGGAAACTCTTATGAACGCCGTCATAGAACTGGACAAGGCGTACCACGAGCAGATCTCGAACCCGGAATTCCTGGCGGAAGTGGACCGGATGAACCGCGAATACACCGGAAGACCCTCCATGCTGTACTTTGCGGAGCGGATGACGAAGGACCTCGGAGGCGCCAAGATATATCTGAAGAGGGAGGATCTCAACCATACCGGAGCCCATAAGATCAACAATGTCATCGGACAGTGCCTTCTGGCGAAGAAGATGGGGAAGACCCGCGTCATCGCCGAGACCGGCGCCGGC
>DATC01000021.1:610-874 GCA_002504495.1 Methanomassiliicoccaceae archaeon UBA537
AGGATGGAGCTCCTGGGAGCCCATGTGCACGGCGTCAAGGACGGAACGGGCGTGCTCAAGGACGCCGTCAACGAGACCCTGAGGGAATGGACCAGGCGCGTGGAAGACACGCACTACGTGATCGGCACCGTCATGGGCCCTGCTCCGTTCCCCGAGATGGTATGCGAGTTCCAGAGCGTCATCGGCCGCGAGGTCAAGCAGCAGATGATGGAGAAGGAGGGGAGGCTTCCAGACTACCTGGTCGCATGCGTCGGCGGAGGGAGC
>DATC01000021.1:920-2659 GCA_002504495.1 Methanomassiliicoccaceae archaeon UBA537
ATGCGTCGGCGGAGGGAGCAACGCGATAGGTCTGTTCCACCCGTTCGTGGACGACGAGAACGTGAAGATGATAGGGTGCGAGGCGGGAGGCAAAGGAATCGATACCGACAAGCACGCCGCCACAATGAGCAGGGGATCCGTCGGAGTGTTCCACGGCATGAAATCGCTTTTCTGCCAGAACGAGTACGGGCAGATCGCCCCCGTGTACTCCATATCCGCCGGTCTGGACTACCCCGGGGTCGGACCCGAGCACGCGTATCTCAGATCCATGGATAGAGCCCAGTACGTGGCCGTCACCGACGACCAGGCCGTGGAAGGCTTCGAGTACCTCTCCAGGACCGAGGGGGTGATCCCGGCCATCGAGAGCGCCCATGCGATAGCATACGCCAGNNNNGCCAGGGAGCTGGCGCCGACGCTGAGCAAGGACGACATCATGGTCGTCAACCTCTCCGGACGCGGAGACAAGGACGTCGCCGCCATCGCCAGGTACAGAGGGAGGGACATCCATGATTGATGCGGACGCGCAGCTCAGGAAGGTGTTCTCGCACAAGGCGTTCATCCCGTTCATCACCGTCGGAGACCCGGACATCGAAACCAGCGAGAAGCTGATCAGAGCGATGGCCGAGGCGGGAGCGGACCTGATCGAGCTCGGGATACCCTTCTCGGATCCGATCTCGGAGGGGCCGGTCATCATGAACGCAGACGTCCGCGCCCTGAAGGCCGGAACCACCACGGACGACGTCTTCGACATGGCGATGAGGATCCGCAAGGACCTTGACACCCCCATGCTGGTGATGACCTACTTCAATGCCGTATACGTCTACGGTTGCGAAAAGTTCCTCCAGAGATGCGAGGATGCGGGCATATGCGCGCTGATCGTCTCGGACCTTCCGTATGAAGAGAAAGGCGACATCCAGGAGTATTGCACGAGGCACGGCGTCAGACTGATCTCGATGATCGCCCCCACATCCGAGGACAGGATATCGATGATAGCGTCCCATGCGGAGGGCTTCATCTACGTTGTGTCCTCCATGGGCGTCACCGGGACGAGAAGCGATTTCAGCTCCAACATAGGCGATATGGTCGCCTCGGTCAGAAAGGCCACATCCGTGCCCTGCGCCATAGGGTTCGGCATATCCACGCCGGAGCAGGCCCGCAGGATGACGATTATCGCAGACGGAGCCATAGTGGGCTCTGCAATCGTGAAGATCATCGCCCAGTACGGTCGCGATTCCGTGCCTCATGTGGCGGAGTTCGTCCGTTCGATGAGAGCGGAGCTGGACAAACAATGAAACGAACGGCCCTCTCCTGTCATCGGAGAGGGCCGCGGCAAGAATCGGTGCCTTCGAATCCGCGAAAGACTCGCTTATCGTACCGTCTGAATGCATGCCCGGCGGCTTGTATGAAAGCGCGCTCTATTCATCGGGTGGCGATCAGGCATGGCGGATGCCGGTCGTCCTGCAGATCTCATCGCTCGTCGATACCAGGTCATCCGGAGTCAAATCGTGTATATCTGCATGGCCTGTGATCCTGGCAAACGTCCTCAGCTCATCGGAAAGGGCGTTAAGATAATTGGCCACCCTCCTGGCGCCCTCGACCTTGTCCAACCTGGACTCGAGCTCTGGATCCTGAGTAGCGATTCCTTTGGGACACATTCCCGTGTTGCAGATACGGTACCTCTCGCATCCTAGAGCCATCAGAGGAGCTGAAGCCATGGCCACCGCGTCCGCGCCCATGGC
>DATC01000018.1 GCA_002504495.1 Methanomassiliicoccaceae archaeon UBA537
CCACTCCGTGCCGCGACTGCCCGATGCTTCCCGAGAGCATGTCTCGCACGGATCCGGCGATCATCCGCAGGGCCATTCCCTCGACGTCCTCGTGGTGCGACTGCAGCATCGTCCCCTACTATGAAGGGGGAGTTCTCAGGCTCGTCGTCCAGCATCTCCGGCCCGTGAAGCCCCCTGAGTGATTTTATACGATGGGAGGAGATGAGGGCTCATGGAGAACTTCACATTCTGCATCATAGCCATGGTCGTCTATCTGGTCGCCCTGGCAGTAGGCAACCGCAGGAAGAGCGTCGAGGAGTGAGATCATGGCCATCCCGGAGCCTCTGATGAGGCTGCTCAGGATACCGGATTCCAGCAAGGTCCTGTCCGTCGTCTCGACGGACGGCTTCCCCCATTCCATCGTCCTCGGATCCATCGTGGTCGACGACGGGATGCTCTACGCTGGAGAGGTGTTCATGCACAGGACCGTCGGCTACCTCGAATCCAATCCGAACGTCGAGTTCCTCGTATGGAAGGGCAGGAGCGGCTACTCGATAAGAGCTGTTGCCGAGGCGCGTCTCACCGAAGGTCCCGCCTTCGAGAAGATACGCTCGGAACTCGGAAGGATGGGCATGGAAGCCGTCGCCGCGTGGAGATTCAGACCCCTCGATGCGTCGGACGAATCCGCCACACCGGACGCCGGAGACAAGGTGTTCCGATGGAGATCCCGAGGATCAGGCTCCTGGCCAAGGCATCCGCCGTCTCTTCGGCGGCATGCCTGATCCTCGGTCTTATCCTCTTGTGCAAGGGCCTTCCGCTTCCCGGAGTAATCCTGGCCCTGGTCGGCCTCTCGGTGCTCATGATCAGCGCCAGCATCCTCAGGTTCCTCAGCCTGGTGGACAATCCGTGGATGACCAAGTACAGGAAACGATGCGGAAAGCGTTGTTGAAGAAGAATGGAAAGGGTTTCTCCTGGAGCCTGAAGGCTCCTGGGGATTCAGTACCTGCTTCTGTCGGCGGGCTGGTGCTTTCTGAAGCAGTCCCTGCAGTAGACGGGCCTTCCCTGAGTGGGCTTGAAGGGGACCTCGCACTCCTTCTGGCAGTCCGAGCAGACGGCCTTGAAGAATTCCCTGGGCCTGTCGTTGTCTCTGTCCCTGTAGCCTCCGTATGCCATTTCGATTTCTCCTTGAGGTTTAGCCGATCGGAGCCTGTGGACAGGACCCCGCTCGTCGCGCCTTGAGTCACCCAACTATCTTCCTCTATAAGAACTGATGTTCGGAGGTCTCCGCCGCACTCGGGACACATCCAGATCCCCTTGTAGCAGGTCATCATCCCGCCGCACTTTGGACATACGCGCGCCTTCCTGACATCCGGGCCCTGGACCTCCTTGGATGAGAGGTCGTCGTTCGCCCACTTCATCAGATCCGCCAGCTCATGCCACCGATCCTCCTTGTCGACCCCGTAGATCGGGAGATTGTCGGCCTCGTTGTAGAGCCTCGTGCGCATCACCCTCAAAGCGCGGGACACGTTGGCATGGACCTTGGAGCTTATCTGCTTCTTCCCGTAGACGTTGGCACGGTATTTCACATCGAGGTAATCGATGGATTTGTCAAGGAACTCCTCGAATTCGTTCTCGTTGGGATACACCGGACAGCTGAGGATGAGATCGGATGTGGCCTGCAGCTCGGGATTCCTGGAGATGATGCGCTCCAGTGCGATCCTGACCTCATCCTTCATGGCTCCTCCCACCTGCCCGTAGATCCTCCTGAGAGCGGGAACGTCCGCGACACGCCCGATCGTCCCCATCCTTCTGGCGGCGAGAATGAACTCCTGTCCGCGCTTGTGGGCGAGCACGTCCATGATCTCCGGGATGGCCTCGTCGTCCTGGCGCAGAGACGTCAGATACCCCAGGCGGGCCATCGACACGGCATCCCCGAATCCGTCCATCTTCTCTATCCTCCCCATCGCCGCACGCTCGCGGACACATGTGAGGAGCAGGATGACGTCGGCGACGACCTTCTGGTCGTCGAACGAAAGGAAGGGCTCGATGAGCCTGAACTTGCCGGGATCGTAGTTGTTGACGAGCCATCTGTCGTCGGAGATAGCGTTGGGGCGTCCGCGGGAGATCGAGTCGATGTCGTCCAGGAGACGCTCCAGATAGATGCCGTCCTGCACCGTCATTCCTGTCCGATCCCTCTCTGGTCCAGGGCCTTCTTGAGGATGGCGACCTCCTCGTCGGATAGGGTCACCCCCTTGCCCATCTTCTCGTGGTCGGGGGACCACTCCCTGATGTCGTATTTCGGATCCCTGTCGTTCCAGCTTATGAGGTTGAGCTCCTTGGTCCAGCCCTTGGAGGATTCTGAAAGTACCGCGATGCTCTCGACGATCTCGTAGTTGATGACAGCCATCTTAATCGCGCGCGTATACGCGCCTTTTATAATAACACTTGGTAGCGATCCGCATCCGACGGACCGCATGATTTCGGAACTTTCAGACCCCGTTCCGATACAATTATAAGCTTGCAACAAGGAATAGGAATCAACGGTCGATGAAATTGAATCGAAATAACATCCCGTCGGAGCGTGCCATCAGCATATGATCGATGCTCTGACAATCGTCTATTTTGTAGCAATCGCGCTCCTGGTGGTCTGCTCGGCCTTCTTCTCCATGTCGGAGACCGCTTTCACCAGTGTCAGCGAGGTCCGTTTGAAAAGGCTCGCCAACGAGGGCGACAAGAAGGCCGCGAAGGCCCTGGCCATCCTGGGGAACTACGACAAGCTCCTTACGACCATCCTGATCGGGAACAACATCGTCAACATCTGCGCGACGACGATCGCCACTCTGGCCTTCGCGATCCTTCTGGGACAGGCCACAGGATCTGTGGTCTCCACGGTCGTGATGACCTTGGTGGTCCTCACCTTCGGAGAGATCCTTCCGAAGACCGTGGCCAAGAGGTATCCCGAGCGCTTCGTCCTGAAGATCGTGACCGCCGTCCGCGCCATCGAGATCCTCTTCACCCCATTGTCGTGGGTGTTCGGGAAGTTCACTTCGGCCATAGGGAACAGGCTCGGAGAGGAGCCTGCAGGCATGACGGAGGACGAGCTCGAGGTCACCATAGACGCTCTCGAAGGCGACGGCGTGATCGAGAAGACCGAAGGGGATCTGATCAAATCCGCCATCAGATTCGACGACACCCCCGTATCCGAGGTGTACACCCCGCGCATGGATGTGATCGCGATGCCCATCGATGCATCAGTGGAGGAGGCCGGAAGGCTGTTCTCGGATTCCGGCTTCTCTAGGATCCCCGTCTACGACGGCACCATCGACAATATCGTGGGAGTGGCCTACGCCAAGCAGTTCTACGCCAACATATTCAACAAGACGCAGTTCACGCTGAGGGACATGGTCTCGCCTGTGAGATACATCCCCGAGACCATGAGCATAGCATCCGTGTTCAACGACTTCCAGAAGTCCAAGATACATCTGGCCGTCGTCCTGGATTCGTACGGCGGCACCATGGGCATAGTTACCCTCGAGGACATCCTCGAAGAGCTTGTCGGAGAGATATGGGACGAGAGCGACGAGGTCCAGCCCGACGCCGTCGTCCAGCAGGACGGCACAGTCCTCGCCAAGGGCAAGGCCAACATATTCGACGTGGCCGAGCTCCTGGAGTCGAAGTTCGACCCCGAAGGATACGAGGACTACTCCGTCATGGGATACGTCCTCTACAAGCTCAACCGCCTCCCTCAGAGGGGGGATTCCGTCACGGACGGCAACCTGGTGATCACCGTCCGCACGGTGAAAGGCCGCAGAGTGGTCGACTGCATCGTCTCCAAAGCGCCTCAATCCGAGGAGCGCGAGGAGAACTGACCATCATCGGTCAGGAATCCGCCGAGGATCCTGACCGCAACCTCCTTCCTGGCAGGGTGCGCCTGCACCTTGCCGGTTATCGCTATGACGTCCCCGTGATGGGCGATCTCGTAGACGCCCTCCACCGCCTTCTGCTTGTCGAGACGCAGATAGAATACGCAGTCGTCATCGATACGGTCCTCCAGATGCTCGGATATCTCCTTCCTGAGATCGGATCCGAGATTGGCGAAAAGGGCCCTGAACTGCCTCTGATGCGTGAGACGGGCCTCCAGTATAGTCATGGTGTTGCCGTGCTCCCCTTCGGATTCGTCCTCGGTGAACTCATCCGCATCCTCCAGAAGAGACTCCATCGTCTCTTCCAGAAGATCCTTCTTCTCCGTGGCGTAGCAGAAGGTCTGCACCCTCACCCAATGGAATATCGAACCTGCCATCGCGAATCATCCTCCGGCTTCTCCACAGGAACCGCATCGAAGAAGGACTGCGCATCCGTCGATGAGATGACCGCCACTCTCTTCCCCTTCAGCTTCAAAGCGACGCCGTCGTCGTCTCCGATGCGGAGATACGACTTGTGGCTCACACCCTTCAGGTTCCATTGCGAATAGCTTCTGATGTCCTCCAGCGCGCCGCTGCGCTTGTCGATTATCTGATCCGCAGGGAAGACGATCGTCCTGAACATGTGCTTCAGTTCCACACCTTCCTCCGTGACAGTCACCGACATCTCCAGGACGAGGGACGCCATGGACGCGGCGATGAACGCGATCGCCACGATGCAGACGGGGCCCCATCCTATCGTTCCGACCATGATCAACATGAACGCCAAAGTGGCCATGAGGGTCCCGGCGAGGATCCAGGCGAGATTCCTTGGAAGTATCGGACCGTTCTCGGCATAGAGGATATCAGCCATATCGGAGGAAAGATGGCCGGAGTAGATAAAGGGGTGCTGGGTCGGGAAATCGATCAATAGAAATCTTTATATGTATCCTACATATCCCTGCATTCAAGCGGTCCCATAGCTTAGCTTGGTTTGAGCGTCCGGCTGATAACCGGAAGGTCTTGAGTTCAAATCTCAATGGGACCACCTATCTTCTCATCCATTCCTTGCGTCCACCTGTTCATCTCATTCTGGGGACGCGATCGGATTCTTCATCGGAAAGCGGGTCCCGCCCGATTCCTGAAAGTATCCTTTGTTGAGAAACACGCCTACCGGTTTGACCGACGAATCATAGAAAGCCGCCCTTCGGGCGGTTGACTATCGGGAATCTGCCACGTCTGCCTGTGTGGGATTAAAAAGCGGCTCTTCGTTTTCGAATCGCTAAACACAAAACCGGAGAGCCGAACGACGGTACTACCGACGCGTATTTGAATCAATCCGAACACGTGCTGTGGTCGCGGGCCCTCCGAATGTGTACAGCGGAGGGAAACTGGATATGACCATGGCTATCGGCATAGATGTGCACAAGAAGACCAGCACCTTCTTCGCTTACGATGGGGACGGAGAACCGCTGAACGATTTCAATCAGAGATTCAAGAAGGTCCCTTCGAATCGCGAAGGATATCTGGAGGTGCTTGCCTGGCTCGGGGATTCGGATTGCGAGTTCCTGATCGAGAACTCCACCAAGACCCATGACGTGTACTGGATCCTGCAGGGATTGGGGTACAGCAGGTTGTACGTCGCCCATTCGGTGGATCTCAAGAGGATCACCAAGTCGAACAAGAAGACCGATCAATTCGACGCGGAGAAGCTGGCCACGTACATGAGGGTCAAGCAGCAGAACATCGACCAGTTCAGGACCTGCTACATCTGCACTCCCGAGGATATGCAGATCAGAAGGCTGTGCAGAATCGCAAAGCAGGAGCTGTTCGAAATAGGGAGGATCAGGAGAAGGATAAGATCGCATCTCCTGCTGACGGGACGCGATTGGCCGGGAAGCCTCAGCACCAAATGGGAATGCGAGATCCTGATGACCAAGGAGGAAGACCCCGGACTCCGTCATCTGGGGCGTCAGCTGAACGACTGCCGTCTCCGCTGCGATGCAGCGGAGAAAGCGGTCGTCGAGGCCATCGAGAGGAACGAGAGGATGTCCGCGATCTTCGAGAGGCTCAAGGAGATACCGGGATTCGGGAACATCACGGCGGCGTATCTCTCCGCGACCATCGTCGATATCGGAAGGTTCGATAACCCGAAGAAGCTCGCAGCGTATCTCGGCGTCGTTCCCAGGATGAGGGATTCGGGGGAGACCGAGGACCACAGCGGACTCACCCGCTCGGGAGACCCGGCGGCAAGATGGCTGCTCATCCAGGCCACGTTCCGTCTGGTGAATTCTTCGGCATCCGATTCACACTTGAAAGCGTTCTTCGCGAAGAAGAACGGAGGCAGCATCGAGGAGCTCAGGGAGGCCGACAGCAGCAGTCTCCTGAAGCGCCCCGCTTTGGTGGCTGCGGCGAACAAGCTGATCCACATCGTGTTCGCCCTGCTCACCCATCCGGACCGCCATTGGTGAGTCCGTGGAAGGAGTCCGTTCCGAACTTGCGGGAGGTACGGCCCCCTTGGGCACGAAGAACATCTTGGTCGTCAGGGACCTTATCTGAAAGTGTGCGGAAGAAGGGGCCGGAGAGGATCGTAGGATACCGTGCGAGCGGTCATGCCGCGTCGCGAACCGTAGTCAATAAAGTGGTCGCTCTCCGAGAACGGGACGAACGGTCCTTCATTCTCAGTATCAGATGGCGTTTCGAGCATGCGTCTCCGCCATCAACGAACGCACGTTTCGAAAGAAGTGTGTGACCGAGTAGCCGAAGCTATATACCTCAGCTGCCCGGTCACGGTCTTGAAAACGGACGAGCCGTGTTTCTCAACCTAATAATGCCGTTTAGGTCGCAGTACATCTCCACCGCATACGTTTTTCCGACCTGCCTGGCTCCGCGGATCATCAGTGCGGATCTGTATTCCGAACGGTACCATCCGTCGATGACATCCAGGATCTTGCGACGCATGGATCGCGATAGTTATGATAATAAAACTAGTTTTCTACATTATTCAAGCTCTGAAAAAGCTAGTTTCCGGCACTTTCGATCAGAGAGCACATCATTGTACGGGAATGATCCTCATCGCCATCGGCTCGGATCCGCGGGACAGACCTATCCGGCACACTTCATCAGGAGCCGTCCTTTCCCAGGACCCTTTCGAAATCGTCCATCAGTCCGGCCGTGTCGTCTCCGGAGAAGATATTCTGTTCGGAAGCATCGACGAAGAAGAACGGGGTGAAGAGGGGATAGTGGATGATGCCGTCGGGATCGACGGCGATGTTGCCTTGTGACAGCTTGATCGCCTTCTTCGCCTTCTTTTCCGATAGAAAGAGAGTCCGCAGGGATTTGGCGCGTTTGTTGCGTCCGGATTTCACCTCCATCAGAGCGAGTTCTCCGCCGTCGTTGTAGATGAAATCGATCTCCAGCGTGCTGTTCCTGCGTTCATAGTATAGCAGCTGGTATCCGAGGTTACGGAGGGCGCATGCCGTGCAGTTCTCCAATACGGCACCGTTGTTCGCATACGGATCTCTGTTCACTATCTCGGCGGCAACTCCCGGCTCCATGATGTTGATCAGCACCCCTGTGTCGAACATGTACAGCTTGTATGCCTCCGGAATCATCCTTTCCTTCAGGGGGATTGTCGGATCTGAGACGTTGCAGCATGGTTCCGCTATGCCCGCGCTGATCAGCCATTGAACGGCGGAGGCATACATCCTCGCCCCCGAATTCTTCCTCTTCTCGATGGCTACGTATCTGAACTTCCCGTTTCCGTTCGCAAGCTGCAACGGAATGGAGTCG
>DATC01000051.1 GCA_002504495.1 Methanomassiliicoccaceae archaeon UBA537
GACGGCCAGAGTATGAGATGAGTCTCGTATTAGTAACACTAAACAAATTTTTTTATACGTACTGAGAATTGGACGACCATGGAGAAGAAGTTCTTAGCGATCGGAATGGTCGCGATTCTCGTTGTCGTCGCTGCGGCGGCGATCTTCATAGGAAACGGCGAGGAGAAGACCGATGAGTCTGTAATCGCCGATGCTGCAGGAAACGTCATAGGGGACGATCTGGACGCATCCAGATTGATGACCGTTGGAGTCGGTACGCTGAGATGGGTGAGCTACTTCGGCTTCGAGGATAATGTCGTCTGCATAGATGCGGGAGACGCCAACAACTCCTCCTGGAACGGCAAAGGGTACAGATCCCTGTTCGATTTCGATTCGGCCAAAATGGCATCTCTCATGAAGGGAAGCCAGGCCGATCCGGTGGAATCCCATGTTACCGAATACGGAATGGCCCTCCACGACCATAACACCCTCTCTTCCAACAACCTCCAATCATTGAGCGAATGGAAGGAGAAGCCCACGCTCGCCATCGTGTCCAAGAGCGTGTACGACGGGTTCGCTCCCGAATTCAAGGACGGTCTTTCGAAACTGATGGATGTCGTCGTCATCTACGAGGTGGACGAATTCGTTGATGGTTCCAACGAGTTCAGCAAGGAGTTTGAATCCAACCTTTCCATTCTCGGATGCGCTCTCGACGCGGAGAAGCGTGCGAACGATCTGAAGGCGGGGATAGTATGGATCCTCTGCGACATAGCCGACCTCGTGAAGAATCGTGACGTCATATACGACAAGTCATACATCGGAGGAACTGCTTTCAGCGGAAGCAAGAGCCTCACATTCTCCGTAGGCGATTACCTGCCGTTCAATCTCGCCGGCGTCACCAACTCCTTCGCCAACGACAGCACCACGTCCGTGGATACGGGAAGCGACGGACTCTCCCAATTCAATCCCGACATCATGTTCCTGGATCTTTCCGGAACAGGCAAGTTCCTCCAGAGCGAGAGCGAACCTGTCCGCAAATACGCCGAGCTGCACGATCTACCCGTCTATACGTTGCTCCCGTACTTCTGGTTCGGATACAACTTCGACAACGCGATAGCCAACGCCTACTTCCTGATCTACGCATGCTACAACGGTGTGCTAACATACGATGAATGCATCGAGCGCATATCCAATGCATACGAGGTCTTCATGCCCGGTGCCGAGAACCTCGAGAAGGACGGCTTCAAAGGAGGAGAAGTCGTATTAAAGAACATGAACGAATACTACTCGAAGACCGGATCAAAACTGGTATTCGATGGGTCCAAGCTGGTCTCCACAGGGGACTCGTTCGTCAAGGCATGAGAGAGGCTGCATGAAGATGGGGAGCGGGAGCATACCGGGAATCGAGTCGTACAAGAAGAACCGTCATAGCAAGACCTTGGCGATACTCGGAACCCTCCTACTGCTGCTCCTGCTCCTCCTGGCCTCCCTCTACATAGGGAGGACCCCTCTGACCCTGTCCCAGATATTCGGCAACATCATAGGGCAGGACGGGACGTGGGAGGGGTATGTCGTGCACGACATCTACCTCAGGCGCTCTGTCGCCGCGGTCATCGCGGGAATCGGCCTGGGAGTATCCGGCGCCGCCATGCAGTGCGTCCTGAGGAATCCGCTGGGATCCCCGTATACCCTAGGCCTCTCCAATGCCGCCGCATTCGGCGCCGCCTTGGGAATCATGGTGATAGGCGGAGGATCCATCGTCGGATCGGCCACATCGTACTACGCCATAGACGATCCGTTCGTCGTGGTCGTATGCGCGTTCGTCTTCTCCATGATCGCCACCGGCGCCATCGTCGCCTCTATGAGGATCATGAGCGCCACTCCAGAAACCATGATCCTTGCTGGAATGGCTATGTCGGCCATATTCTCCGCGGGAATCGCATTCCTGCAGTATCAGGCGGATGAGAACGCGCTGAGCGCGATGGTGTTCTGGCAGTTCGGAGATCTGGAGAAGATAGGATGGGGCAACATGCCGATCATGGCGTTGGCCGTTCTGATTCCTAGCATCTTCCTCTATGCCAAGAGCTGGGATCTCAACGCGATCGATATGGGCGATGATGTCGCCAGAGGACTCGGCATCAATGTCGATGTCACCAGGATCGCGGTTCTGATCGCCGCGGCCCTGATGACGTCGGTCATAATCTCCTTCGTCGGGATCATAGGATTCATCGGACTCCTGGCGCCGCATCTCGCCAGAAAGCTCGTGGAGGACGACAAGAGACTGCTCTTCCCCGCTTCCGCCGCCATAGGGGCATGCATAATGCTCGCTGCCATGCTCATAGGACAGAACGCGTTCTCCTTCGTCGTTCCGGTGGGGATAGTAACTTCCCTGGTCGGCGGACCGCTGTTCCTCTGGATCCTGTTCTCCAAGTTCCGCGAGAAGGGGGGTTCAGCTTGATGCTCGACATCGATTCGCTCGGTTTCAGATACGGGGAGAAGGAGATCCTGCACGATATCTCGTTCTCGGCGGACCGCGGAAGCGTCGTATCGATCCTCGGCCCAAACGGAGTGGGCAAGACCACCCTTCTCAAATGCATCTGCAGCCTCCACCGTCCCTCCTCAGGAATCGTGACCGTCGGGGGAAAGGATGTGTCCGCCATGA
>DATC01000053.1 GCA_002504495.1 Methanomassiliicoccaceae archaeon UBA537
CAAGAAGTCCGACAGGGAGGCCGACCTGGAGAAGGATGCCGCCGCTGGACTGGCGCAGATCCATGAGAAGAGATACTACATGGGCATGACGGGAACCGTAATGCTGTACTCCATCTCCTTCTGGGGGAAGGTCCCGTTCGTGAAGCACGAGAGGGTATATCGCGGGTGAACATGGGCGTGCGGTTGGGTGCTTTCAGGCCTCCCCCGTGGTGTGATGCCTTGCCACTCATGCCTGGGGATCCTTCCGACTCGCCATCGATGCTGACGGGCTCGAATAACTCGGTTCAGAAAAGGGCAAGGGTGCGGGAAGTGCGTGGAGAGCGGTCTTTCGGTGTCGAACGGCGAGACGAAGGCGGAGATCCGGGTCGTAGGCGCGAGGATCCTCAGGGAGCGCGGCAAGGCGGCATCCATGGCGCGCGAAGCCGCGACGGGCACCTTGGATCGTCTCGGATGACGCGCCGTAGAAGAGTATTTCAGGTCGACGATCGCGACGGGTCGCATTCCGGAACGCCTTGTGATTCCCAGTCCTCCTACGAAGATGTCGTACCTGTACTCGGAATACGTTGTCGGCGCGATCCGCTACCGGGCGGCGACGATCCTCTACTCGAACGATGACAGGAGATCTGCGATCGAGGACATGAGCCGCTTGTCCACCACCGTGATCAACGGGGCGAACGACGACCCCCGTCTTCTGGCGCGTGCATCCATGGCGGCCCTTCTGCTGCATCTGAACGGAAAGAGGTACAAGGGGAAGAACCTGGTCACATACTCCGTCAAATGGATATGCAGCGCCGTGGAATCCGGATTCGCGACGGAGAGCGACCTCGACAAGTACCTGTCCTCCATGATCCCTCTGGTCAGAGGCGATGAGGACGAGGCGCCGATCGCCAAGATGCTCAAAAGGAACGGATTCGGGGGACATAGCCTACCAGCTTCATTGAATGAGGATGCATACCTAGCGGATTTCTTCGATATGGACTTCCAGTACTGCATCTGAGGATCCGCGATGGATTGCACGGGTCTTTCAAGCGGCGGTCATGCTGATATGGATGGTATATTCCTTTCGCGATGGACCCTCCATCCAAAACAAGCATTATTAACCAAGTTTCGTACACTAGAGGGCTAGATATGGGGCACGTATCGTATTCATCCTGCCGGAAGGCGGTCCTGGCGTTGGAGAACGACAGGTTCTATTTCGCAGCGCTAGCGATACTGCTCGCCGCCGTCGTGCTCCTGACGGTCAGATTCGCCATGTGGGGCGATCTCAACAACTACTACGTCCATGCAGGCGATGTCCTGGACGGCCTCATGCCCTACAGCGAGGCTCCTTTCGAGTATCCCCCTCTGGCGCTGGTATTCATGCTCGTGCCCAGGATGCTGTCGTGGGATCTCGATTCCTTCTACTACATCTGCACGGCGCAGGCTTTGGTTTTCATCATCATAGGGGCGTTCCTGCTCGAACGCATCGCGGTGCCTCTGACAGGGTGCAGATGGAGGGTGCGCCTGGTCATGCTGGTGCTCGTGGCCGTGGGAAGCTATTTCCTCATCGCAAGGAACGACATCTATCCCACTGTGATCGCAGTGGCGGCCGTCTGGATGTTCCAGAACCGGAGGGTCGAGCTTGCGGCTCTTCTCCTTGCCTTGGCCGCGATGATCAAGCTGTATCCCGCGATCTTCCTGTTGCCGATGGTGGCCGTCCTTATGATTCGGAGGGATGTCAGAGGAGTGGTCGCGATGGTTCTCATCGCAGCGACGACCTGTCTGCTGGTGGAGCTCCCGTTCCTCCTGGCGGATCCTTCCACCGCGTTCTCGTATCTCACGTACCATTCCGACAGGGGTCTGCAGGTGGAGTCCGTGGCGGGAGGCTTCTTCCTGCTGTACGGGAAGATCTTCCCGAGCGACATATATGTCGCATATGGATTCGGATCGGACAACGTGGTCGGTGTCGCCCCGGATGCATTGGCGTCGTTCATGAACCCGGTGATGTACTGCATCCTCCTGGCCTTCATCGTCGCCATCGGATTCCGCATCGCTCGCTCTCAGGTGGGGCGCGACGATGCATTGGTCCTTGTCGGCGCGATCTGTGCTGCCATGGTGATGCTGTTCATAACATTCAGCAAGGTGTATTCGGCCCAGTATGTGATATGGATCCTTCTGCTGATCCCGTTCACTCAGGCATCGTGCTTCGACGAAGGTCGCAGGAACAGGATCCTCATGACGATGCTGCCCTTCGGGCTGTTCACCTTCCTCAGCTACTCCTCGTACCACGTGTTCGGGGTATTGGATATGAATTGGATAAGCACGGCTATGATTTTCGTGAAGAACATCTTCCATATCGTTCTCACGATGGAGATCGCGGACCTGTGTTGGAACGGATGCAGGGCATCATCGGCCTCGGTTCCGGCAATTCGATTTCGAGGGATAAGATGGACGGTGACTATACAGGTCATTGGCGCGACCAGCTAAACAGCAGGACGGTGCTTATAGCTCTCGCAGTCGGGTTGGTTGTGCGCTTCGTGCTTATTCCGTTCACTTCGTCGCCGTTCGATGTGTCCGCGGGGTGGGTGGCGGTCATAGAGGAGATCTATGCCGGAGACACGCTCTACGATGGAGAGCTCTACAAGTATCCGCCTGTGTGGGGGTACATACTCGCGACAGTGTCTGCTGTCGCGGACATGTTGGGCATGTCGTCCTTCGGAGACCCGTTCACCAACATCTATCTGGATCGGGAGCTGACCTTCGGATACTGCTTCATTACCAATCCCGAATTCAACATCCTGGTGAAGGCTCCGGCTCTGATCTTCGATGTTCTGGCAGCATTCGCCGCCTACGATCTAGTTCTGGATGTGTCGAAAGACCGCAGGAAGGCCGAGATCGGGTTCGTGATGTGGTTCCTGTGCCCTATCGTCATAATGTCCAGCGCGGTGCTGTGCATGTTCGACAGTATCATGATTTTCTTCATGATTGAGACCATTCTGCTCTTCAGGAGACGGGCATATGCGTTGGCAGGCATCACGCTCGCCTTGTCCATCCTGACGAAGGCCTTCTCGGCGCTTCTTTTACCATTGATGGTCGCGTACATATTGTCGGATCGCGATTCGGCTCCCGCGACGAGAATCAAGAATCTGTCGTTGGCCTTGGCCGGATTCCTGGCGGTCACATTGGTGATGTATCTCCCTCTTCTGCTCAACGGAGAGTTTGCCGACAGCCTGTGGTTCCTGTCCAGTCGTAGCGGCTCGTACTCCGATAGCGGATTCAATCCTGCCGTCCTTTCCTTCAATAATATCTTCTTCTATCTGCCGTTGATAATCGCGGTTCTTTTGGGATCATGCGTATACATGGCCCTTTGCAAGCATCGTCGCGACGAGAGGTTTCTGACCCTTTCCATCGTCTCGCTGTGCATCATGTTCAGTTTCCCATTCGTTTCGTACACGCCGACGTATGGTATCGTCATGCTTCCGGCATTCCTGATATATTACGCGATGAAGGGTAACGCCGCTTGGATTCCATGGCTTTTGCTGCTCTTTTTCGTGTTCCACGGGGCGGCGCACTACTGGTCGACGGCTTTCTATCCGCTTGCTGCCTGGTCCGATTCCATCGACATATCCTCATGGCCGGAGCATATCGGCAATACGACCGTCTACAATTTCATACTCTACTGCATGTCGTCCGCAGGATTCATCATGCTTCTGCTTGTCGCATGTGATTACATCTTGCCCCGGATTCCTCAGAGGAGGTCGATGCATGGATAATCGGAATCGCAGAATCGTAGCAGTGATAGCACTGTTCTTTGTCGTGTGTATCGCAGGTCAGGCGATAGTCTACGGAGGGGATGCATATCGTTTCGATGCAGTTGCCGAATTCGGCGAGAACAATGTCATGGTGGATATCGATACGAATTACGCTCTCGAATATTCGATTCTGTCGCTGAGATCCGATAGCACCTTTGGCGTCTCCTCCTATGCGATATGGTGCGATGAGGCGTATCCGGTGATAGGCGATCTGGATGCCATTAGGGATTGCATCCATCGTCTTCAGCTGTATTTCACTAACAGCAACTCGTCTTTGGACATCATCACGACGGATGAGCTGACCCGTATAGTCGCCAGCGGAGACACTTCCACAGCAGTCCTGTTCATAACGGGCACTTTGCCTTCATCGATTTATACAGGAAATCAGAGCGACCCCATATTCGATTGGCTTGCCGTCGGCGGAGTCATGTATTGGCTGAGCGAGAAGATCGGGCACAGCTATGCTGAGAAGGGCCTTCCTCACACGACGCAGGTGTACGGATCCGATATCCTGTTTTTCGGAGCGACCGATGTGGTTCGCGCAGAGTCGAACGAGGTCTATACCCGCAATATAGAATCTGGAAGCGTGACATCGAAGTTGGGGATCTACTATGGGGAGATCACGAACGGTATCGATTGCTCCAGATTGACGACACCGTATCTGGCATTGGATTGCAACGATGGAACCTACTCTGCTGCTACATTTATTCAATATCATGGAGGTACGGGTGCCGTATGCGTGTTCGGCGGACACATCAAGCATGAGGATGTTCCGACTTCCGTCATGGCATCGGTGACTCAGGCCGTAGTATCGGGAGTGTCATACGATACTATGATCTTGGATAATCGTACGGGATCTGGGGATGCTTCTTTCAATCTTCATTCTGACGACAGTTCGTACGTCTACGTCTATGTAGGCGAGATGAATACCATCTGGGCGAAATGTTTGAAGCGCGCATCGGCGATGTGATATTCGTTCGATTGGCGTTGTGCTCGAATTCGTTTCCTATGAATCGTTATATACGGGAACGGTAATGCTCGGTGATAGGAATTCGAAGTATAACTACGAATTTCGTAGTTATCCGAATGCAGAGGCATATCATGGCAGACAATGAGATGACAGTCGAGCAGCGCCTCGAGCTGGCCAAGAAGCCCGGCAAGGACGCTATGGTCCTTCACAAGTTCTACAAGGGAAAGATCGAGACCGTTCCGAAGGCCTGTGTCAGGTCCTTCGACGATTTCGCCATATGGTACTCTCCCGGAGTCGCTGAACCGTGCAAGGACATCGCCCAGAATCCCGACATGGTATACGAGCACACTTGGAAGTGGAACACCGTCGCCGTGGTCTCCGACGGAACTCGCGTCCTGGGGCTCGGGAACATCGGTCCCGAGGCCGCCATGCCCGTCATGGAGGGCAAGGCCATGCTGTTCAAGTACCTGGGCGGAGTGGACTGCGTCCCCATCTGTCTGGATACGAAGGATCCCGACAAGATCATCGAGACCGTCAGGCTCCTCGCTCCCTCCTTCGGAGGAATCAACCTCGAGGACATCCAGAATCCCAAGTGCTTCGACATCCTCGATGAGCTCAGGAAGGACTGCAAGATCCCCGTGTGGCACGACGATCAGCAGGGAACCGCGACTGTCGAGGTCGCCGGAGCCATCAACGCCATGAAGCTCGTCGGCAAGAAGCTCGAGGACGCCAATATAACCGTGGTCGGAGCGGGCGCGGCATCCATAGCCATCGCCAGGCTCATGCTCGCCACCGGATTCAAGCCGGAGCACCTGTGCATGGTCGACTCCAAGGGCATCCTCAACAACGAGAGGGACGACGTCAGGGGCTCCTTCCGCCAGAAGTGGGAGATCTGCGAGAAGACCAACGGAGCAGGGAAGCGCGGAGGCCTCAAGGAGGCCATGGAGGGCGCCGACATCGTCATCGCCGCATCCAAGCCCGGTCCCGGCACGATTCCCAAGGAGTATGTCAAGCTCATGGCGGACGACCCCATCATCTTCGCGACGGCCAACCCCGTTCCTGAGATCTGGCCCTGGGAGGCCAAGGAGATGGGATGCAAGGTCTTCGCCACCGGCAGGTCCGACTTCCCCAACCAGGTCAACAACAGCATGGGATTCCCCGCCATCTTCAGGGGAGTCCTGGATGTCCGCGCCAAGACGATCACCGACGAGATGTGCATCGCAGCCGCCACGGAGCTGGCCAAGTGCGCCGAGGAGAAGGGCCTCACCGAGGACTACATCATCCCGACAATGGCCGAGTCCGAGGTCTTCCCCAGGGAGGCCGCCGCGGTCGCCCTCAAGGCCCAGGAGCAGGGCGTCGCCAGGCTCAAGCTGAGCCGCCAGGAGCTCATCGAGCGTGCCGAGGCCATGATCAACAGGTCCAGGTCGCTCACCGCCCGCATGATGCAGGAGGGCTACATCCCCGACTGCAGCCGCGTGCTGGAATGAGCCGAACGGAGGGGTCCTCCCCTCCTATTTCCCGTTCACTTCTCCTGCTTCCGTCCGGGTCCGCATCCGGACGGAAGCCTATGTCTATATGATAGTACCTCGTTGCCCCCTCAATTCGAGGGGTGCAAGGGATGTTCGTAGGGGATTCAACGGATTCCGCCGGATTCGATGAGGCGGAGAAGGCCGTCATGCGCTTTCCGGACAAGGCGGAGAACACCGCCCGCATGCTCAGGCTCATGATTCCCCGTGCTCCTCCGTCCCCCGTCTGCATATTCGCCGAAGGGAACTGCATCACGGCCGCCCGTGCGATATCCAATCTCGCGGACGAGATCGGTTCCCGTCCCGTAGTCACGGTGACCGACGGAAGGATCCCCGGATGGGTCGGAGCAGGAACATGCGCCGTCTGCATGTCGGATTCCCCCGATGGTATCGATCGGAGCATGATCGAGGAGCTGAAGGCCCGCGGCTGCGATACGAGCATACTGAGGGCCGGCAAGGAGAAGGGCGGCTGGAACACGGTCCTGATGCCTCCCATGTGCGCTATGGATGTCGTCGCGTTCTCGTTGGGATACCTCTGCACGCTCCTCACGAACAGGGGGATCGCCGATGCCATGTCCGCCCTTTCGGAAGCGGCGTCCTTCGCACGTGCGTCGTTCGAACGCATACGCGTCGCCGCATCCGAAGCGGCCGGCTCCCTGAGGTCCTGTGTGGTCGCATCGTACAGCGCCTCGGCCATCAGCGCATGCTCCGCCCACATGTCCAGGAGCATCGTCCGCCGCACCGGCGGTCTGGCGTTCTGCGGAGAGCTTCCGGAGTACGACCACAACGAGCTCGTGGGATGGTCCGACCCCAATTCCCACGCTCCCGATCTCAGGATGGTCGTGATAGAGGGCGGCCCCGATCGCGGCCTCGTCCCGGTCATCATATCGTGCATGGAGGAGGTCCTCCGCGAGAACGGCAGGGACGTGACAACCGTCTCGGCCGGGAGGGGCCCTTCCCTGACGGGCAACATGGCCGGCATAATGCTGGCCGAACTCATAGCCGCAGGCATGGAGGATCCATGACCGATATACCGCTCAACGAGCAGCTCCACGGCTTCATAGACGACCTGGAGCGCACCCTCGACCATCACGGGGAGCCGATCGACTGCGATGCTGTGGTCCTCTGCGGCGTCGGCGGATCCGCGGTCAGCGGGGACGTCGCGGCCGATTGCTATCGCATGATCTCTCCCGTGCCCCTCTACACCGTCAAGAATCCCGACATCCCCAACTGGGCCGGATCGCGCACACTCGCCATAGTGTCCAGCTATTCCGGCAACACCGCGGAGACGCTCGAGATGTACAGGCAGGCCAAGGAGAAGGGCTGCACCGTCGTAGCTCTGACATCCGGAGGCAGGCTGAAGGATCTCGCCACCCTCAACGGGGACAGGGTCATGCTCCTGCCGCCCTCCATGCAGCCGAGGCATGCGATCGGATACATGATCGGCTACACCCTGGCGATCATCCGCGATGCGGGAGCTTCCGATATATCGGAGGAGATACGCGCGTTCCTGCCGGACCTCCGCGAGTGGAGGGACAGGGAGGCCATTCCAGATGGATGCCTCGCCAGAAGGATCGCGGACTCGTTCAAGGGCAAGGTCCCCGTCGTGTGCTCCGGACCCAGCATGAGGTCCGTCGCGTTCAGATGGAAGACGCAGATAAACGAGAACTCCAAGCGCGTCGCATTCTTCGATGCCGTACCGGAGTTCGACTCCTGCGACCTGGCCGCATGGGCCTCCTCGCATCGCGACAACTACGTCCTCATCCTGCTGATGGGATGCGACGAAGGCAGGGATCTGATGGAGATGTTCGACAAGGAGCTGGAATCGGCCGGATCGTCCCATCTGGCGGTGAGGCTCGGAGGTTCGTCGCCTCTCGAGGACCTCTTCCGTGCGATAATCCTGGGGGACTACGTCTCGATGTACATGGCCCTCTCCAGAGGAATAGATCCGGCGGAGGTCAGGCCGGTCATGCAGATGAAGGCCAAGCTCTCGCAGCGCTGGCCGATCGACGGTCCGACATCCCGGCGAGGGTCTCCTCGAACTCCTTCGCGAATCTCTTCGAGCGCTCCTCCGCCTTCTCAGGATCCGAGGATTCGGAGTATATCCTGTATTTCGGCTCCGTTCCGGAGGGCCTGAGCAGCACCCATCCGTCGTCGTATATCATCTTCAGCCCGTCCGTCCTGTCGATGCGTGCACCGTCGCCCCTGGCGGCCATGGCATCGGTCATCGCATCCTTGAAGCGGTCGGGGCAGGCGATCCCGATCTTGACCGTGGTGAACGACGGCAGCGAATCGACGAGCTCGTCCAGCGGTCCGGAGGCCGCGACGCACTCGAGCATCCTGGCGATGCCCATGGCTCCGTCCCTGCAGAACTGATGGTCGGCGAATATCAGCCCGCCGTTCTCCTCTCCTCCGAAGACCGCTCCGTCGGCGGCCATCTCGCGCGCCACTATCGGCGATCCGACGGCGGTGTAGACGGTCTCTCCGCCGGATTCCGCGACGGCATCCTCCACCACGCGGGACGTGGCGACGGTGACGACGACCTTTCCCCCCTTTCCTGCGAGCAGGTATCTCCCGAGGATCGCCAGCGCCTTGTCTCCGGGCACGTACCTTCCGGAGGACGTGACGAAGACGACCCTGTCGGCGTCCCCGTCGTGGGCTATGCCCATGTCGAAGTCTCCGTTCCGGACGGCCGCGATCAGTTCCTGGAGGTGATCCTCAGTGGGCTCGCTCAGATGGCCGGGGTCGCGCATATCGGGGGCGCCGTTCAGGACGACGGCCTCCACGCCCAGCCTTTCCAGGAGCATAGGGGATGTGATGCACGAGCATCCGTTCGCGCAGTCCAGGACGACCCTGAATCCTCTCTTCCCGATCGAATCCGCATCGATCTTGGACACGACCGAATTCACGTACTCCTCGGCGGCTCCTCCCACACGGATGCGGGTCCCGATATCGTGCCAGCCCACAGCATCCGGTTCTGCATGGTACGCCGCTTCGATCTCGTCCTCCTGCGCCTTGGTGCACTCGGTTCCGTCTCCGGCTATGCATTTGATTCCGTTGAATTCGGGCGGATTGTGCGAAGCGGTGATCATCACCCCTCCGTCCACGTCCTTCCTGACCTTGATCCAATGCTGGAGTGCGGGAGTCGGGATCATGCCGAGATCCAGGACGTCGCAGCCGACGGACATCAGGCCTGCGGACAGGGCGTCGATGAGCATCTCCGACGACGTACGAGGGTCGCGTGCGACGGCGATCCTCTTTCCAAGGACGGTTCCGGCGGCTCTTCCCATGACCAGGGCGAGCTCGCAGCTCATGTCTTCGTCGGCGATTCCGCGGACCCCGTTGGTCCCGAACATCCTGCTTCCCATGAGGCTCCCTATCGTCCGTACACTATCTTAACCTTGATTCGCGACGGAGTCCCGCTCCGTTTTCCTCGGTTTTCCTCTTCCGGTTCATCTGAGGTTAAATACAAGGATGGTAATCGCGTGCGCATGGCAGCCGACAAGATATGCTCTTCCTGCGGGAAGAGGCTGATTGGCCGCGGAAACACCACCTTCAAGTGCCCCAAGTGCGGGGAGTACGAGATCGGAAGGTGCGCGCAGTGCCGCGACCAGAGCGTTCCCTACGAGTGCAAGAAGTGCGGATTCATCGGACCGTGAGGTGCTGGGATGGGACAGATCGCTGCAGCCTACGACCTCATGCCCGAGAGCACCGAGATCGACCTCGAAGGTATCGTCGCCAAACTTCCCGGCGTCATCCCCGAAGGCGTCAAGATCACCGAGACCCAGATCAAGCCCGTCGCGTTCGGGCTCATGAAGGTCTGGGTCGGACTCATCATCGACGATACCGACCAGGAGGTCGGCACCAAGCTGGAGGATGCGCTCCGCTCCATTCCTGGAATCGAGAATGTCGAGTGCGTCGCCAGCACCGTCGTCTGATATCTGAAACGCGGGCTCTGCCCGCCTTTTCCATTTTTTCCGATCCTGCGGGGTCGTGTCCATGAGATTCACAGCAGATTGCGGGCCCTGCCTCATGCGCAGAGTCCTTTTCCAATCGCGTCTCGCCGGAACCGGGCGCGAATTCGAGGCGGTGAAGGCCTCCGCGGAGGTCCTCGGCAGCAGCATGGATCCGGATGTCGAATCCGTCCGCATAGCGACCGAGGTGCACAGGGCGGCATATGCCGCCGTCGGATGCGAGGACCCGTACAGGGAGCTCAAGATCCGCGCCGATGCCGTGGCGGGTCCCATCGCCGAGCGTCTGGAAGGCATCGTCCGTGATTCGGACGACCCTCTTCGGGCCGCGGTCATGGGGGCTGTTGCGGGGAACGTGCTCGATTTCGGCAACGGGACCGCGATGGACTCTCCGGACGGATTCGAGGAGGCCTATTCGGAGCTGGTCGGCCAGGGTCTCGCCGTGGACGATACGGCCCTCCTATCCGAACTGATATCCTCCTCCCCGGGTGTCGTCTACATGTTCGACAACTGCGGGGAATCGTGTCTCGATCTGGTCCTCATGAGGCTCATCAGAGGAATGGGCAAGCGCGTGGTCGCGGTCGTCCGCGGAGCTCCCATACTCAACGATGTCGCCATGGAGGACGCCCTTCGCATCCGCACCGACGAGGTCGCGGACAGGATCGTCGACACGGGAGGATTCTTCATAGGAGTGGATTGGGACGATCTTCCCGAGGCGCTCTCGGAGGAGATCGGAAGATGCGGTCTGATCATCGCCAAGGGGATGGCCAATTTCGAGGCGTCCTCGGGTCGCGGGATCCCCGTCCCGATCGTCCATATCCTCAGGACCAAGTGCGCTCCGGTCGCTCAGGCCCTCGGGGCGCCCCAGAATGTTAATGTCGTCAAGGTCGTTGTCCCCTCGAGGAACAATCCATGAGCGTCAGGCAAGCAGTGGTCATGGTCGGAGGAAAGGGCACGAGGCTCCTCCCTCTGACGGAGACGAGACCCAAGATCATCCTTCCCGTCGCGGACCGTCCGTGCCTGTGGTACCTCCTGAGGTCCCTGGCCGCCGGAGGCATCAAGGAGGTCATACTCGCCTGCGGATACAAGTCCGAGCTCATGAGGACCGCCATAGGCGACGGCTCCGACCTGGGATTGGACATAGAGTACTCCTACGAGGACGAGCCCCTGGGCACCGGAGGTGCCATGAAGCTCGTGGAGGACCGTCTGGACGACACCTTCGTGGCCGCCAACGGGGACGTGTTCGTATCCATGGACGTGTCGGGAGAGATCGATATCCACAGGAGCACCGGCGCCGCCGTGACGATCGCATTGACGCCCGTAGACAATCCATGCGAGTTCGGGATAGCCCGTGTCGACGACGAGCTCAGGATCACCGAGTTCAAGGAGAAGCCGAAGCCGGAAGAGGTCTTCTCCAATCTCATCAACGCGGGAGTGTACGTCCTGCAGAAGGATGTCCTGTCCGAGGTTCCCGAGGGAACGTTCTACGATTTCTCCAAGGACCTGGTGCCGAGGCTCATGTCCGAAGGCAGGAGGATCCAGGGATACGAGGTGGACGGCATCTGGATGGATGTCGGACGCCCGAGGGATCTCCTCAGGGCCAATCTGGCCATAGCCGACGCGGAATACGCCGGAAGGGACTGGAAGGCCCCGGGATGCGCACTGGACGGCTCGTTCTATCTGGGTCCCGGATCGTCCGTCAACGGATGCAGGCTCACCGACACCGCGATACTCAACCACTCATCCGTCAAGGCCTCCGATCTGGACCGCGTCCTCGTGATGGAGGGATGCGAGATACACGGCGCGAGGATAGCCAACAGCATCCTCGGAGAAGGGTGTCGTGTCGGCAAGGGCGCCGTCGTCACCGATTCCGTCCTGGCCGACGGGACCGTGGTGAAGCCCGGGGAGGTCCTCGATCAGGGCCGCACCGTCTGACCGCCGACGGCCTGCGGACGTTCGAAGAAGCGTCCAATCGGGCTATATACACCCACGCTCATCCAGCCGGCGGTAGTCCAATGTATGTCATATCCCTCATCGTGAAGAACGAATTCGGTGTGATGCAGAGGGTCATGGGGGAGTTCACCCGCAACAAGATCAACGTCGAGACCATCGTCGTGGGCAAATGCGAGATCCCCGGAAGATCCCGCATGGTGCTGTCCGTCGTCGGTCAGGACGCCGCAAGGACCGCCATCGGCAGGCTGCAGAAGCTCCAGGACGTCTACTCGGCAGAGCTCGTTCCCGAGTCCGGACAGTCCGCATACGCGCTGATCTCCACTACCAAGGGCAATGTAGGTCTTGTCGGAGGATCCGACGAGGTGGAGGAGGTCATCGACGGGATGTCCCCTGAACGCTACGTGAAGGCCCTCAACGCGCTCTGAACCACTTTCGACGGCCTCGGGAGGAAGCTGGATGGGCGAAGGCATGACAGGTTCGGCGATCAGATGGGCGCACGCCCACCCTTTGCTCCTGATGCTGGTCCTCGCCCTCGTGTTCAGGCTCGTCCTGATGCCGTTCCTCGTCTACGACTTCGACATCTATCATTGGGCTCTCATCATAGAGAACATCCAGGCCGGGAACGGTCTCTACGAGGTCGCCGGATACTACTACACGCCCGTATGGGGCTATATCCTGGGCGCGATGACGGGCCTTCTGGATCTGTTCGGAGGCCTGGACGTCTTCGGAGTCAGGTACACCGAGCTCCTGCCGGTGGAGGACCTCGTCTGCAGGTTCCACATAGCCACCATCACCACGTTGGACTTCAACATCGCGATGAAGGTCCTCCTTGTGGCCTGCGACTTCGCCGTGGCGGCCCTGATCCACAGATTCACCATCGATCTGACCTCGGATCCGAGGAAGGCTCTGTTCGCGACGGCGCTGTGGCTCTTCTGTCTTCCCGTCGTCTACATGTCGGCTATCCAGGCGCAGTTCGATACGATCTCCGCGCTGTTCACGCTGCTGACCGTGTACCTGCTGTACAGGGACCAGCCTCTTCTGGCGGGCATGATGTTCTCGTGCACCGTGCTCCTGAAGTTCTTCCCTGCCTTCATGATCCTGGTCCTCGTGGCGTACATATGGACGAAGCACAGGGACGACGGCAGGGCTGTCGGGATGATCGTGCAGGCCGTCCTCGGAGCAGTCGTAGTCTTCATCGTGTTCTATGCGCCGCAGATCGTCGACGGGAACTTCCTGGACAGCATATCCTTCGTCACGGGCAGGGTCGGCACATCCAATGCCCTCGGCAGCGTCGCGAAGGTCGCCATAATGCTGGTCGGAACCGTCGTCTCGGGGCTGGCCATGCTCCGTTCCGAGGGGGACCTCGACAGGAGGCTGATCCGGTGCTGCATGGTGGCGCTGGTCTTCGTCGTGCTTCCGTCGACGACTCCGCAGTACCCTATCGTGTTCATCCCGCTGCTCGCGATGGTCATAGCCGACGGCTGCGGCGCCTACATGCGCCCGTACATCGTCATGACGGTGGGCGCCGTGCTCAATGCGCTGACCGTCAACAACTTCTCCCTTCTGCTCTCGATCTCGGAGGAATCGTCCCTGGTGTCCCCGTCGTGGGTCGTCTCGGCGATGCAGTCCCTCGAGTCCGTCACGTTATTCGGCGAGACGATCGTCACCGTGTCGTGCGCGGTCGCCGGAGTCGTCCAGGCGATCGGGACGCTCTTCATACTCATGGTGTTCTTCAGGGCCGGCATCGAGCGCGCGGTCCCGAGGTCCCGTCGTCTTCTCGATCTGATAGGTGGTCAACATGTCGAACGATAAGCGCACCGATCTCCGTCTCGCAGTCATCGCGATAGCCATAATCGCCGTTCTGGTGGCGGGGGAGATCGTGGTCTACACATCGGATTACACCGACTACTCCGCTTCGGCATCGATTGACGGGGATCTGGTCTCGTACGAGATCTCCGCGACGGGATCCAAGGAGTACTCCGTCGTGGTCTCGGACAACGGCTCCCACAGGCAGACGGAGCGCCTGTACATCTATCAGGACGATTCGTACAAGACCGACTATTCGGATGTCCTGGTGGCGGTAGGCGCGCGCGAACTCGACCAGGCCTACTACATAGAGCAGCTCGGTCCTACGCTCAGATATCGCGGGATCCACGACATCGAGATCCTGGACGCGGACGCTCTCAGGGAGCGCCTGATATCCGATGCGGAGTCCGGGCAGTCCTCGACCGCAGGGCTCGTCATGCTCTCGGGAGCATTCCCGTCGACCGTCTACACGGGGTCCGCGGACGATCCTGTGATGAAATGGATATCGTCCGGAGGAAGCCTGTTCTGGATCGGCAATCTCATAGGCGCTTGCTATGCGACCCACGATGCTCTGGTTCCAGTGGAAGGCTATCAGGAGCTGTTCTTCGGGGCGGAGTGCCTCAACACGTCCGGGGGGAAGGCGTACTCCGAGGTGGATTCCAACGGCTACTGCTCCGCGCTGTCCCTCAAGAACAACCAGCTCGCCTACGCCGTGGACTGCAGCAGGGTCACCGGCCGCACGGCGCTTCCCGTGGGATTCGCATCCGACGGGTACTCCTCGGCTGCGCTCGTCTCGTACGGGTCGGGCATGGTGTGCGTGATCGCGGGGGACTACTCCAACATGCAGCGCGAGGATCTGGCGCAGATAATATCGTCCGGCATCGGGCCGGAGTCCATGATCATCGGCAGGGCCTTCGGAACTGCATCGGGGACGGCATCGGGCTCCTTCCACGTGGACGCCGCGGCAGGACATGCCTCCGCGTTCATCTACCTCGGAGGATACTACCCCGTGTACTGCAAGGCCATAGCCCTGTCCTGAGGGAACCATGCGCATGAGCAGGTTCCTTGCGACGGTCATCGTGACGGGGATCGTCCTCAGGCTGGCGATCGCCGCTCTGTTCTCGTTCCCGTACGATTTCCACAGCTGGGCTCTCATAATCTCCAATTTCGAGGCCGGGAACGGCCTGTACGACGTGGCCGGCTTCAACTACGCGCCCCCTTGGGGGTATGTGCTGGGGCTCTTCTCCCAATTCGCGGAGCTCGCGGGAGTCGATGTGCTGGGCGTGTTCTCAACGGAGTTCCTCTTCATGGAGGAGTCGTCCTGGTCGCCCACCGCCTTCGTGACGTCCGAGGCGTTCAACGTAGCATTCGAGTTCGTTCTCCTGGCGTTCGATCTGGTCATGTCGAGCATGCTGTACGGCATCGTCATGGAGAGGAGATCCGACGAGCGCATGGCGGAGAAGACCTTCGCGCTGTGGTTCCTCTGCCCCTTTGTTCTCGCCGTGACCTGCATAGGCGGCATGTTCGATGGACTCTCGGCCATCACCGCCGTCCTGAGCATGGCCCTGGCGGTGCGCAGGAGGTTCTTCCTGTCGGGATCCATGATCGCCTGCGCGGCCCTTTTGAAGCTGTTCCCGGCATTCCTCGTGTTCGTTCTCGTGGGATACGTCGTCTGCTCGTATCCGGATCGCAGACAGGCCCGCGCCCATATCCTGAAGGCGGTGGCCGGAGCCGTTCTGACCGTGGTCGTTCTCCTGCTTCCTCAGATCATGGACGGTACCCTTCCGTACTGCTTCTCGTTCATCTCCTCCCGTGCCGACGGAGGCATGGGGAACGGGTTCGGGATGCTGATGAGCATGGCGGTGATCGCGGTCTATCTGGCGATACTGGTCCTGTCTTTCCTGATCGGGCGCTATATGGCGCGTTATAAGGGGGAGGACCGCGAGAGGAAGTTCTTCATGATGATGTCGCTCAATGTGGCCGTCCTGTTCATCTGTCCCGCCAATCCTCAGTACATACTGCTCCTCGCGCCGTTCCTGATCCTACTCATGGTCTTCGACGGGAATCGCGGCTACTCCAAAGCGTATATTCTCTTGTGCATAGGGGCGACGATGTCGGTCTGTACATCGATAGTCCCTTCCTTGGAATCGTTCTCCTTGTTCACCGGGTTCATGGACCCTGATTGGCTCGTGTCGGCTATAGGGGTGTGGACGGCTGAGTGGCATGGAATCAGCCTTGCTTCCATACTCTGGGTTGGCGGCGTGATACAGTATATCGCCACCACCCTGGTTATTTACACGTTCTGGAAGGGTGAGTTCGGAGGTGCCGTTCCATCCGTCCGTCATCGTGTACGGGCTGGAACGTCGTGATAATCGTATCCGTTTACCTTTCGGTCGGTTGTTTTCTTCGTCGCTAACACGGCGACCGATATCTCGTATAGTATAGACGGAAAGGGGAGTCCTGGAGAGACCGACATCTCTCCAGGGTGATTTCAGATGCCTGACCCATCTGAGAACAGGAGGATAAAAATCCTCGAGGCCTTGCTGGATGCGATCCGCATCCTCGCGAAGGTCTTCGACCTGCTGTAAGGCAGATCGGAGCTTGGCCCGGCTTGGGGCCTGCCCGGGTTGTTGACGCGACCCGGGTATTCTCACCCTCCATCTCCCGTGATACTCTGTACAACTCGAGCGTATATAACGGGTCCTGTGCGTTCATTCGAGATATCGATCTTCGTGACAGAGACTCGCCTCGATCGCATAGTAGTACCGCGGGTCGCAGGTGCTGAAGTAGGAGTACCATGCATCGAGCGTCTCTGGTGAGAAGACCGACAGACGTTCGAGAATCAGCTTCGACCACAGGAGCCCTCCCGGAGAGCCTGCCGTTATGACGCCGCCGTCGCTCACGGCGGGGACATCCTTATACATCGGGCCTCCGCGATAGCTTGGAGAGAAATGCTCGAGGAAGCCGGGGCCGTTGCTCGTGTGCAGGCGGCGATCCAGGATGCCGCGGTCCGCCAGCGCCACCGTGGATCCGCATATCGCGCACACCGTCCCGCCCTTGGAGACGATATCCTCTGCGGCATCCATGATGCGCGCTTTCCTGAGCTCGGGCCATGCCGACGATCCAGGGAGGATCAGGACGGCATTCTCATCTGTCTCTATGTCGGGAACCGCGATGTCCGGAACCATGTTCATCCCGCCCATCGAGCGCCTGGCTTCCTTCGTATCGCCGACGGTCGAGAAGCGCACCTCAGGCGCGTCATCGCGGAAGAACCTCTTCGAACACAATTCCGGGGTCACATGACCGATCTCCCAGTCCGCCATCCCGTTCTGGATGTAGACGTACACATCGTACGAACTTCTGTCGCTCATGGAGTCGTCCACTCGGCCTACGTATATGGATGTGACAGGGGGAGGTCGCCGAAAACGGGTGCGAGGAAGCGTTACGATCGTACCGGGGCTTCAACGGGGAAGGAGGTCCGGCGCGTTTCCGAAGAACAGATTATAAACGAGTAAGGATACGCCCGCCCCGATGGGTTCTATCGGAGGTCTGTACAGGGATCATCGCGAAGGCATCTCCTACGTGTTCTGGGGAGCGCTGACGACCGTAGTAAACCTCCTGGCGTACATGGCGTTCGTCCGCTGGTGCGGGATAGGGGACTTCCTGAGCAACATCCTTTCCTGGGTAGTCGGGGTGGTGTTCGCCTTCGCCGTCAACAAGTGGTTCGTCTTCAGGAGCCGCGGACTCGGGCTCAGGACCATCGTATGGGAGCTCGGTTCGTTCACAGGGTCCAGGATTTTCACAGGTGTGATCGCATGGGTCCTGTTCCCGATCATCAATGCGACCGCGATAGGCACCTGGAGTCTTGATTTCTGGATCCTCGGCGCGATCCTCGGCACCAGCGGAATGGGAGCGAAGATCATCACCAGCCTGATCGAGATAGTTCTGAACTGGGTGCTCAGCAAGCACTTGGTGTTCAAGAAGGGCCAGTCCGAGAGCGAGCGACGTCCTCGAGTATCTCCTCGAGATGCCCGATGTGCCTGTTCCACGTGTAGGTCTCGGCCTGCCTTCTTGCCAGGATGCCCTTCTCCTGTCTGAGCCCCGGATCGTCCAGCATGGCGTTCATGGCATCGGCTAGACCCTTTGCGTCTCCGGGTTCGACGCCCAGGCCTCCGTTCCCGACGACCTCCGGCAGGCCGTCGACCTTCGAGAACACGAGCGGCTTCCCGCGCCCCATGCTCTCCAGAGCGGCCAGTCCGAAGGACTCGAACAGGCTGGGCATGACATGGAACATGCATCTGTCGATCAGGTCGGCCTTCTCCGTCTCGGAGACGTAGCCGCGGAATTCGATCCTGCTCTCCAGTCCGCGCTTGGCGCACAGATGCTTCAGCCTGTCCTCTTCCGGACCCTTTCCGCATACGACGAGCCTGCAATCCACATTCTCCATGGCTTCTATGAGGACGTCTATCCCCTTGGTCTTCACGAGCCTTCCGAAGGAGAGCACGAAGTCCTCCTCCGGGACGTCGGAGACCTCCGGGAGCTCCATGCACGGAGGAACGTAGTCCGTCCTCTCCTCGGGGATCCCCCTGCGGATGAGGTCGTTCTGCACGTACCTGCTCACGCATATGATGCGGTCGAATGTGTCCAGCACGGGACGGAAGAGGTCGTCGTTGATCTCCGATGCCATATGCTCTATGCCTATGCCCTCGCCCCACATGTTGTGATATGTGAACGTCTTCGGGCCGTCGTACCTCTTCAGGTCCTTGTTGTAGGATGGCGCCCAGCGGTAGTTGTAGTTCACTACGTCGGCATCCATCCCTTCGAGCGTTTCGAGGACTCCCTTGGATGATATGTACGGAGGATTGTAGCGTCCGATCAGCCTGGAGGGGAGCCTGACGATGCGGTACCCCCATTTCGTGATCTCCTCCTCCGGGGTGTCGGGAAGCCTGCCGGTGAGGACCGTGACATCGTGCCCCCTGGAAGACAGCAGTCTGGCGATGTCGTGCATGCGGTTCTCGATGCCTCCCTTGTACGGGAGGAAGAACGGGTTGACGTCCACGTATCTCATTGCAATCCCTCTCTGCGCTTTCTGAAGAACGATGCCGCGAAGCTGGCGGCTATGACCGCGATGATGAAGACCAGGGTGACGGTCTGCGCCTCGTCGGATCCGAGATAGTCTATGAAGAATCCGTTCGCAATGAGGATCGTCCCGTACTTGAGCAGGCATCCCAGGGCGTTGTACGCAAGACATTTCCTCACGTTCCATCCGTCCACCATCGCGATGAACGCTCCGAGGAACGGGATCATGGGCGCCACCCTGTTGACCAGTATTATCCTCTCGTCGTTCACCAGGAGGAATCCGATGTATCTGTTGGCCACCTTGGATATCCTCTCCGGCACGCGGATCCTGGATACCAGCAGGTACAGCGAGAGGACTCCGATCATCTCGGCGGTCATGGCGGTCAGGAGCAGGACGGCTCCGAACCACGGATCCGGGTGCGCGCTGAATCCGAGCACCATGAACAGCTCGGGAAGCGTGGGGAATGCGAAGGCGTCGATCAGGAACAGGAGGAATATGCAGAGGACGATCCCCGCATCGCCCATGTCGGAGAAAAGCCCGAACAGGATGCTGCTGACGCTCATCTGCCTCTGGCCCTCTCGGTCTCGATCGCGAGCCCGTAGGCCTCGACGTACTTCTTCGCGGACTCCTCTCTGGAGGTCTCCAAGGCGGTCCGTCTGGCTCCCTCCTTGATGCCGTCCGGGGCGTCCAGAGCCTTGGCTATGGCTTCGGTGCAGCTCTTCAGGTCGTCGAAGAGGAATCCGTTCTCGCCATCGTGCACGATCTCCGAGAAGGCCCTCGCGTTCATGCATGCGACGGGCTTGCCGCACGACATGGCTTCGAGGATCGAGAGCCCCTGCGTCTCGAATCCGGAGGCGGATACGGCGCAATCGGCCGCGTTGTAGTATGCAGGGAGCTCCTCGTCCGGCACGAATCCGGCGAAAACGACGCGCTTTCCGAGCCCCAGCCATTCCACCAGGTCCTCCATCTCCTTCTTGGCGGGGCCTCTTCCGCAGACCAGGAGGACGGCGTCCACGTTGATCATCGCGCGGATGACGAGGTCGAGGCTCTTCTCGTAGGATATGCGGCCCACATGGATGACCACGCGCCTATCGCCGAGTCCGTACCGTTCGCGGACGAAGCCGCATTCCAGGCCGGGACGGTACTTTCCGACGTCGATCCCAGTGGGGACCGTCATTAGATTGCGGAATTCCGTCTGATGCTTGCGGAGCTCCTCTCCTATGCAGGCGGTGGGAGTCACCAGCACGTCCACGTGCTTGATGATGTGCCTCAGATAGATCCAGATCCATCTCTGGAGGGCGTCGGGCCTCACGGGGACCGGGGAATAGAACCTGGCGGCGTCGTCCACCATCGTGTGGAACGTCATGACCGTGGGGATGCCCAGGATCCTGCCGTAGACGAGCCCGCGTATCGCCATGGTGGCGACGCCGTGTATGTGGATGATGTCGGGATCGATCTCGCGGATGGCGTCGATGTTCTTCGCCGGGACGATGGGGACGTAGTATCCTTCATAGGTCCTGAACCGTATGGCGGGATAGTAGTATACCCCGTCCTGCTTGAACTGGTCCTCCGGCTCCGGAGCCACTATGAACACCTCGTGACCCAGAGCCTCCAGCGATTCCTTGATGATGGACACGGATGTCACCACGCCGTCCCTCGTAGGGAACCAGCTGTCCGTCATCATGGCTATCCTCATGCGGAAGCGGTACGTCCAGGCAGTAGAAAAAGGAATACCGTCGGGCCGCGGCGCATATCGTATCATCCTGTCGGTATGCGATTGGATTCATCGTCCCATTTTGAATTATAATTATATAACCTGAAGGAAATGAGAACGCGAACGGGCCATGTGTCCGCGAAATTGGGTGTTGTGATGGATGGGATACATTACAGGGCCAGGGCTCCGTTGAGGATCGGGCTGGCAGGAGGAGGTACGGACGTGGAGCCGTACGCCTCCAAGAAGGGCGGTGCTGTTTTCAACACGACTATCAACCGTTATGCGTACTGCACGATAACGCCCACCTGCGATCATTCCATGTCCGTCATCTCCACAGATTACGGAAAGTACAGCGCGGACCTTCAGGACGGCCCGCTCCCCCTCGACGGGAATATGGATCTGATCAAGGCGGTCACCAACCATTTCGGCGTCACCGACGGATTCAAGATGTTCCTGCAGTCGGAGGCTCCTCCGGGGTCGGGGCTCGGAGGCTCCTCCACCGTGATAGTGTCGATCATCGCCGCGATGTGCGAGTGGCTCGACATCAGGATGTCGGGGTACGAGATGGCCAAGCTCGCGTACAAGCTCGAGAGGGAGGATATAGGCCTCAAGGGCGGGAAGCAGGACCAGTACGCCGCGGTGTTCGGAGGGTTCAATCTGATGAAGTTCGGCGCCGACAGGGTGGATGTCAACCGTGTGAGGATAGACCAGGATGCCATAAACGAGCTCCAGTACTGCTCTCTCCTGTGCTACACCGGCACGGCGCGCGAATCCGCGAAGATAATCGAATCCCAGGTCAAGAAATTCAACGAGGGGCAGAATGAGATCGCTCTGGACAGGACCAAGGCGCTCGCGGAATCGATGGCCGTCGCCATGGAGAAGGGCGAGATCCACAGGGTCGGAGAGATCCTCGACGAGGCGTGGAGCTACAAGAAGCAGTTCTCCGACAAGGTAAGCAATCCCGGCATAGACGCGATGTACAACGCAGCCATCGAGGCCGGAGCCATCGGAGGCAAGGTCTCCGGAGCCGGAGGTGGCGGATTCATGTACTTCATATGCCGTTACGATCGCAAGTACAACGTCGCCAAGGTTCTGGGCCAGATGGGTGCCAAGGTCACCGACTTCATGTTCGAACCGCAGGGCGTCGTTTCATGGAGATATCCAAATGACCGATGAGATCAGAGCCGAGCTCGCCAAAGCCGTGGATGCCATCTCGAATATAGATCCGTCCCAGATCAGGGCGGCCGCCGACGTCATCCGCGACGCGTTCAGAAGAGGCAACCAGGTCATGTTCTGCGGGAACGGAGGCTCTTCGGCCGATGCGCAGCATATCGCGGCCGAATTCTCCGGAAGATTCAAGATGGAGAGGCCCGCGCTTCCCGGCGTGTGCCTGTCCAACATCGCCCCTGTGACCGCCATAGGCAACGACTACTCCTACGACCTGGTCTTCAAGAGGCAGGTCGAGGGTCTATGCAGAGAGGGGGACGTCCTCGTCGGAATGTCCACATCCGGCAATTCCAAGAACGTCGTCCTCGCCATGGAGGAGGCCAAGTCCAAGGGCGGGCTGACCGTGAGCTTCACCGGCGACGGAGGCGTGATGAGGGACATGGCCGACTGCGCCGTGATCATCCCCTCCCACGACACCGCCCACATCCAGGAGGGCTACCTCTGCGCCTGCCACATCATCGCAGGCATCGTCGAGAGGGAGCTCTTCGGCAGCCGAGCCGTCTTCATAGACCGCGACGACACCATCGTCGAGGACGTTCCGTACTGCGACGATCCGGACAAGCTCAGAATGTTCCCGGACGTTCCGGCCGCCATAGGCAGGCTGAACGCCGCAGGGTATCTGGTCATACTGATCACGAACCAGTCGGGCATCCATCGCGGATACTTCGACGAGGAGACCCTCGCCAGGATACACGGGCGCCTGAAGGACATGGTATCGGCCGGAGGCGGCCGCATAGACGACATCTTCTACTGTCCCCACACTCCCGATGAGCATTGCTCGTGCAGGAAGCCGGAGACCGGGATGGGACTGGCGGCGATCGAGAAGCATCACATCGATCCCTCGAGGTCCTGGATGGTCGGCGATAAGGACAAGGACGTGGAGTTCGGCAGAAGGCTCGGCTGCAGGACCGTCAAGGTCGGAGACGGGGTATCCTTCTCCGATGCGGTCGACGAGATCCTCTCCGCCGACGGCCGTCTCTGATCGTGTTTCAGGACAATCGCTTCATCCGGGGCATATCGGTAAATACCGCGCCTTCTGTCGCGTAATCGCAAAGCATATGCGCGCAAGCGCTCCGAAGGTGTAAACCATGGATAAGACCGAGAAGATCTGGCTTAATGGAAAGCTCGTCGATTGGGAGGACGCGAAGGTCCACGTCCTCGCCCACGCACTCAACTACGGTACCGGAGTCTTCGAGGGCATCAGGGTCTACCACACTCCGAAAGGCCCTGCGGTCTTCAGGCTCAAGGAGCACGCCCAGAGGCTCATCGACGGCTGCAAGATAATGGGCATCGACATCGTCGTCGACGGCAAGATCTACGGCCTCGAGGACGTCATGACCGCCATCAAGGACGCGGTCAGAGCCAACGGCGATGCCGTGGACTACGTCAAGCCCTGCGTCTTCCTCAGCGGAGAGGAGGTCGGACTGAATCCCGTCGGAGTCGAGTCCGCGTTCGCCGTGACGTGCATCCACATGGGCGACTACCTCGGAGAGGGCGCCAATGCCGGCGCCAAGCTCATCACGTCCTCCTGGCAGAGGCCCGACTACCTGTGCGGTCCCGCCGGCGCCAAGGTCAACGGATCCTATGTCGCCTCTACTCTGGCCAAGAGGGAGGCCGTCAGGCAGGGAGCCAACGAGGCCGTCATGCTCAACAAGGAGGGGCACGTCGCCGAGTGCACCGGAGAGAACATCTTCATGTACTACCACGGCGAGATCATAACCCCCGCCGTCTCGGAGGGCATCCTCCAGGGAATCACCAGGGCGTCCATCCTCAAGGTCGCCGCGGATATGGGCTTCACCGTCAGGGAGATGCCCATCACCCGGTTCATGATGTACTCCTCGGACGAGGTCTGGATGACCGGAACCGCCGCGGAGATCGCTCCCGTCACCATGATCGACGGCAAGCCTGTCGGAGACGGCAAGATCGGACCCGTGGCCCAGAAGATCCACGAGAAGTTCCGTGAGATCGCCACCGGCAAGGATCCAGCCTACGATTCCTGGCTCTACTACGTCAATTGAAACCCTGCGATCGGCATGGCGGCAGTGCGCCGCTGTGCCGTCGCACCACTTCCGGAAGAGGCGGCAACGGCGGAACTTCCTGTTTCGCATACATCGCATCCATGAACGCCGCCGCGAAGATCGGATAGTGCTCCACTCCGTTCTCGTCCACACGGATGTTGCCGTTCTCCAGCTTGATGAACCTCTTCACGGGATACACAGTGTACCGAGGGTCCGTGCGCAGCTTCTTCATGGAGCCGGATCTGCGGTTCTTCCCTGATTTGACCTCTACGGTGGCCAGATCATCGCCGAGCACGACAAGGAAGTCGATCTCGATCCGATCCCTGAACTGCTTTCCATCGGCATCGATTATCTTGTCGCGTTCGAAGTAATGGAGCTGGAATCCGCATTTCTCGAGCATATTGGCCACAGCGTTTTCGATGATCGCGCCGGCATTGATTCCTTCATTTCTGCTTAGAATCCCTAGCCGCAATCTGTCATTGGGCATGGACGATTGGAATGCGCTTATCAGGATCCCCGTATCGAAGCAGTACATCTTCATCGAGCCGTCGTGCCTGCTGTTCAGAGGCAGAACGGGTTCGGTCACGTTGCGGCACAAGGTGGCCATTCCTGCCCCTTCGATCCATCTGATCGCATCCTTGTACTCTCTTGCTCCGGAATTATCGAGAGGTCTTGTCAAGCATCTTTCTGCTATAGAGTATGTGAATTTCCTATTGTCTCTTCCGAGTTGTTCCGGCATGGAATCGATGCACGCGCGGATGCGAGGTGTGATGGAAGGCGGCGAATAGTCGGCGATATCGATGATGTAGTCCCGTCTGATTCTATCGCATTCGCGATCGATCAGATCCCAATCGGGCTGTCCGTTCAACGAATCCGCAATTACTGCAGGCATTCCTCCGATCGCCAAGTATCTTAGGAAATACTGCTCCAAGCTTTTCAAAGAGGTCTCGTCGAACGGTACCTTGTCACGTATATGGGCCCTGATGTTGTTTGTCGTCGTTTCAGACATCCCCAATGCCCATAGGTACTCTTCGAAATCGAGTGCGTAGAGCCTGATGATATCTCTGTAACCCATCGGTGATACCCTTCTGCAATCCGACATGATCGAATCCAGCGGGTTCCATTCATTCCCACCATCTGCAGACCTTTTGAATCCGTCCACGGTGAGTAGGGATCCGGATGCGATGATGTCGGCTCTTCCGTCTGCAACAAGAGGTTTTATTGCATACATCGCGCCCGGACATAGCTGGATCTCGTCCAGGAAGAGCACGCTATTATCTTTCGACGGTTTGAAACCAGGATAATGTACGCTGAGTCTGTCGTAGATGCTGTCAGCGCTGATGTCTTCGGAGAATATCGATCTGAGCTCAGGTTGCAGACTGAAGTCCAAGTGCAGATACTGCCGGTAATGCGTCTTTGCAAATTCATCCAGAATATAGGTCTTGCCCACTTGCCTGCTCCCGGTGAGGATGAGACACTTCTTGTTGGGATCCGATTTCCATTTGAGCAGAGTCTCGGTGATCTTCCTTCTCACATCATCTTATCCGTTCATTGATATTACTAGTTTTTCCAATGTTATATCTAGTGTATTCACTAGTTTTTCCAATGTCATATCTAGTGTATTCACTAGTTTTTCCAATATGGACAGTTCAATGGTTACGAAGAAATGAAAGGCCGCCCGATGGGCGTAACAGGTTTCAAACGGATCGCTTCTTCTCGGAAGGATACATCTCGTAGTAGTCGACGCCGTACATCTTGGCGATGATCTTGGCGGTGAACTTGCCGAATCCCCATAGCTGGTGGAAGGTCATGATAGGCACCTTGGGATTCAGATGAGACTCCCCTTCCGCACGGGTTCCGAAATCGTACTTGCAGTAACGGATGTCCATCTTCCTATCGGAGTACTTCATGAGATCCATGAGGACCTTCCATCCTCTCAGCTCCATGCTGCTCCAGTTGTTCTCTATGATCGGGCGGAAGACCGAGCATCTTATGGCGAACAGGCCGCTCATGAAGTCCTTCGTGGTCTGCTTCCCGTGGATAAGGAAGAAAAGCTTGCAGAAATCCTCCACGGCATAGGATCCGAGCGCCCTCTTGAGTCCCATTGCCATCCTGCTCGTCCTCCTTCCGACGCAGAGGTCCGCCCCCGCATCCATCTGGGCCACTATCTCGCCCAGTGCCGATATGGGGTGCTGGAAGTCGCAGTCCATGCACATGGCGTAGTCAGTCTCTGCAATGACGAATCCCTGCAGGACGGATGCTCCGAGACCTCTCTCCTCGGGTTTTCTGACGAATATCCTCGTCAGAGGGTCGTTCAAGCCCTCGACCTCCTCCCTCGTCCTGTCGGTGGAGTTGTCGTCCATGAACAGGATGCGGTATTCGGGATACGCGGCGCGTATGGCCTTCGCCATGTTCGCGACGTTCTTCTCCTCGTTGTAGGTCGGGATGACGATGGTCACCGTACCAGACATGGTGCGTTCGTAGGCCAGGGTTGTTCAAATAGATGATGGGGAGCGATACGGGCGGATGCCTGCAGCAGAGACCATCGTGTAGAACATGGATCCGCCGGACCAGCCGGCGTAAATGGGTTCAGTCCTCGAAGAGGGTCTTGGAATCGATGATCAGCCAGCAGACGAGGAATCCGACGATCATGCCGAAGATGGACCAGAAGCAGAGCATCGATGCGATGGCGCAGAGGATGACCGCGAAGATCCACTTCCTCTTCTTGTAGACCAGCGCTCCGCATCCGATGGCGCACACGCCGCTGGCGAAGACCATCGCTGCGATGTACGTGATGTAGGATTCGATATCGTCATGGGTGTAGCTGAGATCATGGCTTCCGAGCCAGCTTTGGAACTCCCCGCTCTCCCAGATGGCGTCGGCGAGCGCGGATGCATCGGCGAGAGCCATGATGCCGGCTATGGTCACAGGAATCGCGTAGATGAACAACAGGAACGTCAGCCATGTGCGGCGCATCTCGCCGGCCGCCACAGCGGCCTCGGCGAGGTTCTCCTTCATCTCGGATTCCGCTTCGGAGCCGCTTACGACGCTTCCGCATTGCGGGCAGAATTGCATTCCGGGCTCCAGGTTCTTTCCGCATTTGGTGCAGAAATGAGCTTCTTCTTCCATGTCACGTTCTATGAATATCGAAGTTATAAATGATGCACAGCCCGTTCTGCATCATGTTTATAAGCAACTTCCGTATCGGACCAGTCACCGACAACATCGGTGGAGTCAGTAAATATGAGGAGCTGCAAGACTAACCCTCAGCTCATCGCCACTATCAGTGACCTGAAGGCGAAGACGAGGGAGACCGGCAGTGCCATCTGGCGAGATGTTGCGCTTCGGCTTGAGAAGCCTAGCAGGAACTGGGCCGAAGCGAACCTCAGCAAACTTGAGCTTTACGCGCAGGATGGAGAGACTATCCTCGTCCCCGGTAAGGTTCTCGCCGCAGGCACAATAAGCAAGAAGATCACCGTCGCCGCGTACGGATTCTCCGACGCAGCCGCCAAGGCCATCGTCGCCGCCGGCGGAAAGACCATGTCCCTCGAGGAGCTGGCCGAGGCCAACCCCAAGGGAACCGGTGTCAGGATCATGAGGTGATGAGGAATGGTTACCGTTATCGATGGAAGGAATCTCATCCACGGAAGGCTGGCCAGCGTCGTCGCCGAGAGGATCATGGACGGCGAGGAGATCGTCGTTCTCAACGCCGAGGCCATCATCATCACCGGAGAGAGGGACAAGATCTTCTCCGCGTTCAAGGCCAAGGTCGACCGCGGAGACACGACCAAGAGGAAGGGTCCCTTCTACCCCCGCAGAGCGGATCTGCTCTTCAAGAGATGCGTCCGCGGAATGATCCCCTGGATGTCCACTTCCGGAAGGGAGGCCTACAGGAGGCTCCACGTCTTCGTCGGAACCCCCAAGCAGTACCAGGACGTCGAGAAGGAGAGGCCCGCAGAGGCTGTCAGAAAGATCACCGGCAAGTACACCACTCTGGGAGCCGTTTCCAAATTCCTGGGGTCCAATGTGAGATGATACCATGGTTGATGTCGTGAACACCAGCGGAAAGAGGAAGACCGCCATCGCCAGGGCTGTCGTCAAGGCCGGAACCGGAAGAGTGACCGTCAACAAGGTCCCTCTGGACGTCTACAGTCCCGAGCTCGCCAGGCTCAAGATCGAGGAGCCCCTCGGTCTTGTTCCCGAGAGGGCCCAGGGCGTCGATATCGCCGTCACTGTTCAGGGCGGCGGAGTCATGGGACAGGCCGCGGCTGCCAGGACCGCCATCGCAAGAGGACTCGTCGACTTCTACAAGGATGAGGAGCTCGAGGCGATCTTCAGGCAGTACGACAGGTCTCTGCTCATCAACGACGACAGGCGCAAGCTGCCCAAGAACCCCATGGGTCCCGGTGCGCGCGCCAAGAAGCAGAAGTCCTACCGTTGAGGAGATATTGGCATGATAATTCCGGTCAGATGCTTTACATGCGGAAAGGTCGTGGGCTCTGCCTACCCCGAGTACGAGAAGCGCGTCAGCATGGGTGAGGACCCCAAGGAGGTCCTCGACAGTCTCGGATTCGAGAGATACTGCTGCCGCAGAATGATCGTCTCCCATGCCGACCTCATAAAGGACATCGCTCCTCTCGGATGATGTTCCAATCCCTCGGCGGTGCGTCCGTCGAGGGCAAACCTTTTTACGTAGAAACCAATTCGCCGAATTGTGGGCCCGTGGGGTAGCTTGGTATCCTTCGTGCTTGGGGTGTACGTAACTCCGGTTCAAATCCGGACGGGCCCACTCATCCCTTGTCTTTCCGTCTCCATTGTAGTCGATGGTTTGCTCCATCATTGTTCTACCGGGTTTTCACCGACCTCCCTTCTTCGCCTTTAAGAACGTCTGCGCGTAGATGCCGTCATGTGCAATCCTCTAGCCGACATCTGCGACGGCGCCGTACACGAGCTGGAGGCAATACTAGGTCGCGACAGATGCGGGGCGATCGTGTGCGGTCGTTCGATGCTACGCTTCAAGGATCCGATCGATGGAGAGTCTCCGTTGATCATGACCTTCCGCGTGATGGTGGTGCCTGTCATGGCGCGTCTCGGATATGTGCAGAGGGCATTCGATTCCACCGGTTTCGAAGAGTGCGTTGTAGCGGTCGTACCGATGAATCATCCGTTGAACGATGCGGAGGCGCAGGCGTGTTCGGCTCTCAAACGCTCGAATGTACGCAGAGGGGTCGCTACAGACGGATTCCTCTGGGTGCTGATGGATCGCGGGCCTTCCGGACCGAAAAGGCGCACTGTAGCCGATATCAGATCCTATTACATGGATGCCCTGATCCGCAGAAGATTCATGCAGGCCGTAGAATCGGACGATCGGTACGCGGAGGAGTTCGTCAGGGCGTTCGGAAAGATCGATGGCACAGGAGATCGCGAAGGGACGCGACCTCCTCCGTGAATTTCTCCACGGAGACGGCCATATCGGCCATGAAGTCGTCGTATTGATCGGAGACCGTGGCCCCGTCCGGAGTAGGGATGATGATGCCCTGCTGCTCCATGATCTTCAGGGAGTATCTTACGCGGTGCTTCGGGATGCCGGTCATCTCGGAAAGGCGTATGAGGCCTATCGGCTGATTGGTCTTCACCGTGCGGAGTATCGAGACATGGCGCTCCAAGAGCTCCAAGGCTTCAGCCAGATTGTGGACGGGATCGTTCTTGACGCTCATTCGGCACTCTCGTAGAATCGTAATGGATTTGGTAAATGGTTTCGAATAGCCGCTCAGCGGCCGTACCACTTCTGCTTGCCCCACTTGTTGTAGTTGGCCCACCATCCCTGGGTGACCGATCCGCAACAATCGAGAGCTTTCTGCTCTCCGTCCGGGCCAGAGAAACACTTGTGGCAGTTCATGCACTGCCAAACGAGATAGGGCTCGTTGCTCTTGGCTTTCATGGGCGATGGATTGGTAGGACTGGCTATAAACCTTTGCGATGAAATCTTCCTGCGGTCGATGCCGATCGGGAAAGGCCGTCCGACGGCGATGGATGCATGAGCAACCGTTCATGGGTCCGCGATGCTGGCACACCCGTCGTTCCAGATGCATGGATGCATCATGTCGTCGATGATGGTTCTTTGCGCCTTTATTATACTATTTCAATATTTTGTCCATCGACACACTTCACCATTATATACGCTCTAAGTCATGCATACGGTTCATGACAAGAATCAAGGTCATCAACGAACCGTCGGAGCTGGTTCCGATGCTGAGGTCCGTTGATACATCCGTGAAAAGGGATGTCCTGAAAGAGGTGACCTTGGAATGGAGGACCGCCGACGAGATCGAACAGAAGTTCGGTCCCGAAGGAAGGGATGCGATCACCTTCTTCGAGAAGATGAAGCTCGTCGAGACCCGCTGGCTTTCCAAGGACGGCGGCTATCCCGAGAAGTCCTACCATACCTATTACACGTCTTTCAGCATCAACGCCCAGTGGCCCGTGTACGAGATCAGCGATGTCCTGACCGCGGCCATGATGAGCGACGAGGAGTACGCGGAGATCGAGAACAAGATCCTGGAGCAGGTCGGAAAGGACGGCCGGTTCTCCGGCGACATCGCCGAGGCTCTGGGATTGTCCTCCACCATGCTCAAGAGCCTCGTCCGCAGGTCCGTCAAGATGGACTACCGCGGCCACAGGATCGAACTCATCAAAGATGAGTGAAGATGGCCGGAATATGGATAATGAGAATCGGTCACCGTCCCGAGAGGGACAAGAGGGTGACCACGCACGTGGCTCTGGCGTCGCGTGCGCTCGGAGCCAAGGGCATATTCGTCGATACGGAGGATCCCGTTCTCGAGGAGAGCATTCGCAGCGTCGTGGGCCGCTTCGGAGGGGACTTCACCATAGAGACCGGCGTGCCCTGGAAATCCAAGATCAAGAACTGGCCCGGCAAAGTGGTCCATCTCACGATGTACGGCCAGAGGTTCGACGAGGCGGTGCCCAAGATCCCGCTCGACGAGGACCTGCTCATAGTGGTCGGAGCCGAGAAGGTTCCTGCAGAGGTCTATCAGAGGGCGGATTTCAACGTCTCCGTCGGCAACCAGCCTCATTCGGAGATCGCCGCCATGTCGATATTCCTCTACCAGCTGACAGGCGGGAAGGCGCTCTACGAGGATCGCGGAGGCCATCTCGAAGTCGTGCCCAACGAGAGGGGGAAGACCGTTGTCGAACACGATCCCTGACGAGGCCGAATGCATCGGCTATCTTGAGGACGCCGGATGCAAGCGCAGGGTCGTCATCCACTGCTGCACGGTCGAGGCCGTCGCCAAGGAGATGATCTCCCGCATAGACGGCGTGGACCGCGATCTGGTCTTGGCGGGAGCGCTGCTCCACGACATAGGCAGGTCGAAGGACCATTCCATCATGCACGCGTACGTGGGGTCGCAGATCGCCGCGTCGTACGGGCTCCCGGTCGCTCTCCAGGATATAATCCGCAAGCATACCGGCGCAGGGCTCGATGCGGAGGATGTGGAGGAGATGGGCCTGCCTCCGGCAGACTACATGCCGAGCACACTGGAGGAGAAGATCGTGGCCCATGCGGACAACATGGTCAGCGACAACCGCGTCGTGGATCACATGCATTCCGTGGAGAAGCTCTTCAACAAGGGGGCCGTCCGCGGAGCCGAACGCGTGGAGGATCTGCATCGCGAGCTCTCCCTCCTCTACGGAGAGGATCTGGACTGCATCCCCGGGAAGATCGGGGAGTATCCCGAGCTGGAGCTCGCCAAACGCATGGGGATCCTGCGATCCCCGATTTCTTCACAGGACCGTCGGGCTTTTCGTCCGCGGGCCTGTTCGTCATTTTTCTCCGAATCCTGCCTTTGAAATACTACGGCCTAGATATGCTCCGAGGAGTGTTCCGCAATGGTAGCAGAACTCGATGGTAACACATTCGAATCATTCGTGAAGTCGAACGGAATCGCGGTCGTCGACTGCTGGGCCCCTTGGTGCGGCCCCTGCAGGCGCATGGGACCCATCGTCGACGAGGCGGCCGCCGATCTCGAAGGCAGGGCCGCGGTCGCCAAGCTCAATACCGATGAGAACGGCGCCATAGCCGAGAAGTACCGCATCGATGCGATTCCGACCCTGCTCTTCTTCAAGAACGGGGAGCTCGCGGAGACGCTCGTCGGACTGAGACCCAAGGAAGACATAATCGCCATCGTGGACAGGCTCTGATGGATTTCGACGTCGTCGTTATAGGAGCCGGTCCCGCCGGACTGCAGGCCGCGATCCAGATCGCCAGGAAGAAGGCCTCCGTGGCCGTCGTCGGAAAGGCGTCCGGAAGCGCTCTGCACGGAGCGAGCATATCCAACTATCTCGGGACCGGGACGGTTCCGGGAGAGGACCTGCTGTCGGAGGGACGCGTCCAGGCCGTCGATGCCGGGGCCGTCCTGATGGAATCGGACGTCATAGGCGCATCCGGATCCGACGGGGTCTTCCGCACGGAGCTCGACAACGGCGACGTCCTCGTCTCCCGCGCGATCGTTCTGGCCACAGGGGTATCCCGCGAGAAGCTCGGCGTGCCCGGGGAGAAGGAGTTCTTCGGCAAGGGCGTCAGCTACTGCGCGGTATGCGACTGCAACTTCTACAAGGGTCGCAGGGTCGCCGTGATAGGAAACGGCTCCGAGGCCGCGGTGGCCGCCGAGCTGATGACGGGATACGCCTCCGAGACGCATTGGATCCGCTGGGCATCCGAGGCGTCCGAGCATCTCGTCTCCAAGGCCGTCGCCGCCGGAGCGGTCGTCCATGATTCCCGCCCCGTATCCATCGACGGCGAGGCCAGAGTGGGATCCGTGACATTGGAGGACGGCGCCGTCATCCCGGTCGACGGCATCTTCATAGAGCTGGGCGCGAGGTCGTCCGTCGATCTCGCCATGGATCTCGGCGCAATGCCGGAGTTCGACGATTCCCTGAAGGTCGATCGCGCCTGCGCCACCGGCGTTCCCGGCCTCTTCGCCTGCGGAGACATCACCGGGAGGCCGTATCAGGTCGCCAAGGCCGTGGGGGAGGGTTGCGTCGCCGGTATGTCCGCCGCCGATCATGCGAGGGGCACCAGATGACAGTATCCGATCTGATATCGGGGATGCTGAGGGAAGAGGGGGGTTTCCAGAAGGCCCTCCGCAGCATACTGGAGGACGAGCTGAAGATGTCCCTCAACGAGTTCTGCCAGGCCTCCGGCATATCGCAGAGCACCATGTACAAGATCCTGGAGGACAAGCGCGAGCCCAATCTGCGCACCGTCCGTCAGGTGATCAAATCCCTCAAGATCCTCGTCGAACCCGATGATTCGCACTTCATAGCAGTCATCGCCAGCACGATGGTCGTGGAGAATCTTCCGAAGACCATCGATCTCGACGGATTGAAGGTGGCCATACGCGAGTATCCCGTCTCCACGGTGGAGGACGCCATCATAGTGGCGGTGAGGGCGGAACGCGACGGAGCTCTCGGAGTGGTCTGCGCGCCCATCGTCGCCCCCACCATAGAGAAGATCCTGGCGATCCCGGTCTCCAGGGCGATACCCTACAACAGTGTTCTCAAGGCCATAGATCGGCTCAAGGACCTGATCTGATGCTTCGTCCGCGATATCCGCCGACGCCATTCGTTCCGCCTTCAGTAACACGTTTTTTATTTTTTTATACGTTCTATTAAATACGCACTCCGCATCGGCCGTACGAAAGGTGCTACCATGGAAAGCAGAAAGCTTGTAGCGGTCGTCGCGGTAGTCATAGTGCTCGCGGCTTCATTGTTCATCGTCTTCGCAGATCGGGACGATGGATCCGGCTTCTCGCCGAGCGGATATCCGGCGCATCTCGCCGTGCTGGGGAATGCGGATCTCGATGATGCCATCACGGCATCGGATGCGGAGGTGATCAGGAAGGTCGTCGAGACGGGATACGACAACTATTCCGAGGTCTACATGTGCGACGCCAATAACGACGGCGTCGTGGATCGCGAGGACGCGATCATGGTGGACAGGATGGTAGCGGCCCAGGCATCGGGCGACTGGAGCAAGGTCGGGATGATCCACTATATCGACGTGGACAAGCGCATCGCGTCCTATGATATGACCGGGAGCGACAAGGTGATAACGATCATCGCCCCGGTTCTCGATACCGTCCTCGCCATGGGCGGGAAGGATCTCGTGGTCGGATTCGACAACAGGATAACGACCGGAAAGTACCATGAGGAGTATGCATCCCTCTTCGATTTCTCGAAGATGATCGATGTCGGCAGCTGCAACGAGCCCGACACGGAATCCATCACCCGCGCTTCCGATATGTACGGGGGCGTGACCGTGGTATGCGGAACCCGGGACTCGTACGGTCCGACCATGGAGTCCGTCTTCGCCGGAACCGATGTGCAGATCGTCCGCGTGGCGTCATGGGAGTACGGGGAGACCATGTACGGCTTCATCACCCTCGCGTATCTTCTGAAATGCGTCGAAGGCGCGGAGATGTACGTCTCCTGGTACGATGGATGCATGGACGTCGTAGCCGACATCGTCGCATCCACGCCCGATTCCGACCGTTCCGTCGGTGCGGCCGCGGCTTACGGCTATCTCGACGAGCTGTCCCTCCTGGGAACGTACACCGGAGAGCATGCGGCGCTGATGTCCCTCCGCGTATTCGATTCCGCGGGATCGTATCTCGGGGGCGGCAGCGGAGGCCACGGCAACTCGATAGCCGACGAGGCCGTATCGGCGATGTACGCAGACCATTCCCTCAGGAATCTGGTCCTGATGGTGGGGACCCCGTTCCAGATCTCCGAGCAGGCCAAGGCGTCGTACATGGAGGGCGTCTATGAAAAGTGGTGCGACAGGCTCGGGGCCGATGCGATGCCGGGATTGAACATATGCGTGTCCGGATACTCCTTCAGCAGCGGCGTCTCCGAGGTGCTCAACCAGCTCATACTGTGCTATTGGATGTACAACGACGAGTTCCTGGCTCATTTCGGCTGCTCGACGCAGAAGGAGGCCCAGGACGTCCTCGCCGGCTACGTCGACGCGTACTGCGGTTGGATCGGGATATCCGACGCCTGGAGCTTCTACGGGGCCGACGGCACGCGCGGCATGAACCTCCTGTACTGCGGGGACGGGGATCCGCGCAACATCATGTACGGCGGCAGGTGAACGATGTACGAGTCGTGGGCGGAGAACGAGGATGATGCGGAGGGCGCCGTCGTACGCATCGGCGAGACCGCTTCGAGAAAGGCGGCCGTCGTTCTGGCGCTTCTCGTCGGAGGGGTGCTCCTCCTGTTCGGAGCGAGGCTCGCGATCGGAGACTACAGTGTCGGCGCGGCAGATGCCCTTGCCGCGCTGTGGAGGCATTTGACGGAGGGGCCCGACGGATCCATGCTGGACAACGTGGTGTGGAAACAGCGCCTTCCGAGGGCCTTCACGGCCGTGATCGCCGGCACGGGCCTCGCGGCGGCGGGTGCGGCGATGCAGAGCCTCATGAAGAATCCTCTAGCGGACCCGTACACCGCCGGCATCTCCTCCGGAGCGCTCTTCGGGGCGACCTTGTCAATGACCCTGGGGATCGGTCTGGCGGAGGGATATTTCGGGCGCGTCGCGAACGCCTTCGTATTCGCCATGGTGCCCGCCCTCGTCATCGCCGTCATATCGCGTTGGCGCAAGCCGTCTCCTGCGATGATGATCCTCGCCGGCATCGCGATCATGTACATCTTCAACGCGTTCCAGTCCTACATGATGCTGAAGGCCGATCCGAACTCGGCCTCCAGCGTGTACACCTGGAGCGTCGGCAGCATAGGGATGACGACATGGAGCACCATCCCCGTGATGGCGGGCACCACTATCGCAGGATGCGCGATGCTCATGCTGATGTCCCGCGCCCTCAATGCGATGAACGCGGGGGACGACTACGCCAGGTCCCTGGGAATCCCGATAGACGGGGTCCGCATACTGTGCCTGGGACTCGTTTCGTTCGTCGCCGCGGGGATAGTCAGCTTCACCGGCGTTATAGGATTCGTGGGGCTGGTGTCGCCTCATATCGCGAGGATGCTCATCGGTCCGGACAACCGCCTGCTGATCCCCGCATCCGCGCTCATGGGTGCGCTCATGATGCTGCTGTGCGACATCGTCGGATTCCTCATCATGGGCTCCACCCTTCAGATAGGCGTGGTCACTGCCATGATAGGCGGTCCGCTGTTCATGGCCATCCTGCTCACCAGGAGGGGCGAGGTATGGTGACGGGCATCTCGGCCGAAGGCCTCGGCATGGGATACGGAGACATCCTCGTATGCAGCGGGCTCGACCTGAGTCTGAGGGATCCGGGCCTCGTGTGCATCATAGGCCCCAACGGCGCCGGAAAGACCACGCTGATGCATGCCCTCAACAGGCTGGAGAAGCCTGCGGAGGGAAGGGTCGTGCTGGACGGGACGGACCTCTCGGACATGCGCAGGTCGGAGATAGCGCGCAGGGTCGCCTACGTCCCGAACGCTTCGGAGGAGGCGTTCTCGATGACAGTGCTGGACACGGTGCTGATGGGGCGCCATCCGCTGTCCTCGGAGTCATCGCGCCGGAAGGATCTCCGCATGGCCGCCCGGTGCCTGAGGATGCTCGGCATCCAGGATCTGGCGGGCAGGCGCTTCGATGCCCTCTCCTCCGGGCAGCGCCAGAGGGTCATGATAGCCCGCGGTCTGGCGCAGGAGGCCGAGATCATCCTTCTGGACGAGCCCACGTCGAATCTCGATCTGCGCCATCAGATGGAGGTCATGCGCCTCCTCCGCGACATCTCCAAGGCCGAAGGGCTGATCGCCGTCGTCGTCTGCCACGACATCAACCTCGCCGCACGGTACGCCGACCGCATGGTCCTGCTGGCGGACGGCGCTGTGAAGGCCGACGGGACGCCGTGGGAGGTCGTGACGCCCGGGACGATCATGGAGGCGTACGGCCTGGACTGCGACGTCACGGACGCCGGAGGGAGGCCGTATATAGTATACCGCGGGGAGCCGCGATCGATCTCGCGAAGCGCACCTACCAAGTTTAAATGCGAGCTTAACTTACACGGTCGAGAGGCATGGATCTTGTTCGAGCTGCAGGTCGTTAGCAACACACCGATGACCGGGGAGGACGACATATACGTCGTCGCGGAGACATTTCTGATGCAGATCGGGTATCTCCCGAAAGGCTACGATCCGAAGACCGGCGTCATCAAGGTGAGGGACAGCGTGCCGTACAGGCTCTTCATGGACTACCTCGTCGCCCACCCCGCCAAGGCATGGACCGTGGAGGACCTGGCCTCCCTGCTGGGGACCACGAAGCCGACGATCTACCGCCACATAAACAAGCTGAAGTCCATGGACCTCCTGGAGGCCGTGGACGTGGATTCAGACGGGCAGACCCGCAAGGGGTACCGCATAAGGTACGGGGACCTCGTGAAGGCGTGGAGCTTCACCGAATCCAACGTGCAGATGGCCATGGAGAACTACCGCAAGTCCGTAGCGCATCTGCAGGAACTCATGAAAGAGAGGCGTGAATGATGGCAGAGGACTATTCCATAAAGAAGGACGCGAGGTTCGTCGTCGTGTACAGGATCACGGATTCCAGGGACGGTTCCGTGGAGGGGACGTACAAGGGCATGGCCGCCATGGGCGCCGAGACGGCGTTCGTCTTCGAGACGTCCGACGGCATCGTGTTCCTCAACGCGTCGTCGATCGTCTCGATGAAGCAGACCGCGGCCGCTCCGGAAGAGCCGAAGAAGCCCAAGGACGAGAGCGCTCTGTATGGCTGAGCCTCTGGACCTGCTCTCCGATGAGCTCATCGAAGCGGTCAGGACCGGGAAGGTCGACGACCGCGATTCCTTCCAGAACCTCAAGCTCAAGCTCTGCAAGAAGCACGGTCTGTCCGGCGTCCCGCCGAACTCCGATGTTCTGGCCCGCACCCCGGAGGACCTGAGGCCTCTCCTCCTTCCGTTCCTCATCAAGAAGCCCTCGCGCACCGTCAGCGGAGTGGCCGCGGTGGCGGTAATGACGTCGCCCCACGACTGCCCCCACGGAAGATGCGCGTACTGTCCCGGCGGAGTCTCCAACGGATCGGCGCAGTCGTACACGGGCAAGGAGCCGGCGGCGAGGAGGGCCGCGCGCGACGCCTTCGATCCATGGCTGCAGGTGACCGACCGCGTCCGCCAGCTGGAGGAGATCGGCCACAGCGCAGGGAAGGTGGATCTCATAATCATGGGCGGGACCTTCACAAGCAGGGATCCGGAGTATCAGGAGTGGTTCGTCAAGCGCTGCTTCGACGCCCTCAACGGCCGCGACTCCGATACGCTGGAGGAGGCGCAGAGGATCAACGAGACGGCATCCCGCAGATGCGTCGGGATGACCGTGGAGACCCGTCCGGACGTGTTCACGGACGAGCAGATCGAGCGGGCCATGCGCCTGGGGGCCACCCGCGTGGAGCTCGGAGTGCAGATCCTCGACGACGATATCCTGGCCGGCATGGAGCGGGGGCACGGCACCGCGGAGGTCCGCGACTGCACCGCGAGATGCAGGAGCCACGGTCTGAAGGTCTGCTACCACATCATGCCCGGGCTGCCCGGGTCCGATCCGGACCATGACCTCGAGTGCTTCAGGAAGGTGTTCGACGATCCCGCGTACCGTCCGGATATGCTGAAGTTCTACACCCTGCTGGTCGTCGCAGGGACCCGCGTCCACGAGATGTGGGAGCGCGGAGAGTATGTTCCGTACGACGAGGCGACGGCGACGGAGCTCCTGGCGAGGATGAAGGCCATCGTCCCCGACTACGTCCGCATACAGAGGGTCCAGAGGGACATCCCCGCCACGGAGATCGTCGCAGGGATAACCAAGAGCAACATCCGCCAACCGGTCCTTGAGCTGATGAGGATGCGCGGGACTCCGTGCAGATGCATCCGCTGCAGGGAGGTGGGGCGTTCGGAGGACATCGTGGACCTCGATGCGGCCGAGCTCTGCGACGAGGTCTACGAGGCCAGCGGGGGGACGGAGTACTTCATATCGTTCACGAGCGGGGACCGCATAGTCGGATACGTCCGCCTCAGGCTGGATTCAGGCGACGCCGCCACCATACGCGAGCTGAAGGTGTTCGGGCATCCGGCTGCGATAGGGGAGGACGGCGACATACAGCACCGCGGATTCGGTCGGAGGCTCGTCTCCGAGGCCGAGCGCATAGCACGCGAGTCGGGCAGGAGGCGCATAAGGGTCACCAGCGGCGTAGGTGTCCGCGGATACTACCGCTCCCTAGGATTCTCCGAGGATCTCCCGTACATGGCCAAGGATCTGCGATCGCCCGTAGAACGGGTTGTCGTTCCAAGGGGTCCTTCTTCTTCTGAGCGAGCGCCCCATGGCCTCGTAGGCCTCGGCGGATTCCCTGGAGACCGACGGGGCTATCTCCTCCAGCGCGGAATCGAAGTGCTTCTGGAGCACCCCGTTCGCGCCCCTGTCCTCGCGATAGGCGCAGAGCGCCGCCTCCCTGCAGAGCGCCGCGAGGTCCGCTCCGGTGTACCCGTCGGTAGAGGCGGCAACGGAATCCAGGTCCACGCCGTTCAGCGGCATCCTCGACGTGTGTATCCTGAGGATCGAGCGTCTGGATTCCAGGTCGGGCATGCCGACGAGGACCAGGCCGTCGAACCTTCCGGGTCTCAGAAGGGCCGGATCCACGGCGTCGGGACGGTTGGTCGCGCCTATGACGGTCACGCGGCGCGGATCGCCCACGCCGTCCATCTCCGTGAGCAACTGGGCCACGATCCTCTCCGACCCCTCGGAGCCGCCGGATCCTCTGGCGGGGGCGATGGAGTCCAGCTCGTCGAAGAACACGATGCACGGGGACATCTGCTTGGCCTTGCGGAATATCCTCCGGACCGTCTTCTCGGATTCGCCGAACCATTTGCTGGCGATCTCCGGTCCGCTGACCGATATGAAGTTGCATCCCGATTCGTTGGCCACGGCCTTGGCGATCAGCGTCTTCCCGGTGCCCGGGGGGCCGTATAGGAGGATCCCCCTCCCCGGCTCGATGCCCAGCCTCTCGCAGGCGTCTTCTCCGTCGACGGACATCACGCATTCGTCTATGCGGCGTCTGACGTCGTCCAATCCGCCGATGTCGCTCCATGACACCTTGGGGATCTCGACCAGCACCTCCCTCATGCCGCTGGGCTCGACCTCCGAGAGCGCGGCGGAGAAGTCGTCCATGGACACGCGCAGGGATTCGAGCATCTCCGATGGGATGGCCTTGTCCAGGTCCATCTCCTCGATGCGCGTGCTGACGCAGTGCAGAGCGGCCTCCCTGCATAGAGCGGCCAGGTCCGCGCCCGCGAAGCCGTTGGTGACGGCCGCGAGCCTCTCCGCTGTGACATCGGCAGTCAGCGGCATGTCCCTCATGTGCACGGACAGGATCTGCGCCCTGCCGTCGATCCCGGGGATGCCGATCTCCATCTCCCTGTCGAATCTCCCGGGGCGTCTGAGGGCGGGATCTATCGACCCCTCGCGGTTGGTGGCTCCTATGACCACGACGCCTCCTCTTCCTCCGAGGCCGTCCATCAGGGCAAGGAGCTGGGCGACCACGCGCCTCTCCACTTCTCCCGAAGCGTCCTCCCTGTCGGGGGCTATCGAATCGATCTCGTCGAGGAATATGATGCTCGGGGCCTTATCCTCGGCCTTCCTGAAGATCTCCCTGAGGCGCTCCTCGCTCTGTCCGTAGTACTTGCCCATTATCTCGGGGCCGCGGACGGAGAAGAGGGTCGCGCCCGATTCGTTGGCTATCGCCTCTGCAAGGAGCGTCTTCCCGGTGCCGGGGGGACCGTAGAGCAGGACACCCTTGGGTGCCTCGATGCCCAGTCTCTCGAACAGCTCGGGGTGCTTCAGAGGCAGTTCGATCATCTCGCGCATGCGTCCGAGCTCCTCGTCCAGTCCGCCGACGTCGTCGTATGTGATGCGGCGCCCTCCCTTCTTCTCGCCGCAGGCCTCCTGCTCTTCCGACGGTTGGACATCGGCGACGTCCTTCACTGATACGACGGTGTCCGGACGCACGATGACCGGTCCTTCGGGGACTGTGGAGGAGACGTAGAACGTGGAGCGGTTGCCTGTAAGGGCGATATTGGGTACTATGATGTCTGTGCCGGCCACCAGCGGGCGGTTGAGCAGTCCTTTGAGGAACAGGCGTTCGATGTCGTCCTCGAATCTGATCCTCTTGCCGTCGGGTATGTTCGGTGCCAGGACGATCTTCTCGGCGGGAGGGGGCTCGCATCTGCTAACCTCCACGTTCTCGTCGACGCTGACGCCCGCGCCGGTGCGGGTGAGGCCGTCGATGAAGATAAGTCCGCGCCCCTCGTCCTCCGGGTCGCACTTGAAGACCTTGGCTACGACGGAGCGCTTCCCGGTTATCGATACGGTGTCGCCGAGCTCCGCACCGAGTGCCCTGCGGGACGCGGAGTCCATTCTGGCGCGCCCGTATCCAGCTTCGTTCTGCGATTTCGCTCTCGCGACCTTGAGGGTGATCGAATCCGGCATATCGTGCATGAATCGTCCGGGCGACGTAAAATGTTCGGAAAAAGAGGGTCGCGCGTCAGTCCCCCGTCTTATTCGGCACCCGCATCCGGATCTGGAGACGATGCTCTGGTCGTCTTCTGCGGTCATTCGCCATCCTGGTCGGATTCCGATTCGAGAATAGCCACTATCCTCTGACAATACTGTTTCAGGAACGGGAGATCATCTTTCATGGTGGACCATTGAAACTCCAGATCGACCTCTTCGTACTGGTGCGCCATGAAATCACGCATTTTGCATATCTCATGCCAGTCGATCTCCTTGAAGCGGGATGTGACATCATCAGAGAGTCTTTTGACCCTCTCGCCTATGAGTTCGATGGACTTCGCTGTGGATCTCTGATATGATTCGTCGCTCATCAGGTCCTCGATGTCATCACCGAAGCGCATGATATCGGATGCTACATCGTCGCAGTATCCGATGATGAGGTTCAGGCTTTTGATATCACGCCTCATAGAGCAGTCTCCTGTCTCTGAGGACCTCTCTGCTGAAGTCGTCCTTCATGGCCCTTTCGCTGACGATATCGATCTCCGTGCCGAGAGCTTCCTCCAGTCTGCCATAGAATCCCCCCATCTTGAACAGGCCCATGCCTTCGGGTGCAACGATGCAGAAGTCATAATCGCTATCGGGGCGGTTATCTCCACGGGCCCTGGAGCCGAAGAGGTACACCTTGAGTATCCCGTACTCGGAGGCGATGGCTCCGACGATCTGACGGAGCTCTTCGAACGTGTACTCCTTCACCTCGTCCATGAGTGAATGATGGCATCTGCGTTATATAAGCAAGGTCGGAGCGGGTCCGGTGCCCGTCGAACCGCTGTCCTGGAAGAGGGAGGGGCCTTCCGCCCCTCCGTTGGGATCAGAAGAGTACCTTCTTCTCGTTGGTGACGGAGACAATCTCCGCAGAGCCGTTCTCCAGGGTGAAGAAGGCGAGGGTGGCTCCCATCTGCCTGTACATCTCCACGACCTGGGGCATGGCCTTCGCGGCCTCCTCCATGAACCTCGGGTCCTTCTTGAAGACGGCGACGCCGTCCCAGCGGAGGAAGGTGGCGCCGTTGGCGGCGAGGATCTCGCACTTGGGATCGTCGAGGAGCTGCTCGTAGACCTCCTTGAAGGTGCCGACGGCGAACCACAGCTTCCCGTCGACCTTGCACTTGAAGCCGAGGACTCTCATCCTGGGTTGGAGTCCGTCCTCCGTGGCGAGCACGAACGTCTTCGCCTCGTCGAGGTAGGCCTCGATCTGCTCCATGGGGGTGAGTCCGAAGTTGTCGTCGGCGAGCTGGCCGATCCACTCCTTCTCCTTCTCGGTGACCTCGCCGTCGATGGCGCAGACCAGGAGGCAGAGGGTGACGATGTCGTATTTCAGCTCCTCGGAGACCTCTCCGATGATGTCGACCATGAGGTCGACGGCCTTCTTGTAGTTCTCCGGGTCCTCGAGTCCGGCCGCCTTGAAGACGTCGAGAGCGTCCTCGTAGGTGGCGTCTCCGCCGGCGATGTCGTTGAAGAGGGGCTTGAGCAGCAGGTACTCCTCTTCCGCGAGCTTCCCGTCGGATGCGACGGCGCAGAGGATGAAGTTCACGTACGCCTCGACGGCTCCGGCGCCGTCCTCGGTGACCTCCTCCAGCGCAGGAAGGATGTCGGCTGTGAGCTGGTCAATCATGGACGCCTTGTCCTCGGCGGGGAGGGCGGCGATCCTGTCGCAGTACTCGTCGAACAGAGTCATGAGGGACCGATTGCTCCGGGCGTTTATACCTGATGGCACGGATGCTTCGGGGATTCCGCGACATCGGAGCCGTCGTGCGACGTCCAATCGATGCGTTTATCCTCAGATGAACGAAGATCTA
>DATC01000025.1:0-7380 GCA_002504495.1 Methanomassiliicoccaceae archaeon UBA537
CGATTCGTCCATCTCCGCCGACCTGCAATCGATTATGGTCCCATCGACGACGGCCTGATCGCCGGCACGAAGCACGACTGTATCGTCCTTAACGACCTCGGATTGATCGACGGTCTGCTCCATACCGTCCCTTACGACCGTGACGGTGGGCCTGGTGAGGAGGGAGATCTTGTCCAGCCTGCGCTTGGCGCGCATCTCCTGGACTGTGGAGATCATGATATTGACTATTATGATCCCCGTGGCCGATACGGCGCTGACAGGCTCCCTGCATACGAGCAATAGGATTCCGAGAGCGAAGAGGACCAGATTGAACGGTGTGAATGCGTTCTTGACGAAGATATCAGAATAGGTCCTGCTGGACCGGACCTCCGCGTCATTGACGAGCCCGTCGGCCTTGCGGGATGCGACTTCAGCGGAGGTCAGTCCTTTCATGGGCTGTCCTAACGTTCACCTGTATATGACACGTCGCACGGTTCATTCCCCATTGACGGAACGTTCCGATGCCTCTCTGACGCGCTCCTCGATGCGTTCGAATGGGAGAGGATCGAACTCTATCGTCTCTCCCAGATAAGCATAGTCTATGAAGCATCTGACGGGCAGATTCGGATAGACGCGCTTGACCACATGGGCGTACACGGACAGCTGGAGCTCGTACTCTCCCTGATTCGCCTTGGATCCGTCCGTCTTGTAGTCGTGGACCTCCACTCTGTCCTCGAACACTATCAGAAGATCGATGATGCCACGGATGACCACCTTTGGATCATCCAATGGGAGGGTGCAACCCTGTTCGGAGAACGAGTCCACGTAGTCGGTTGCGTAGTCCCCGCGCCCCCACGGACTCCTGATGCGGGAGAGGACGTTTTCGGCGATCCATCTGCTCTCTGGATAGTCATCCAGGACTATGCCCATGGTATGCATCCTGTCGGCCTCCTCATGGACCTTGGTCCCGTACTCCTTCCCTCTGCCTTCGGCTGCCACCTCGTCCGCGACAGCACCTTCGCCTACATTCTCGAAATCTAGCTTCAGCAGCTCGTGGACCGAGAAGGATGCGATGCGTGATCCGTATCCGGAGAGATCGGGCTTCTCTGAAACGACATCAGAAGCGTGTTCGGAGTCCAGCTCCAGCCGCTCGATGGTCATGGATGATTGGGGATCGTCGCAGAGACTAGTCATGAATAACGAAGGTTCCGGACCGGAGATCAAGGTCTCGTACTGCTTGGCGCGGGACATGGCGACGAATAGGAGACGCCTCTCCTCATCGTATCCGTCCTTCTGACGACGGTCGGATGTGGCGGCATCTATGAGGTCTGTCTTCCATGACTTCACGATCTTCGAATAGCCTCCGAAATCGAACACTGTGCGACTGCATCTCAATCCTGCGATTCCATCTATATGGAATATGGGGCGCCTGCTGTTGCTGAGCGGCATCGTCTTCGTATCGATATACGGGATGATGACCGTCGGAAACTCCAGCCCCTTGGCCTTGTGCATGGTCATCACCGCGACCGCATCGGTTCCGATGGCTCCGTCAACGGTGTACGCGGACCTCTTGCCGCCGGACAGATCTTCTTCTATGAATTCTATCAGATCGGAGATCGTCATCATGGAACCGCGATGGAGATCCGACAGGACGTTCACTATAGTCTGAGAGATGTCGTTTGATATCCCGTACCACTCGAATATGGATGTCAATAGCTCGTTGGTCCTGAGCCTCTTCGAGCGTAGGAGCTTCTTCTGAGATGATATCGCCACAGGCGCCAGCTCCGGCTTCTTCGATACCGCATAGCAGTCATCGATGCCGTAGCCGAGATCCGCCATTATAGCGCAGATTCCGCGCGGATCGTGGTCGTTGCTCATGTATCTCAGCCAGGCGAGGGCGAGCTTTCCCTCCCGCGTAGCCATGATCTCCACATCGCCATGCAGATAGGCATGGATCCCATGGGATTCCAGATGATCGACGACGGCTCTGCAGCCTTTGACAGTGCGGCATAAAACGGCTATATCGCCGAGCCTCATTCCGCGTTCCTCGATCCTTCCATCCTTCATGGAACGGACTGGATACTTGTCCGAACCGATGTATTCGCGGATGCACCTCTCTACAGCATCCATCTCCAGCGTTTTTTCGGGAGCCTGGGCGAATCTGACCTCCGTCGCATCGGAGTACATGGGATCGCCCATCGATTTCAGAAGCGTTATCTTGGAACGCAGTTCATCCTCATTCAACTTCTCTTTCTTAGTGGCTTTCAGATATAGTGAATTGAATGCGTGATCGACGATCAGTTGAGATGATCTGTAGTTGAATGTGAACGGAATCATGCATGGTTCCGGAATCTCGAAGAGGACGCGTTCTATTCCGTCCTCGTTCAACTGCTCCCTTATCTCATTGACCTTGTTGGTGAAATCGCGTATGAATTCTATCGATACATGTCTGAATCCGTAGATCCCCTGCTTCCAATCGCCTACCACGCAGAGATTGGGCTTCTCGAGGATCATGAGCGACATCATGATCTGAGCGGCGTTCGTATCCTGGAACTCGTCGATCATGATGTATTTGAACCGACTCCTCTCGCGGACTGCCTTGTTGTTGTAAAGAACGGAGAACGCCATCATCGAGGCGATGCCGAATGTCAGACAGTCTCTGACAACGCAGTCCCGTATGTACGCGTGATAGACGTCGTGGACGAACGCTATTAAGGAATCGCGATTCTCGTATGCGGCATCCCTTAGCATCTGATCAGGAACAGTCTTCGATTCCTTATCGAAATAAGATGGAAGCCTGGAATAGCCGCTCGCGTCATTGACTGCATCACTAACGGATGTTCTCATCGGAGAATTGCCACTTCTGGAACCCATTTCATTCATCGATTGCATCAAAGCATAGACTGAATCAGGAGATCCTTGGAGCTCGTCTCCGTTCCTTCCTCCGAACCAGCCGTTGGACAGAGGATATATGCCCTTCGTCAAGAGACAGTTGATCAGATCATACAGATCGTCCTTGAACTCGTTTCCAACAGCTGTCCATCTCCCGTATGCATTTAGATTGTCCTGTATGAATCCATCAAGAAAGGCGAGGAATCTTTGTCTGCTGACCGATTCGTTCGACTCCATCTTCACCGAATGAGTGAGCTTCTCCACTATGCCGAACATGGATGTCGCGAGATCCGGCGAATCCATTACGATGGAAAGGCAGAACGAATCGAAGGTCTGGACGCGAACGAGCCTTGACTTCGACAGCCATTCGTCTCCTCCGTCTCCATCATCGCACAACGCTGTCAGTGCGCCCATGATACGGGTCTTCATCTCCTCGGCAGCGTTTCTCGTGAATGTAAGAAGCAGAACATCGGTCGGAGACACTCCTTCCTGGGATATCAGATTGATGTACCTGTCGACGATGGTCTTCGTCTTGCCGGTTCCAGGGCCGGCATCGACGACGAGCATGCCGTCGAGCGTCTCGGCCATCCTCTTCTGATCCTCGTTCAATTCACTCATCCATATCACCCTCCCCATTGACATCTAGTCCCGATCTGGTGCAAAGATCGAAGAAATCGCACTTATCGCATATGATATTGGGTGCAGGATCCGCAGGGAATCCGTTCTTCAGGCATTCCTCCTTCATGGAATAGCACTCGTCTACAAACTGGAGGAAATCATCCATGGTTGCTGAAGGGATTAGAACGCACTCCGAATCATTCTTGCAGCAGATCATGCCGTCAGCCACGAGTTCGGAAATTTTCTTGATGGCAGATTGGAGTTTTTTACGTCTGCCACCGGTATCTTTCAGTCCGGAATTACGGAAAAATGACGATATGATGCCTTCATCGGAACTCCATTTGGAGGGATCCATGATACATGATTCCGATATTATCCTCTTCAAACAGGACAGATGGGGCTTGATCTCCTGATCCACTTTATACGAATCATATTCATCCGAATCCAAGGCCATAGAGATGGCATTGCCCCCGACAAGCTTTACTGCGATGACATTCTCTCTGATATCGAAATCATCGCCAAGCGAATCAACATCGTTTCCCATAGCATAGAAGAGATCGAATTCAGCATCAGCACCGTATTTGTCATACCCTAATGCCAGATAGATCAACGGTTGAAATTCGGGTCTTTCCGAAATGGCACTTATAGACATGTTTTTCTTTATGGTGCCAACCGCCGGCATTTTTCCCGTCTTATAGTCGACGATACACGAACCGACCTGGAGATCCATGATACCGTGAATATGCTTGGAATCCAGGCGATGATCGGTCTCGCACCAGGAGCTCGTCATTTCGATTCCGAATCTCCGGAAGAACATGTTGCCGTCAGCCGGGGGCACGGGCTTGTTCAGCTCCGGACGGATGCCCAGGGAGCAGATGTATCTCTTCACATTGGTCATCGCCAAGCGTATCTTGTCCAGATCCAGTTCCGAAGCAGCGAGAGAGGATATGCCGGAATACTTCTGGGCGACCATGTCCACCAGCTCGTCCATGCTCACCGAATCGATCTTCTCCGGAGCAACGGCGTAGGCTTCGGCGAACTCGTGTATGAGATTACCGAACTCGGTGTACGTGCTCTCCTCCGAAGAAACGACGGAGCTGAACATGAACCTCCTAGGGCAGGCCACGAAGTTGTCGAACGAAGACTTTGAGAACGAGCCTCTGCCGACAGAACCCGACCTTCCATGCTCATCCACCTCTCCATCGTCGTATCCGATCTCGAAGGAAGGCACCGCATTTCCTTTATCGTCGGAAGACGCGACCCAATGCTCCTCGGATACGCGCCCGCATATCACAGAGAAATCGCTGCAGGGGCGTTGGAAAAGCGTATCGAATGCTAGGCATGGACGAGGAGGACTACCGGCCTTGAGCTTGTTGACGCAGTAGAGACGCCTCTGACCCTGCTGTAGAAGCGCACATAGACGCAGGGCGTTGACCTCCCCCTCTCTTTCAGCATCGATGTACCTCTTGCCGACCACAGGGATGTTCCATTGCTGCTCCATGCCGAGGTAGAGGACCACCGGCCTGTCGATGTAGACTGAGTTCTTGCAGTCGGCTATGAGCACCCCCTTGCATTCGCTCTCCGGCCTCTGGACGTTCAATGTGAGCCCCTGGACGTTCTCGACGGCGAAGCGGATCTCCGAAAGGGTCTCCCGATCGATGATACGGTCGAGCATGTCCAGCTCTTCGAGCATAAGCGTTACCTACGGTCTCGCGCTCCTGCCGCAGACCTCGTTCTTCGCGTCACGGTATGTGACGCCTTCCTCCGAGATACGGCGCATCAGCTCCCTCAGCTCTATCGACTTGCCGTAGAGATCCCTCTCATCCATCCTGGAAAGGAGATAGTTGTCCGTCTTCCTGCTGAATCCTCCGTTCAGATTGGAGAACATCTCCCTCACGTTGCGGACACGGAGAGTGGGATAGTCGAGCGCGGCATCGGCGAAGCTCAGGAAATCCCTGATCTGAGGGACATCGCTCATCTCCAGGGAGTTGATGAACGGGAGCTTCCTACGATAGAGGGCCGAACGAACAGAATCGGCTATGGAATCCCCGGCACTGAGAACGATCGCGTAGTCTGCAGGATTATTCTCATCGATGAGAGCCGCCGCGTTCTCGGCGAGCTCCCTGTCGTTGCCGACGACCTTGATCTCATCTATACGGAACTCGTCGTCGGTGAAGATCTCTATGATATCGGCATCGAACGGATTGCAGCGCTTGTCGAGATCGTTGAAGAAATCGGGACCTATGATGGCGATTCCACCGGATACAGCTTTATCGAAGTACTTGGAGATGCTGTTGTCCTCGGGATCGAGCATTCCCATAGCCTTCTCCAACGTGGGATACGAGACATACGAATCATAGATGATCTTGGAATCAAGGCTCGAAAGATTCCCTCTAACCTCCTGCGTATAGGATCTGATCTCACGGAACTTCATTATCTCGCTGTATATCTGGCGCAGCTTGAGCCCCGTATCCTCGGAAATCCTGGTTATCAGCTCCAGATCGCTGAGCGGACGCTCACCCAGGATCTTGGGAGCGAGCTTGGCGACAAGATGGAGAGGCGTTACGGCCAGATCTCCCAGGCGCGCAGTGTCTATCCTCCTGTTCAACGCGGTTTCCAACGCGACATCGTTGGTGATCACCATCCCGTAATCCTTCACTTCCGAATACAGCTCGTCTATCGTCTTCAGTCTCTTCATCCGATCGCGTCTCCCGTACAGCTCCCAGGTCTATATTGTTCCGTGCGGACGCGGAGATTCTATAATAATAATCTCTTGTTATCCAAGTAATCCCAGTAATCCGTGTTATCACAACGATTATGCCTCGTTGCTGCATCCAGGAGAACGATGACCGAGACCTATGTTGTGGAGATCGTGGCCACCGGAGCCGGCGGCTATCCGAAAGAACAGGTGGCGGAGATAGCGATCTGCAGGATCACGGGGACCGAATTCGAGACGACGTACTGCAACGGGATCTGCCTGGACCCGCTGGATCTGGGCAAGAACTCGCTGGACTATCTCTCCGAGAATCACGGAATAGAAGCAGAAGACCTCTACACCGGTTCTCCGCTGGATGCCGTCGTCGCCGATGTGCAGAAGCTGCTGTTCGGAAACGAATGCACGGCATACGATGCAGGGAACGTATTCGGCAGGTACCTGGCCTTCGAGCCATGGGACCTCACCGGGAACGCTACGATCCTTCCGTCCCTTTCGTCGAGGCTGCCCCGGGATCTGAAGGGACCGGTCTCGGAGGAGAGCAGGATGCTGGAATCGGCATACGAGACCCTGTGTCCTGGAGATCCCGCCCAGACGAACGGAGGGAGGAGGGCGCTCCATCTGGCGCAGATGGCCTCCTGCATCCTCCTGGAGCTGCGGGGAAGAGGTCTTTACCGAGAACGGCGCCCGGGATCGACGAAGAACACGAGATGCGCCAGCGATCCGATGTACAGAACGATGTACACGAACCACATGGGGACGGCTAACGGGATCGTGATCAGAAGAACCGTGAAGAAGACGGATGCGACGAAGACGACCAGCCCAAACAAGGTCAGAAGGATCGCACGCCTGTCGCCCATGTACAGCTGACCCAAACCGAGGAAACCGAAGAGTCCCGGTATCGCATCCAGCAGTACGGCGGCCGGGCGGCTCCTGCGGCGGCCCTCGGAGATCCCGCCGGTCCGTTCGGATTCGGACGGGGCCGGCATCTTCCTGTAGCATTTGGGGCAGGTGATGCTGTTCGACGGAACGGGCTCTCCGCAATTCGGGCAGATCCTATCCATCGGCTGCCCTCCCTGCCGATGACGAACGCGGTGCATGTTGCAGCGGCGACGAGCTTTCCTCCTTCGTCGTACGCCCTGACGTCGAACACCTCGAGCGACCTGGACCTGTTGATC
>DATC01000025.1:7506-11624 GCA_002504495.1 Methanomassiliicoccaceae archaeon UBA537
ACGCGCACCAGGTTCGCCGCTATGGCGAATGTATGGTCGATCAACGCGTAGACCGCTGCTCCGTGCCCTCTGCCCATGCTGTTGAGCATCTCCGGACGGAGCTCCATGGAGCAGACGACCTCGTCCGGGGAGACGGAGACGACCTCTATCCCCATCATGCGTGCGAACGGAGCCTCGTACATCTCCATCAGACGATCTATGCCGCCTTTCGAATCGGTCGACATTCTCCCGATCAGTTCCTCCCTGTCCATGAACGGGAATCACGGTGACGGCTATAAGCGATTTCCGAGCACCGTGCGGAACAAATGCTAATAGAAGCTCGCCATCGGGTCCATCATGGAATCCGTGTACACAGTGACGCAGCTCAACACCCGTGTCCGCGGGATGCTGAAGGCGTCGCCGGACCTCCAGGACGTATGGGTATCCGGAGAGATATCCAATCTCACGAGGGCGGCTTCCGGACACTACTACTTCGTTCTGAAGGATGAGGGGAGCGAGATACGGTGCGCCCTGTTCTCCAGATCAAGATCCCGGATGGACTTCGAACCTGTCAACAACATGAAGGTGCAGGCGTTCGGAGGCCTGGACATATACGTGCAACGCGGCTCCTACCAGTTCATAGTCGAGAATATGAGAAAATCGGGGATCGGGGAACTTTTCCTCAGATTCGAGGAGATGAAGAGGCGCCTCGAGGCAGAGGAGCTGTTCTCCGCATCCCACAAGAGGCCTCTTCCCCGCTATCCGAAGAGGATAGGCGTGGTGACATCGGAAACAGGGGCTGTGATCCACGACATCATCAGGACGTCGTCCACAAGGTTCCCTGCCGATATCGTGCTCGCTCCGTCCATGGTGCAGGGGGAGGGCGCTGCGAGAACGATCGTCGCCGGGATCAAGCTGCTGGAAGCATACGGGACGGATGTCATCATAGTCGCCAGAGGAGGGGGCTCCCTCGAGGACCTCTGGCCGTTCAACGAGGAATCGGTGGCCCGCGCCATCTACGCCTGCAAGGTCCCCGTGGTCTCCGCTGTCGGCCATGAGACCGATTTCACCATAGCCGACTTCGTCGCAGACGTGAGGGCTCCGACTCCCACGGGCGCGGCCGCGATAATCCTCAGGGACAGGAAGGAGACGTCCGATCAGATAGACCGCGACATGGCCGTCGCAGAGAAGGCGCTGGCATCCGTGATGGAACGGATGAGGCGGAGGTTCGATGTCGCGGATGCGAAGCTCTCCCTCGAAGCGGCCTCCGACGATCTGTGCATGAGGTCCATGGATCTCGATTCGGTATGGTCATCCGTGGAGTGGGGTCTGAAGAGCGTTCTCTCCGGGATGAGGGAGAGGCTCTCAGCCGTTCAGTCGACGATCTCGCCGTCTCTCGCACTCTCCCGGCTCTCCGTTCTATCGTCCGGACTCTCCGCGATGGAATCGGAGATCGGCAGGCTCTCGTCCAAGAAGCTGGCAGAATCGTCGTCGAGGCTGAACGAGATCTCGGCCCAGCTGGAGGCCCTAAACCCGTCGCGCGTCCTGGACCGCGGATACGGGATCGTGGTCGATTCCGAAGGAAGGGCCGTATCCTCCGTCGACGGCCTTGCAGTCGGAGAGAGAATAGGGATAAGGATGCGCGGAGGAATCGCGACAGCGGAAGTGAAAGGAATCAGGAATGATTGAGATGAAGGATATGGAAGAATTCAGGAACGAGGTCGCCGGCATGAGCTTCGAGACGGCCATGGAGAAGCTGGAGGAGCTCGTCAAGGAACTGGAGAACGGAGGCGCCGATCTCGATCGCAGCCTGGAGATCTATGAGGCCGCCGTGATCCTGAGGAACCGCTGCAAGGAGATCCTGGAGGACGGGCAGAGGCGCATACAGAAGCTCGTGGAGTCCGCGAACGGGATCGAGGCCGAGGATCTCCCTCGCGAGCGAGGTCCCACAGAGGCTCTCCGATTCCGGCCGCCCAGTCGGATGTGCCCGAGAACAGCTCCGTGGATCTGAAGTCCTCGTCGCTGTAGGCGAGCCTCAGGGCGCCTGAGAGCTCGTCCTCCGTGAGGCCCCTGCTGTTGTAACCTCCGAACCATGACCTGAGGCATACCAGAAGGATTGCAACGGTGTCATGGCCTCTGGCCGCATCCCACGGATCGATGCGGTCGTACCTCATCGCGTCGTCGAGAGCGCCCAGGATGTGCCTTCTGCCTACATGGACGTCGCGGGACGAGGCCATGGCGGCATCGACCATTCCGACCTCGTCAATGGCGACGGCCCGGGGATTCACGAAGCGACGGAAATCCAGCTCCTTGAAGCTCAGTCCGAGCCTCCTGTCGCGGGATATGCGCATCAGAAGCCCTATCGGGTAGCTTGCGGAGACCACGGCTTCGCGAAAGCTTCCGCGCTTCCCTTCGAACTCAGCGATCTTCTCGGCATCCCCGTATTCCGCCAGAACATCGTCGAAGGAGCCCGCGGCCACTGTCATCATCTCCAGATCGCGCAGATCCGTATGGAACAGCGGAGGGGAGGCTCCTTTCCCGTCGAGGAGGTCCAGATCGGAATCGACGATGCCTATCACGCGCCGATCCCTGCGGCGAAGGCTCATCTCCCTGACGGAGCGCTCCGCATTGTCCCTGGAGTGGGCGACCACCAGACGGGTCCTGCCCTTGTCTATGAACTTGCCGTAGAGACGGAGGTCTGTGATCCCTTCGACGACCACGAACACCCCATCGAAGACATCCCTCTCCAATCCCATCAGGTTGGAGATGTCGTCCGGAGTCAGATGCTCGCGCATCATCGCCCTTCAGCTCTCTGGCAAGATCCCACTTGTCGTGTATCACCTGCGGGGAATGGGTGGAGACGATCATCTGTATGCTCCTGACCCTGCATATATCGAGGAAATAGCCTGAGAGCATCTGCTGCCATACAACATGAAGAGAAATCTCGGGCTCGTCCAAGATGACGAGGGTGCCAGGAGATGTATGGAAGAGCAGGACGTAGAACATTATCAGGATCTGTTTCTCCCCAGAGGAGAGCTTCTGCAGCTGCAGGGCCGTCCCGTTGTCCATCGATACCGTGAGCCTGCCCGCATCAGATACGGCAATGGTCTTGTTGATGAAGATCTCGTTGACTATGTCCTTGAAGATGATGATGGATTCAGCCAACTGATAGTTCTTGCAGGCGTACTCCGATATCGAGCAGGACAGCTCCTCGTACTTCCTCCTGTCCCTGGAGATGTCGTAGCGGGACGGAGGGAACTTCGTACCCGAAGGCATGTCCGGCTCGAATCCCGCATCCTTCATGAAATCCAGCTTGGCCTTCAGGTCCTTGCACCAGAACTCCAGATCCCCGTCACTCATCCCGGCAACCGCATCTGTGGCGACAGCCTCAAGGGCCCTGTGCTCCTTCGCGTAGCGTACCGTCTCCAGAAGCTCCTGTGCGAAGACGTCCAGGGTAGGCGCGATGTGCCCATCGCCCTTCTTCATGGTCAGCCTCTCCGGGGAGAGGTATATCGCCGGGCACAAATTGGCAATGGCATCAGAGGATACGACGGTGGACACCTCGCTCTTCCTCACATGGATATGGAGATCCTCGCCGTCGTTCTCCATGATGAGGTCGCTCCCGTCATCGAAAGAGACGTCCATCCTTTCGAAGGGCGTGTCCTTGAGATAGTCCAGGTCTCCTCTGAGGGAGGCGTACAGCATCCTCATGATCGTCGATTTGCCCATCCCGTTTGCCGAATGGATGAATGTAAGAGGCGAACAGAGCTCGATCGTATAGTCGAATTCGTTGAATAGCCCGATGACGCTGATGGATCTGACGAACATGGTCATCTGTGGATGGAGCCGAACCGATAATAGAGTATCGGACAGAAAGGCATCATGGATCGCGAGCGCCCCCTGTTGTTTTATAAGAATCAGAAGATGAGGTCTCCGATGGACCCGGAAGCAGCGTTCGAAGAGGTTCGCCAGCTCCTATCGCAGAAGAGGGAGGGCGACGCCGTTCTCAAAGTCAAGGAGATATCGGCATCCTGCGGCGATCCCTTCGTCAGGATCAAATGCCTCTCCCTTCTGAAGGTTATAACGGATTCGGATGCATCCGATTCCATAGTCTCCGCCCTCATGTCGGAGCTTCCAGA
>DATC01000067.1 GCA_002504495.1 Methanomassiliicoccaceae archaeon UBA537
GCGCATCGCTGCGCAGGCGCGCCTCCGGCAGCGTCCGTGTCCGCGGACGGCATCCTCCGTGCGCATCCTTCGTCTAACGGACCATGGTATAAGGTTGCAAGACCGCGTTCCTCGCATCCCATGACGAAGGAGCGGAGGGTTCCCTCACGGTCGACGCTGATGAAAGCTCGGGTTCGCGAACGGTGAACCTCGGAAGCCGTTCCGCTCCGGAATCGACTCCGAAGGACCCACCCATTTACATACGTCCGGAGTCGGCGTCCGCATCATGAACCCCGATACCCCGTCGGAAGCCGCCTCACGCTGGGCCGAACGCCATAGGCGCATCGACGATGCATCGGTGGAGGCGTACCGTGCATCCCGCATCCGCGGAGTCCTGTTCGTCCTTCTGCTCGTCGCGCTGTGCTTCGTTGCAGCGGGGATATCGATCGGCACCGGGCCGTACGGCCCCGGGATCGCCGGCTCGTACTCGGCGCTATGGGATCATCTGACGGTCTCCGTCGCCGACACGCAGGACGCCCGCCTCCTCGACTACATAGTGTGGGAGAAGCGCCTTCCGAGGGCTTTGGCGGCCGTGGTCGCCGGAGCGGGGCTGGCCGCATGCGGATGCGCCATGCAGTCGCTCCTGCGCAATCCCCTGGCCGACGCCTACACCACCGGGATATCGGCCGGAGCGGGGTTCGGGGCGACGCTCGCCTTCACCGCCGGACTCTCCATGTCGTCCGGGCCCTACGCAGTGGTCCTGAACACCTTCGTCTTCGCACTCATCCCCATGGCTGTCGTCATCGCCGTCTCGAGACTCCGCGGAGGCTCCTCCTCCACCATGATAATGGTCGGCATATCGATGACATACCTGTTCAACGCGGCCGCCGCCGTCTACAAGATCGCCGCCGATCCCAACGCCCTCGCCGCCCTCTATTCATGGCAGCTCGGATCGGTCTCCGGGATCGGATGGCCCGAGCTGCCGTTCGCCGCCTTTACGGTGGCGGTCGGATGCGCGGTGCTGTGGGCGTGCGCCCGCAGGATGGACGCCGTGTCCTCGGGAGACGAGTTCGCCAGATCGATCGGGGTGGACCCGTCCTTCCTGAGGAGCGTCCTCCTGACCGTCGTGGCGCTGACCGTGGCCGTCATCGTCAGCCTCACCGGCCTGATCGGATTCATCGGTCTCGTCGGACCGCACATATGCCGCCTCGCCATAGGCTCCGACGGAAGGATCCTGGTCCCCGCATCGATGGCATTCGGAGCGTTCCTCCTGACCGCGGCTGACGTCGCCGGCAGATGCATCAACCCTCCAGCCGAGATCCAGGTCGGGATCCTGACCGCCTTCATGGGGGCGCCGCTGTTCCTCTATCTCGCAGCAGGAAGGAGGAGGGGGATCCGATGGCTTCCATAGAATGCAGGGGGCTCGGCTTCGGGTACGGCAAGGGGAGGAGGATCCTCTCCGGATTCGACCTCTCCTTCGAAGGGGACGAGGGGCTGGTCTGCGTGCTGGGCCCCAACGGGGTCGGGAAGACCACTCTCGTCAGATGCCTCTGCGGCCTCCTCCGTCCCACCGAGGGAACGGTGCTGATAGACGGGGAGGATGTCGCGAAGATGCCCAGGAGGAGGATCGCCGAGAAGGTCTCCTTCGTCCCCTCCTCCGGAGAGGTCCCCCACGCCTCCGTGCGCGATGCGGTCCTCATGGGCCGTTCCAGAGGACTCGGCCTTCGGACGCCGAAGGCGGAAGCCTCGATAGCCGGGGACGCCATGGAGGCTCTGGAAGTCGCCGAACTGGCGGACTGCTTCCTGGACGAGCTGTCCGCAGGGCAGCTCCAGAGGGTGCTGATCGCCAGGGGCCTGGCCCAGGACGCGGAGGTCCTGATGCTCGACGAGCCGACCTCCAATCTCGATCTCGGATCTCAGATGTACGTCGCGTCCCTTATCGGAGAGATCGCCCGCCGTGAAAGCAGACTGGCGATCATGGTTTGCCACGACGTCAACCTGGCATCGAAATGCGCCGATCTGATCCTGACGGTGGCTCCTCCGGGGATTCCGGGGCCGTTCGGAAAGCCGAAGGATGTGATCACCGCGGAATGCATCAGGGAGCTCTACGGAACGGACTGCGACATCGTGGAGCACGAGGGCAGGCCGGCCGTGCTCCTTCGCGGATTCGGTCGCCGAGGATATGCCCGCGGTAGTGCTTCGGCCTGATCCCGAACCTCTCCCTGAACGCGGCCGCGAACTTGCTCTCGGACGAGTATCCCGCGGATGCGGCCGCTGCGGACATGCTTCCGCATCCTGCGAGGATCAGACCCGCGGCGCCGGACAGGCGCATCGATCTCGCATACGATGCGGGCGTCGAGCCGTACCTCCGCGAGAAGGTCCTGATCGCCACCGTCGGATCCCTTCCGTGCTCCTCGCACACATCGCGCAGGGACGAGCCTTCCGTCATGCGCAAGCACAGCATGTCGGAGAAGCGATCGTCTCCCCTGCACGCGAGCACTCCGGGCCTGCTCCGCAGGAGCTCCTCCAGCAGGGCCGCCGACATAGTGCGGACCGCATCCTCCGCCCAGGCCCCGTGCTTCCCGAGGACGATGCTGATAGCGTTGAGGAGCGCGAGCGCATCCGGAGGACAGAGGAAAACGTCGGGAAGGTCGAGGAGCTCCCCCGTCCGCCCCGCATACGAAGTCGGGATGTCCAGGGACCCCTGCGCGAATCCCACGGCTATGCCCCTGTAGCGCAGGCACGGGAACTCCAGATGCTCGATCCTGTCCGACGGGCGTCCCGCATGGCAGGCTCCCGGGAGCAGCCTGATCGCATCGCCCCCGCTCCTGCACACGGCGCCGCCGGAGAGGCAGGCGCTCACTCCGACCATGTCCACATCCCCTATCCTGTCCCGGTTGACCAGACCCGATCCGGTGGCCTCGAAGAGGTTCACTGAGATCCCGCAGCCGAACCGGTAGTGGACCACCTCGACCCTTCCGTCCGCAGTGTCCATGGAGTACCTCTCCTCCCCACCGGAGGAACGGTACTCGAAGTCGTTGTAGACCCTCATGCTCTCCAGCTGATGCACACGTCGGTCCATCTGTCCAGGAACTCGACGGCACCGTCCTCCGCGCGGGATCCCGCCAGCTCCCTCAGATCATCGTCATGGGCATGGTCGTAGCCCTCGAACATGGACATGTGGGACACCAGCTCTGCTGCGGCCGTCGCCGGATCGACCATTCTGCATGCTTCCCTGTCCGTATAGCCCAGCTCAGGCGACAGCCCGAGATGCCACAGGACGTCCACCATCCTCAGAGGGATCTCGCAGGAACCGGCGGGAGGGATCTCCGCCAAACGATACGCCTCCATGTACAGGGGATCGGACCAGTTGAGCTCCAGGCTGACGACTCCGGCCCTCTTGGCCGCCTCGACCATGGTCCTGAACGTCGGATACGAGTACACGGCAGGAGAGTAGTGCGCTATCACCGTGTCCGCACCGTCCCTGACGAGCGGATCGTCCATGCCGACCCGGAACCAGTCCCTCACCTCGAACTCGACGTTCCCCATGCCGGCCTCGTCGCGGCGCCTCCTGCAGTTGCCGACGAGCACCGGAGAGATGTCCAATCCGAGGACGGATTCCGCCTTCTCCGCGAGAGCGAAGCAGTGGTCGCCGGTCCCGCACCCTATCTCCATGACCCTTCCGGGACCCTCGGGACCGCATATCCGGTCGATGGCCTCGAGGAAGGCCCCGTCCACCGGTACCGGGGCGGTTCCGACGGCTTCGCCCATCTCGTCCCATCTGCGCACGTATCCGGGCATGTCGAACGCCCTCAGCGGCCATGCCTCCTCCAGCTTATCGAGCTCGTCTTCGCGGACGTCTATGCTCCTCTTCATGGTCGTCACTTCGGGATTGGATATATAATCCGACAATAGGAATCCATCGATTCCGGGACCTTTTCGACTACGTTACAGTCCTGGAATCGACCCGGACACGCCCCTGTTTTATAGCAGGAATCCGGAATCGAACATATTGGCTATATCATC
>DATC01000043.1 GCA_002504495.1 Methanomassiliicoccaceae archaeon UBA537
CGTGGTCCTTGTACGACATCACATCTACCATTCCTATGGGACGTCCTCCCATGGCGGCTATGTCGTTGACGTTGACCAGCACCGCGAAGTATCCTGCTGAGTAGGGGTCGGCATCCACGAGAGACTGCATTATGCCGTCGGTCGCCAGGAGTATGTATCCGTCGCCGACGTCTATGGCCGCAGCATCCTCTCCGCGCGCGGCAGCGATCGTACCGAATCCCTCGGTCGGGAAGCTGTCCACTATCTCTTCTATGGCGTTCTTGCGGGAGACGCCGGGAGATGAACGGATCGCTTCGACGAGCTCCCTCATCGACGCCATAGTCCCTTCCTCCTTAGACACCATATGGATACCGCACAAGACAGTATCATCGCGGCCAGGAGCACCAGGTACATGTGCGGTCCGTTGCTTCCGGGAAGTATCACGTTCATGCCGTAGAAGCTCGCCAGCATGGTTGGAATGGAAATGATGAGCGTGATGGAGGTCAGGAACTTCATGACCTGTGAAAGCGAATTGTTCAGATCCGCTTCCACCAGCTGTCTGGTACCCTTGATGATCTGGCTGTAGGTGGTGGTCATCTCCAGCGCCTGCTGCGTCTCGACGATAACGTCGTCCATCAGGTCCCTGTCCTCGGCCGTGGGTACGAACCGGGACTGTTTGCTCATTCTGTCGATGATGGAGGCGTTAACGCTGAGCGACGTCTTGAAGTATACCAGGTTCGACTCCAGCTCATGGAGTTCGAAAAGGTCGTCCCTTCTGGTGGCTTTTCTGATCGATTCCTCGATGGCCATCCTCTTCACCTCGATGTACTTGAGGTCGGTCTGATAGTTGATCGCGACCCTGAAGAGGANNTCTTCACCTCGATGTACTTCAGGTCGCTCTGGTAGTTGATGGCTATCCTGAAGAGTATCTGAAGGACGAAACGGTATCTGTCCGAGATATCGTAGACGCTCTTCCCCTTGACCTTTCCCGATGCGATGTTCGTCAATGCGAACTGCTCCTGCAGACAGACGGTCACGATCGCCTTGTCGGTAACAGTTATGGATACAGGATACGTGGTGAACTCTTCGCGGTTGCTCCTCCATTCGCGCGTAGGGGCATCGACCAGAATGAGAGTATAGTCCTTGTTGACCTCGGTCCTCGATCCCTCTTCGTCGTCCAGAGCCGATGTAATGGCTTCACGGTCGACACCGAGGGCGCTCTGTACCTGCTCTATCTCCGAAGGAGTAGGCGCGATGAGATTGATCCATACGTCGTCCTTTATCCTGTCCGTCTTGACAGGACGTCCGTCGTTCATCTCGTAGATCTCCATCATCCGCAATCCCACCTTAGACGACCATCGCCATTATCACGATCATGAACAGGAACAGCGTGATCGTGGATACGCTGCCGGATATGTTCTCGACGATCTTCTCGCGGCGCTCCGCATCGCGCATTCCCGTTCTCTCCAGCAACCAGCTCAGTCCGCCGGAGAATATGTAACCTCCGTCCAGAATGCGCGTCGGAAGAGCGTTCGATATCGCAAGGAGGATATCGAGCCAGAACAGCCAGTACAGCATGGTGATCGTCACCCAGAACACGTTGCCTCCAGGCGCATCGTACCACCATTGGATCTCGTTGGGGATCGGATCCATGCCGTTGAACGGACCGGAGAGGTAGCTGAAGAACGACTTCACATGTCCGTACGCGCCTTCCGCATTGCAGAACGGGTTGACAGCATAGTCTAGCATCAGATCCGGCGTGGTGAAGTGGATTCCGCCCGTAGTGGAGACGATGCCCATGAATCCGATTGACCCTTTGCTGCCCAATTGAACAGTATAGCTGCGTATCGATGATCCGTCCGCATCGCAAACCTTCATCTCGACGACATCCCCGGGGCTAGTTCCGCTCATAAAATCGTTGAATGCGATCGGATTTCCAATAAGCGTTTCGTTGATGGATACGATGAATGAACCTGCTCCGATGCCAGCCGAATCGGCAGGCCCGCCTTTGGTAAGAGCTTTGATATAGGCCCCCATATGGATCGGGCCGGTCTCCTTCACCTCATCATGATAGATGTAGCGAATGGAATACTGTTTCAGAGGATCGAATTCATAGTTCAGATAAGCCGCGTTTCCGCGGGTTTCGGCTGTCACGTCGACGTATCCGCCTTCGATGCCGTCGTTGTATTCGGCGATGCCGAGGATGAGGGCGGAAGCTGGTATTCCTGCTTCGTAGGCCGGGGATCTGTCGTCAATGTAGAATGCGCCGGCATTGTCGCCGTATTCAGAGGTCACTAGGCCGCACGCGGAGGCCATGAGCAGGATGCTGACGACCGCCACTACGGTGTTGATCGTTATCCCTGCCGCGTAAACGTCGGTCTGAGCCTTGCGAGGCGCCTTGGAGAGCTGCTCCTCGTTGGGCTCGACGAATGCTCCCAGAGGAACCACGCCGTACAGAAGTCCGGATGATTCCACATCGATGCCGTTGGCCCTGGATTGGATTCCGTGGGCCATCTCATGGACCACCATGGCGATGAGAAGCGCCACTATGCCGTAGCTCAGCGGCATTATCGGGTTGAATCCGGGAATGGCGAGGGCGTACTCGATGCCAATGCTCGAGCCGCTGGTCAGAGTCGTGGGCAGTGCGATGACGGCGACGATGAGCATGTACATCATCATCAGGAAGAGTATGGCCGAAACGACTTTAGACATGAATCCGAACGCGGACCAGAATCTGCGGTGCCCGGACAGCCTGTCCATCGCCTTGATGCCCAGGTGCGTGCGGATCATTATGCAGGGGCCGTATTTCTGAAGATGCCACCTGGAGGCCGACTCCGGACAGCGCCAAGCCCATATCCAGATGGGCACATAGATTATCGCCAGGATCAGCAGAACCAGATATGCCGTGCTCATTCTGTGCCGACGGATGCAATGCTCGTATAAAATCTGAGATGAGCGAACATACTCTATCCCATAATTTTC
>DATC01000141.1:0-923 GCA_002504495.1 Methanomassiliicoccaceae archaeon UBA537
GGACAACCGCGCCGTGAGATCCCAGCTGATGGACCTGCGCAACGAGATGGCTGAGATGAGAGAGCAGCTGCGTCAGATCGTCGCGGCGCTGGGCATCGATCAGGGCCGCTCCGAACGAGCGCGATCGGTGCATTCCTTCAGGAGTCCCGAGATCAGCTCGTCCGCTCTGGACTCCCAGAAACATCTGTCGCAGGCGATGATCAGCCTGCGTTTGGCTCTCGAGACCGCGGTGTTGATCACTCTCATCCCGATGGCCGTGGATGAGCTGGTGAAGCGGAAAGGCACCGGACGCGATTCGATTCCGTTGTCCGCCACGCTCAGGATCACGGTGCCCCATTCCCTTCCCTGGGATCCGTGCACCGTCATCACGCAATCCCTGTATCTTCTCGGAACGGTCTTCCAGAGAAGCGTCCTCTGAACGGAATAGGGGGTGAGGATGCAGATGTCCTCCGGATCGGGCATCTCGGATTTGAGGAACTCCTTTATGGATTCGGCCTCCGCCGCGTTCTCCCTGTTCTCCCTGTAGCCGCATACGGAATCGAGGCATTGGAGCCGCATCGGATCCGATCCCGCCCCCTTAAGGCCGTTCCGGTACACGTAGCGGTCCAGCACTGAGGCCAGATTGCCGCCGAACCTATGGGTCAGCGTGAGGTCGTACCTGGAGGTGGAGACGAATGTCGGAGCAGATCCTTCAAGGAAATCCCTTCTCAGACCGGCCAATGACGATTCCAGTGCCCTTTCGCAGAACAATGCCGGCATGGACCACAGGAAAGCGTCCGACATACGGCATCTGGCGGACGCCCAGGCCCTCAGGTCGTCGGCGTCGAGTTCGGTCACCGGAGGAAGCTGCATATGGTCGCCGAGCATGACTACCGGCACGCCGTTCGAGAATAGGGCCAGAGCGAGAACGAGTCCGCAGTATT
>DATC01000141.1:981-1863 GCA_002504495.1 Methanomassiliicoccaceae archaeon UBA537
CCGTCGTCCTCGGATCCCCTGGGCCTGAAACGGGACACGAACTGATGCGGCGTGGCGGCGATGATCCCCGCATCGGAGGCTCTCGAGGAGGTGGTCTGCTTCGACAGCTTTTCCAAGGTGTCTTCGGACGAGGCGATGCGTTCGGCTATCTCGGAATCGCTCATGTCGGAGTATTCCGTTATGAGAAGCGCCGGGCGCGGCCTCTCGAACAGCACCCTGCGCAGCTCCCTAAAGATCGATCCGGGATCGTCGTAGGACAGGAGCACCGATTGGGCCTCCGAATCCAGTCTGCATACGGCCTTCACCGATTCGAACGCTGCCGCGAGATCGGGCCTCATCTCCAGCTCGTCCAGCCCGCCGATATCATCAGAACACCCTTCCAAAAGATCCAGGTCGTCTCTCATGCTGTCGCATATGCGCTCGAACCGGACCTCCTCCAGCACGTCGAGGAATGAATGCTCGCGATCGATCAGCTTCTGTATCTGCCGGTCCTCGCACATATCGGGATGGCGCATGAAGAAATCCTTGGACGGCACTCCTATCCGCAGTATGCCGTAGGATTCGCATTGGGGGACGGCCTTCATCACACCGTTGAGAACCTGCTCGACGGAATTGTTGGTAGGCGCGAAGACGGCCACACGCTCGCCCGCCTCGATGCAGGCACGGATGGCCGACGAGAGCACGAATTGCGTCTTCCCGGTGCCCGGCGCCCCCCAGACGTACGACATGTCGCTCGACAGTATCCCTTCGGCTGCGATGCGCTGCTCCTCTGTGGGATCGCATCCTTCAGGATACGACGGCAAGAGGATGTCCGCTCCGCGATCCGGCGGACGGATGAGGCTCCCGTAACGTTCATAGAAATCCCCCACGGCACGCAACTCA
>DATC01000141.1:1890-3936 GCA_002504495.1 Methanomassiliicoccaceae archaeon UBA537
AGGAACTTCATATCGGACAGGACCGAGACGGAGCAGCTTCCATCGCACATGGATTCCAGCACGTGCGAAGGGGGTCTGACGAGGATGGTCTTCGAGAAGTCGTCGTAGCGGCTGAAGCCCGACTCCTCCTCTGAGACCACCGTCCCGTTCACCCTGAGCATCAGGCCGGAGGTATCGCTTAGCCTGGATGCCAGGTGAAGGACGGCGAAGTCGTCCCTTATGTCCCATCCCGTAGCTTGGATCTCCGACACCCCCTTGGGCGGATCCTCGACGAACTGCATATCGTCGAGATATTGGTATACCGCCCTGGCGGATGCGGAGAACGCTTTTGAGATCGATTCGCCGTCCATGGATGAGCGAGTTCTGCAGGGTTCTTAAATGTCGCAGAACCAGACTACGCTCTGATAAACTAATACCGTTTTTTCAACTGTAGAAGCTGGCCCAGCTGGTCTCCTTGATGTCGTCGTCATCGAACTTCGGAACATCTTTGGAGAACTCCTCCCAATCCACAGGTTCCCTCGAGAGGACGGTGAAGGAGTTCTGACCGGTATCGAACTTGATGGCTTCGGGCGACACCATAATCTTGACGTTGAAGAGCATGCTGAAATTGGTGTCCTGGTAGTCTCCGTCGGGATCGGAGATGGTGCGATCCCTGCGAAGACTGTTGATCTTGATCGTCTTCGTGCGAAGGAGGCCCTTCACCTTCTTGGAGACCCTGTCGAGCCAATAGCCGTCGCCCAGGTCGAGCATCCAGTACTCCGCATCCTTCTCGACGCCGTCTATCTCGTTCTTGACCCATCCGGTGTAGTCGTCCTTGCTGGTTCCGGCATAGAGCCTGTACTGCATCTCCTTCGTGATCATCTTCGCCCGACTGCTATTCCCGATGATGGTATAAATCTGATTCCACCGAGTGAGGGATGGATGTTGAAACAGTGGTTACATCCCGGCCCTCCGAGCATCACCTTATTTAAACCGATCCAGGAGGTTCGATCAGCATGATTTTCGTCTATTCCGGAACAGGGAACTCGTACCAGGTCGCCAGACGGACAGCCGATGAGCTCGGCCTGACGCTGGTCAACATCCCATCCGCCGTCAAATACGAGCGCTACATGTACGATGCAGACGAATCGCGCGTGATATTCGTGCTTCCGACGTACTACGGAGGTGTTCCCGCGACCGTTCTGGAATTCGCCCGGAACGTCAGGATCAGGAACGCGGGAGAGGTGTCATGCATAACGACATGCGGAAAGAACTCCGCCGGAGCCTACGAGATGCTGTCCGATGCGCTGGGGGACAGGGTCCGCCTGGAATCGGCCTACGATATCCTGATGCCCGACAATCGCGTCGTCGGAGAGGAAGGAGCCGTGAAGGAAGACCGGGGGAAGATCCTGGAGTCGGCGTCGGAGGAGATCGGCAAGGTCATCGAATCCATCAGATGCTCCGGAAAGGGGGATTTGCGGAGACATGCCCTCCAGCAGTCGGCGGACCATGCCCTTTACGACGAGCTTCGTTGCACCGATAACTTCAGCGTCGACAAGAGCCTGTGCATCCAATGCAGGCTGTGCGCCATGTTCTGCCAGACCGGAACGATAGTGTTCTACGACCGGTATCCCGTCTGGGACGAACCGGAATGCGACCTCTGCCACGCCTGCCTGGACATGTGCCCGAAGAAGGCCATAGACTTCGGCGAGATCACGCGCGGGCGCGAGCGCTGGTTCAATCCCGTGTTCTACGAGAAGTCTATAGGCATCCCTGTAAAATACGATCTGAAGCGATCTCCAGACGATTGTTTATACGTTCTCGGAGATACGGGAGACGATGTTCGCAGACGCCTGCAGGACGGCTTCCGAATTCACACATCCGGTGGTCACATCGGTCAGACGCGTGGACGGCACCGTCCAGACGTCGGTAGGATCGTTCATAGTGCTCAATAGAGACGGCTGGGTTCTCACGGCGGGACACGCGTACGACTCGTTCGTGAAGTTCCGTGGAGATGCCGAGAAGATCAAGGAGATCGAGGAGCTCAACAGGACCAGGGAGAACAGG
>DATC01000008.1 GCA_002504495.1 Methanomassiliicoccaceae archaeon UBA537
CGGGTGAAGAGGTAGACCTCCATCTCCTCCTTCCGCATGGCGTCGATGAGGGCGGTCTTGTCCACGTAGTATCCGTTCCTGTCGCGCAGCTTCTTGAAATCGCTGTTGCCGATCATAGCGGAATGCCTTGTATTCCCATAGGATATCATCTTTCGCCCTCCGCGTTTGCTGATATGCTTCCCAAAACTATATCATCTATGTCATTTGACAGCATGTTCCCACTTCAGGAAAGCAGCATTCGATTACGATGATCCGTACGACAGGCGATCCGATGGAGGAGCTGCTCATTTCTTTGCTAAAAGTGTGCCGGCGGCTCTTCGGACAATGCTATCTTCGAAGCGGAAAGGGTGCGGGAAATCCGGATGATGTGGAATCTGATATCGTGTGCTTCGGTGACGATATCGAGGACCAGATGAGCGACGAATGGTATCAAAGGTCCATGGTGAAGTCCATCGAACATAGGCGAGAGGGTCAAGAGATTCCCCGATGATGACACCTCCCGCTTCAAGGAGATTGACCGGTATGAGAAGTGCAGGATGTACGATTTCATGGCGCACCAGTACGAGGAGGTCGATCTGGAGTTCCAATGGTCCACAATGAAGGACGACCTCCCGTTCCTGAAGCAGTACTGTCAGAGGATAGTGGCGGTCCTCGAATCGGAATCCGATCGGGATGGCGAATGATCGCAGAAGACGATCAAGGCATCATCTCGAACCCGATCGCGGATACGCGATCGTTCGGAACCTCTTCGCAAATCGAATGGAGCGGGGATCGATACGCCGATCCCCCGCCCCACCGAAGGGTCATCCGACCCTGATCATCTCTCTGTCCTTCATCACGTAGGTGTAGCCGGGGATCTCCTCGTATCTGAGGTACTCCTCGGCATCCTCCGTCTCGAGGAACCCTATGTCTCCGAAGGCGCCGCTGCCGATGGATTCCACATTCGACCCTATGGTGATGCTCTCCAGGCCGTAGCACTTCTTGAACGCGTATGCGCCGATGGACTCCACGGTGTCCGGGATCGTATAGGGTCCGCTCCTCGCGGTGGGGTACGCGACCAGCACCTTCAGGTCCTTGGTGAACACCACTCCGTCCACCGATGCGTAGACGGGATTCTCCGGATCGACGTCTATCATCTCCAGCCTCGAGTCTGCGAACGCGCCGTCCGATATGCGGGTCACGGTCTTCGGCACGGTGACGGTGGAGACCCCGGATCCGGTGAACGCGTGGTCGTGTATCGATGCGACCTCCGGGATGTCCAGGTGGCCTCCGATGGATGCGGTCACGAACAGGAGCGAATCGTCCTCGTATACCAGTCCGTCCTGGGAGAAGTAGCGTCCGGGGGTTCCGAACGACACCTCGTCCAGGGAGGTGCACAGCTCGAACGCGCTTCCGGAGATCCTCGCGGGGTTGCCCTCGAACGTCACCCTCTTCAGGGTCTCGCACCCGGAGAACGCCATCGACCCCACCGTCTTCACGGATGCGGGGATCACGGCCTCCTCTATGGAGGAGTCCATGAAGGCCGCGGCATCGATGGACGTCACCGTGTCGGGTATAACGAGCCTCCCTATATCGGCGTCATGGGACAGCGCCCATACCGATACGGATGTGACGATGCACACGGCTCCGTCCATCTCCACGGTCGACGGTATCCGGAGCTCGTCGATCCTTCCTTCGTGATCGAACCAGGTGAGTTCCGCCGTTCCCTCTCCGGTCCGCTCGAATTCGAACCCGTCGATCGGGACGGTCCTCTTCTCCGTTCCTGCGGATTCGGGATCCCACAGCATCGCGGCGGTCGCGATCAGGAGCACCGCGACGATCGCGGATGCCAGGATGATCCTGTCGTCTCCCTTCATCTCATTCGCCTCCCTGCGCTCTCACGAACCTTCCGTCTCCTCCTTCGTACGTGAAGCCGGGAAGGTCCTTCATCTCCAGCGGGGTCGTCGAGGATGCATCCGGATAGAACGACATCCTCTGGAAGGCTCCGTCCTGCACGTCCATCTCTCCCGCGCCGATGGATATCGTCGTCAGGGAGTCGCATCCGTAGAACGCGCGCTTCTCTATCGTCTTCACCGTTCCGGGGATGGAGACCGATACGAGCTTCGTGCATCCGTAGAATGATTCCGCGGCGATCGTCTCCGTTCCTTCGGGAACGGTCAGCGATCCGCTTCTTCCCGGAGGGCAGAGGATCAGCGTGCAGAGGTCCTTGTCGAACAGGATTCCGTCCGAGGATGCGAAAAGCGGGTTGGCGGGATCGGCTTCTATGGACGCGATGGTTTCGGAATCGAACGCCGCATGCTCCACGGACACGATGCTCGCGGGAATCGTCAGGTTCACGGCATCCGAGCCGGAGAACGCGTACTCCGCGATGACGTGCACTTCGGGAATCCCGGGCTCCTCTCCGAGTCCGGGCGGTGCGAACAGCAGCGTCCTGGTCTTCGTCTCCATCAGCATACCCTCGTTCATGATGTATTGGATGTTCCTTCCTTCTATCTCGATCTCCTTCAGGGAGGTGCAGTAGGCGAACGCGCCCTTGCCGATGCTGTATGTGCTGTCCCCTATGACGACGGACTTCAGATCGTGGCATCCGATGAACGCCTTCTCTCCGACGGAGAAGACGCTGTCCGGAATGGTGAACGATTCCAGTTTCGAGAACGCGAAGGCACCGTCCTCGATGACGGACACCGAATCGGGCAGGGATATCGTCCGGAAGCCGCCGAACGCGAACGCGTTGGCGCCTATGCGGACCACGACGTAGCTCTTCCCGTCGTGCTCCACGGACGACGGGACTGTCAGCTCCTCTCCGGTCGCCTTGCAGTAGAACACCGTCGCCGTTCCGTTGGGCGACAGGGCGTATACCAGGCCGTCGACGGAGATGCGCTCCTCCTTCTCCTCGATGTCGGATCCGCAGTGCTGGACGCACACCGACGTCAGCAGCACCAGGACCGCGGCGGTCATGACGGCTATCGATAGTATCCTCTTCTTCTCCATGAGATGGCCTCCATGGCTGTATGTACATCTGCGACCATCTCTATATTACCGTATCGAGCCAGGGATGATGCATCCAATGCCCTTACGGTCCCAGTATCCTGATCGGTATCGACGAAGAATGTCCGTCGTCGCGATCGGAAGGCGTCTGAAGAAGGACGGCCGCCGGGGTCCGACAGGATCCCGACGGCTTGCGGAAATCGGTTTACAGCTTCTGCCTGAGCTCTCTCAGGTCCCTGAGGAGGACCCTCTGCTCAGCGGAGGCGATGATCCTCTTGGTCTTGTTGAAGGTGTCCGGGTTGAGCGATATGGCGTCGATGCCCTGCTCCACCAGGAACTCGGTGAACTCGGGGTAGACCGAAGGGGCCTGCCCGCAGATGCTCACGTGCCTTCCGTTCTCGTGGGCGACCTTGATGAGGTGGGAGATCGCCCTCTTGACGGCGTCCTGCCTCTCGTCGAAGTATCCCATGTGGCCGAGTATGTCGGAGTCCCTGTCGCATCCCATGACGAGCTGCGTCAGGTCGTTGGACCCGATGGAGAACCAGTCGCAGTACTTGCAGAACTCGTCCGCCATGAAGATGTTGGCCGGGATCTCGGCCATGAAGTACAGCTTGAAGTCCCTGCCCCTTCTGAGCCCGACGGACTCCATCATGGCGGTGATCTCCTTGACCTCCTCCACGGTCCTGACGAAGGGCAGCATGACGTTGAGGTTCCTGAAGCCCATCTCGTCCCTGACCTTCTTGATGGCCAGGAGCTCGCACATGAACGCCTCCCTGTAGGAGTCGGAGACGTACCTGGAGCATCCCCTCCATCCGATCATGGGGTTGTCCTCGTTGGGCTCGTAGTCCGCTCCGCCCTTCATGTCGCGGTACTCGTTGGTCTTGAAGTCCGAGGTCCTGAGGGTCACGGGCCTGGGGTAGAACGCCCTGCACACCTTGGATATCCCGTCGGCCAGCTTCTCGATCAGCTCGTCCTTCCTGCCGTCCTCGATGACCGCGCAGGGGTGCTCGCCGATGTAGTTGGTGAACAGGAACTCGCTCCTCATCAGGCCGACGCCGTCGCACTGGAGCCTGGAGACCTCCTCGGCCTTGGCGGGCATGGACATGTTGACCATGACCTTGGTGCCGGTGATCGGGACGGACTCCACGATCCTCGTCGCGACCGCTCCGGAATCCTCCTCCTCGGAGGGTTCGGCCTTCTTCAGGATGCCCTTGTACACGGTTCCCGTGGTTCCGTCGACGGTGACGTCCATGCCGTTCTTCAGTATCTCGGTGGCGTTGCCGGTTCCGACGACGCACGGGGTGCCGAGCTCCCTGGAGATGATCGCGGCGTGGCAGGTCATCCCTCCCTCGTCGGTCACTATTCCAGCGGCCCTGCTCATGGCGGGGACCATGTCGGGCATGGTCATCTTGGTCACCAGGATGTCGCCCTCCCTCACGGTGTCGAGGCTCATGGTGACGTCGTAGATGACGACCTTCCCTGTGGCGAGTCCGGGGCTGGCTCCGAGTCCGGAGGCGAGGATGTCTTCGCTGCTGGCGGCGGCTCCGACGGATTCGTTGGTGGCGGAGTTGCCGGTGGCGGTGATGGGCCTCGCCTGGACGATGTAGACCTTGCCGTCCTCGATGCACCACTCCATGTCCATGGGCTTCTCGTAGTGGATCTCGATCTGCCTTCCGATCTCGGCGATCTCCTGGACCCTGGTGTCGGGGATCTTCTGGGACTTGGCCATGTCCATGGGCATGTCCTGCTTGGCGACGCCTCCCTCCGGACCGCGGACGTACTTCCAGGTCTGGGTGGAGATCCTCCTCTTGATGATCTCCATCTTCTGCTTGTCCACGACGTACGTGTCGGGGGTGACCTCTCCTCCGACGATCGCCTCTCCGAGCCCGTAGCCCGCCTCGATGACGATCTGCTTGGCCCCGCTGTTGGGGTCGACGGTGAACATGATGCCGGAGAACTCGGAGTTGACCATCCTCTGGACGACCACGGCCAGCTTGACGTCGCTGTGGGAGTAGCCCTGCTTCTCCCTGTAGGCGATGGCCCTGGCGGTGAACAGGGACGACCAGCATTTCCTGATCTTGTCGTAGAGGTCCTCCTCGTCCTTCACGTTGAGGTAGGTCTCCTGCTGCCCGGCGAAGCTGGCGTCGGGAAGGTCCTCCGCGGTGGCGCTGGACCTGACCGCGACGAATCCCACGGTGCCCTTGGGCACGAGGAGCCTGTACCTGGAGGCGATCTCCTTCTTCAGGTCCTTGGGGATGGGGCAGGTCTCGAAGATCTCCCTTATCCTGGCGGAGGCCGCGGCGAGGCTGTCGTCCGAGCTCCTGTCGATACCGTCGAGCTCCTCCATGACCTTGGGCATGAGGTCTCCGCTCTCGACGAAGTAGTCGTAGGACTGTGTGGTGAGGACGAACGCCTCCGGCACCGGGAACCCGGCGTTGGTGAGCTCTCCCAGGTTGGCCCCTTTTCCGCCCACTATGGGTACGTCGTCGACATGCAGCTCGTTCGCATCCACGATCTTTCTGTCCATTGGAATTCTCCTGTGTGACGTTCAAGCGGTTTCCGGGGCGCTGGGCGCCCCCTACGGAGGCTCCGTAGCGTTATGCCTTCAAAATGGTTTCCACAATTCGTGTTCGATATTGCACATGGAACATTGAGCCTCCTGAAGGCGCAGAAGGGACGCGCTTCGGAAGACGGCCCGCGTCTTCCGCAGGATAGAAGCCTATTTTGATGCCATACGTAGCAATTATACGATATTCGTAGAAAAAACGGGCTATTGCTTCTTCTACCGTTGCCCTCATCGATGTTTACAGCCAAAGGTTTTTAATAAACGCTCCATACGGAGCCGCAGTGGTACCAATGCACATGGAACTATGTTGGCACGGACGCGGAGGGCAGGGTCTGGTCACGGCGAACGAGATCCTCGCCGAGACCGCCATAGCATCCGGTATGTACGTCAAGGCCTTCCCGGAGTTCGGTCCGGAGAGGATGGGAGCCCCCATCAGGGGATTCACCCGCATCTCCGACACGCCGGTCAGGGTCCACAGCCAGGTCTACGAGCCTGATATCGTCGTCATCATGGACGGGACGCTCGTGGGCAAGGTCGACGCCACGAGAGGGGTCAAGAAGACCTCCAAGATCGTGGCCAACTATCCCGGGTCCCCTGCGGAGCTCCAGGACGCGCTCGGCACCGACATAGAGTGCCACACCCTCGATGCCAACAAGATCGCCATAGAGGAGATCGGAAGGCCGATGGTCAACACCATCATGCTGGGGGCGCTCATCAAGTGCAGCCCTATAGTCACCTACGACATGCTGGAGGACCAGATCACCAGCAAGTTCACCGGGAAGCTCTCGGACAAGGTTATAGTCAAGAATCTCTCCGCCCTCAAGCGCGGATACACGGAGGTGCTCTGAAATGGCCATGGCTAACATCAAGGACCTGGTCGTGGGCGGCAGGATCGTCAAGCCCGGCTGCTCCGAGAACTTCATGACGGGGGACTGGCGCAGCTACGTGCCCGTCGTGGACCAGGACAAGTGCATCGACTGCTACACCTGCTGGATATACTGCCCCGACAACAGCGTCGTCTTCCGCGACGACATGATGTCCGGGTTCAAGCTCACGCACTGCAAGGGCTGCGGGATCTGCGCCCGCGTCTGTCCCAGGGAAGCCATCACCATGAAGGAGGAGTGAGAATGAGCAAGGACATCGCCATAAACGGGGACAACGCCGTCGCATACGCATGGAGGCAGATCAACCCCGACGTCTGCGCCGCCTACCCGATCACCCCCCAGACCATCATCGTCGAGAAGTTCGCCGAGTACGTCGCCAACGGAGAGGTCGACACCGAGTTCGTCTGCGTGGAGTCCGAGCACTCCGCCCTCACCCTGTGCACCTCCTCCGGATCCGCCGGAGCCAGGACGTTCACCGCCACCGCCTCCCAGGGACTCGCCTACATGTGGGAGATGCTCCCGATCACCGCCGCCATGCGCGTCCCGCTGATCATGGCCGTGGCCAACAGGACCGTGAGCGGACCTATCAACATCAACAACGACCACGGGGACGCCATGGCCGCCCGCGACACCGGATGGATACAGCTGTTCTCCGAGAACGTCCAGGAGGCCTACGACAACTCCGTCATGGCTCCCAGGATCGCGGAGCACCACGACGTGCAGCTCCCCGTGATGGTCAACCTGGACGGTTTCATCCTCACCCACGCCATCGAGAGGATGACCCCAATGGACACCTCCGACGTCAGGGCGTTCGTCGGCGAGTTCAAGCCGCTGTACCCCCTGCTGGATGTCAAGCACCCCGTGTCCCACGGGAACATGGACGGTCCCGACTTCTACTACCCCCACAAGGTGCAGTCCGAGCTCGCCATGAAGAAGGCGCTCGAGGTGGCCGAGGAGGTCTTCGAGGACTTCGCCGAGGTCACCGGAAGGAGGTACCATCTCGTAGAGGAGTACAGGTGCGACGATGCCGAGTTCGTCGCCGTCATCCTCGGATCGTCCTACGGCACCATGAAGGAGGCGGTGGACGAGCTCCGCGAGGCCGGAATCAAGGCCGGAGCGTGCATGCCGCGCGTCTACAGGCCCTGGCCCGAGGCCGAGATCGCAAGGATCCTCGCCGGGAAGAAGGCCGTCGCGGTCTTCGACAAGCATCTGAGCATCGGAGCCTACGGCCCCATGTTCCCCGAGGTCGTCGCCGCCTGCACGATCAACGCGGACATGCCCTCGATGCACAACGTGATCTACGGTCTCGGAGGCGCCGACGCCACCGTGTCCGGATTCAAGAAGATGATGGAGGCCGTCGCCTCCGGGGATGCACAGCGCATCACCTATCTGGGGGTGAAGATATGACCTCTCTGTCTCTCAAGGAGCTCAACAAGCTGCCGGTCAGGCTGGCCAGCGGACACAGGCTCTGCGCCGGATGCGCGGAGTCC
>DATC01000138.1:0-2522 GCA_002504495.1 Methanomassiliicoccaceae archaeon UBA537
TGGACTTTCCGAACCACCTGTTGGCGTGCTTTCCACCGGAATGGGGGACGTTGGTAGGCGTGAGGTCGATATACTTGGCCAGTCCGCCGTCGTGGACGATGACTTCGGTGGTGTCGTACTTACCGAAGATCAGCGCTTTCTGAGCTACGATTTCATCTGCCATGATATTCATCTCACAGGCTTGTCGGTCTTGCCCTTGACCATCATGTCGAGGGAGACGTTGTTGACCTTGATGACCTTGTAACGGACTCCGGGGATATCTCCGTAGGACCTTCCCATCCTTCCACCGATACCCTCGACCATGACCTCGTCGTGCTCGTCGATGAAGTTGATGGCTCCGTCTCCGACCGCGAAGGCGGTGATCTGACGGCCGTTCTTGATGAGCTGGACCTTCACGCACTTCCTGATTGCGGAGTTGGGCTGCTTGGCCTCGATTCCGACCTTCTCGAGCACGATGCCGCGGGCCTGAGCCGATCCCTCCAGAGGATCGGACTTCTCCCTCAGCTTGAGAACCCTCTTCTTATATCCCCTGTCCAGCCAGCGGAACTTCTGGCGGTCAGTCTTCATTTTCCTTGCGGTGTATAGACCGTTTCCCAAATTTTCACCTCGATTGCTACTGTGATTGGAACGTCGATAGCCCGGCCATACGGTCGAGCCTCTAACTGGCGTGGCTAGCGTAATCACCTATTTAACCGTATCATCATCGTTTTCTGCAGACGGTTCACTGCTTCTCGAAGTCCTTGAAGGCCTTGACGGTCTTCTCTGGACTGACGGACTTCAGCTCCGGATTCATCCTGACGATCTGCGCGTGCCATCTTCTGATCTCCGATGCATCGCTCCTCTTCTCCAGGAGCCCGTCTGGAAGAGGGATGCGCCTTTCGCGACTGACATAGAACCACACGTCGCCCATATCGTCGCGCATCAGGAAAGGCAGCTCCCGGATCTGTATGCTCTCCGTAGCCAGGACCTTGCCTCCTCTGGATTCCACGATGTCAGCCGATATGGCCCCTGCACCGACATCTATCTCATTGTCTCCCATCTGAAGAGGATATGTACGTGTCGAACGATCCACATCGAACACCCGGCACTCGTAATCGGCCATACCGGTTATCGACACTCTCACGATCCCACCGGAGCACGATGCCGACATGCCCGGATCGTTCCTCACACGGAGGAACGGCCTGACGGCGAACGAATTGACGGTGATGAACAGGGTGGTCTCGCGCGTCGGCGAAGCAAAAACGGCATTCTCCACAGCTGTAGAATCTATGCGGATCGTCTCATCGCTCCAATCGGGTGTCAGATTGATCTTCTTCCCGCCGGAGCCCATGAACACCGCCTTCTTCGAGGCGCCCCTGACCGAGACCACTATGCTGTCCGGAAGATCGTCTGTGGAAACCTCCTCGGACTTCAGAAGATGGGGCCCGTAACCCACATCCACAGTGGCCACGGGAAGGTTCCATGACAACGATACGGTCCCTCCTTGGAAATCGTAAGGGCCGGCGAGATCGTCCGAAAGGACGTTCCGGACGATGGGGCCGTCTCCGAGATCGAAGGTCAGCTCCTCCTCGGAATAAAGGTCCCCCTTACCGTTGTACGAACAGCTGAATCCGGGGATGATGAACAGCCTGCAGCTGGCAAGCTCAGCTCCATCGTGGATCAAAGATATGCGCGTATCCCCTACGGCCCCCTCCAGGGCCTTCTTGCCGAAACTGATGCTCGGAACATCGTCATTCCTGCCAGACGTCTGCACCCTGACCAGACAATCCCCCTCATCGGCACCATGGATATCCAGCGTGATATCCGGGGCTCCCGAATACAGAGGAACCGGCGCACCATCGATCAGCACATCGGCCGAGGGCTCGGATGGCGGAAGATGCAATGAACCCGACAAAACAGGGGCTGCGGATTCGGCTTGCCGCGATTCGCGAGGCGCCTCCTTCTCCTTGCCTCTCTCCGCCTTCTCCTGCTGCAACGGCCTGTTGCGGATCCTCACATATCCTCCTTTGGACACCTCCACCGTATCCACAACCAAACCACCGATCTCTCTGGTGGTGGAGATCTTCGCATTGCTGAGCCAAAGACACGTGCTGCTGCGATGCAGAATCTGGGTCGTATCCTCCGCCCTCGATATGGGCATTCCGTCTATGTTGAACATCATCGAAGCCCGTTCGAAACTCTCATAGGCCTTGATGCCGTCGATGACGAGCACGAAGCGCTTCAAAGGATCGATTCCGGCATCCAGGAGATCGAGCGTCGTCGGAATGGATACGGTATCCGAATTCAGGGGCGAGGACTTCAGCCTTCCCATGGACAGCACCTTCTCGTCTTGATGTATCGCCGCCTCATACCTGGCTCCCCTGCCTCCTTCGTAACGGGGAACGAAAAGAACTATCGAGTCCGGACGCAGATTGATCTTCGGTCTCCCGCCAATGAAACGGGAATCGTCGATCTCGGAGTCTGCTCCGGCGCTTTTGGCATCGGAGCTCCGGACGGCCTCGACCGCCTCTGGCGGCTTCTTC
>DATC01000138.1:2548-2806 GCA_002504495.1 Methanomassiliicoccaceae archaeon UBA537
TCATATCCGAGATATCTCTGCCACCCATGTAATCACTGAACGGGTTAAGAGAACCCATGTAGTTAACGATTATACAAAAGTACGAGCGGCCTATGTTCGTGTACAGGTTATTGCTTTGTTCTGATATATCGAAACGTTCCCATCAATCATCTATATCCGTCCATGCGTCATGGAATACTGTCTGTATTCCGTCAGTTTTATTAGACACTTCAATGTACAGAGCCTCCCGTTGGTTGAAATGAAGTTGATTTTCGTCAG
>DATC01000138.1:2885-6962 GCA_002504495.1 Methanomassiliicoccaceae archaeon UBA537
ATAACGGCATCATCGATAGGCAGACTGCTGGAATCGCGCGGATTGAAGGTATCCGCGATAAAGGTGGATCCGTACCTCAATATCGATGCTGGAACCATGAATCCATACGAGCACGGAGAGGTATACGTGCTCGATGACGGCGGAGAGGTGGACCTGGACCTTGGCAACTACGAGAGGTTCATGGACCTCCACCTGGATCGCGACCACAATATCACGACAGGGAAGGTCTACCGCTCCGTTATCGACAATGAGAGGCGCGGCGAATACCTCGGCAAGACCGTTCAGATCATCCCCCACGTAACCAATGAAATCAAAAGACGCATCACAGCGGTGGCCCGCGATACAGGCGCCGATGTCGTTATCGTCGAACTGGGAGGTACCGTCGGAGACATCGAATCCATGCCGTTCCTTGAGGCCGCTAGACAGCTGGGGAGGGACCTGGGCAGAGAGGAGAACGTCCTGTTCATCCACACCACCCTCATCCCGATCATGGGATCCGTCGGAGAAGAAAAGACGAAGCCCACGCAGCATTCCGTCNNGGGCGGATATCTCGGCCGCACCGTGCAGATCATCCCGCATATTACGGACGAGATCAAATCCCGCATCTACCAGATGGACAATGGAAAATCCGACGTGCTTATCACCGAGATCGGCGGCACAGTCGGCGATATCGAGTCGCAGCCGTTCCTCGAAGCCATCCGGCAGGTGGCCGCCGAACAAGGAAAGAAAAACGTCCTGTTCATCCATGTGCCCATGATCGTGGAAATTCCCGGCTCCGGCGAACTCAAGAGCAAGCCCACGCAGCATTCCGTCAAAGAACTCATGTCTCTGGGAATCAGACCGGATATCATCGTAGGAAGATGCAACGAGCCGCTGAGCGAGGCGGCGCGTTCGAAGATCGCGATGTTCTGCGATGTCCCGGAGGAGGCGGTGATGACCTCCGCAGATGCGAGATCCATATACGAGGTTCCTCTGAATCTCGAAAGACAGGGTATGGCCGACTACATAATCGACAGGATGAAGCTCCGCCCCCTCACCACCGAACGCGATATGTCCGAATGGGAATCCTTCGTAGACAAGGTCGTCAATCCCTCGAAGAGAATTACGATAGCGCTTGTAGGCAAATACACGGCGCTCGCCGATGCCTATCTGTCCCACCTGGAAGCATTCACCCACGCGGGAGCATCATTCGGATGCAAGGTCGGAATCAAATTCGTGGACAGCGACGAACTCATCAGAAAAGAACCGTCATCGGTACTTTCAGACGTCGATGGAATCATAGTCCCTGGAGGATTCGGAACCCGCGGAATCGAAGGGATGATCGAGGCCGCTAGATATGCGAGGGCGAACATGATCCCGTTCCTGGGCGTGTGCCTCGGATTCCAGATAGCCACGATCGAGATATGCAGGGATGTCCTCGGCCTCAGCGACGCCACCAGCACGGAATTCGATCCGAGTACATCAAACCCCGTCATCTGCCTGATGAACGAGCAGAAAGGCATAGGCGACATGGGTGCGACGATGAGGCTCGGAGCCCAGGATGTTGTCGTGAAGAAGGGTTCGAAGGCGTGGATGCTCTATGGTGAGAAAGACCTCATATCCGAGAGGCACAGGCACAGATACGAGGTCAATCAGGACTACATCACATCATTGGAGGAATGCGGATGGACGTTCTCGGGAAGATCCGAATGCGGTACCAGGATGGAGATAGGAGAATTGAAGGATCATCCGTTCTTCGTGGCATCGCAGTTCCATCCGGAATTCAAATCGAAGCCGTGGCACCCATCACCTCTTCACAAGGGACTCGTGGAAGCGGCCATAAAGTATCATGAATCGAGATAATCGGGGTTCGATTTGTTTATAAGAGGCCTCCCCATAGGCGAAGAAGTAGGTGAATAGAATGAGCGGTGATGAAGATTATATGGCGCTGCTGAACAGAGCCAAAATCGCGCTTCCCGAGACCATCGAGAACCATGAAAGGTTCGAACTTCCCGAGCTCGATATCCTTCAGGAAGGAAAGATCACGATATTCAAGAACTTCATCGACGTCACGGATAAACTGAGGCGTGACCCTCAGCATGTCCTCCAGTTCCTTCTGAAAGAGCTCGGAGCTCCTGGAAGCATCGAAGGGAGACGTGCCGTCTTCAAAGCGAAGATCAACCCGCAGCAGATAAACGACAAAATCCAGATGTATACGGAAACGTACGTCATCTGCTCCGAATGCGGACTTCCGGACACCAAGATGGTCAAAGAGGACAGGACACTAATGCTGGAGTGCGAAGCATGTGGTGCCAGAAGACCGATCACAGTGAGGAAGGGACCTCGCGTGGACAATACGAACACGCTTCACGAGGGAGACATCGTGGAGATTCGCATAACGGATGTCGGAAAGAAAGGCGATGGAACGTCAAAATACTATGATTATCTGATCATCGTACCGGGCACTGTCAAGGGAGCCAGCGTTCATGCGAAGATAACCAAGATCTCGGCCAAGACCGCATTCGCCGTACCGACGACCGAACCCTGCACACGCTGATGAAATACTACGTCGAATCCTACGGATGCACGATGAACCATGGTGAAGGCCGCGAATTGGCCGAAACCATGTCCGAACTGGGATTCGAGTCGGCCACGTCCGCCGAAGAAGCGGACGTGGTCGTTCTAAATACCTGCACCGTCGTGGAAACGACGGAAAAACATATGATCGCCAGAATCTCCGAGCTTCGGTCTCAGGAGAAAAAGGTCATAGTGACCGGATGCATGGCAAAGGCGCAGCCTGGACGCATATCGATACGTTTGCCGGATTCACCGATTATCTCGCCTGAGAACTACTCGTCGTTCAAGGATATCGTAAGCGAACGGTACGGGATACAGGGGTGCCCCACATCAGTAGAATTCAGCTCCGATGCGATACTGCCGATAGCACAAGGATGCTTAGGCAATTGTTCATACTGCATCACCAAACTGGCCAGAGGAAATCTTCATAGCTACGATATGGGCAGCCTTCTCAACAAGTTCAATACCCAAGTAGAACGCGGTTCGAAAGAGATACTAATAACCGCGCAGGATACCGCTTCCTACGGTCGCGAGATCGGAACGGATCTGCCGACATTGCTGAGATCCATGTTGGAGACAAAAGGAGACTACCGGCTGAGAATCGGAATGTCAGATCCAGAGAGCGTCAAACGCGTCCATGAAGGAATAGAAGAACAGATGGATGATCCGAGACTCTACAGATTTCTCCACATTCCTGTTCAAAGCGGGAGCAACGACGTACTGAAGGCGATGAGACGGAAATATTCGGTAGAGATGTTCCTGGAGCTTGTCGATGATATCCGTGCTGCAGTGAAGGACGTCAGCATTGCAACGGACATAATCTGCGGATTCCCAGGAGAGTCGGAAGAAGATCACGAGAAGACGATGCAGCTCATAAGAACATTGAAGGCCGACACGGTCAATATTACAAGATTCTCGCCAAGGCCTGGTACTGATGCAGCCAGAATGACGCAAATACATGGCAGAATATCATCCAAAAGATCTTCTGAACTGACATCGTTGAAAAACGAAACGGAATTACAGAACAATGAAGCGATGATCGGAAAAAGGTTCGAATCTCTGGCAACAGAGAAGGGAAAAGATGCCACTATATTCAGAACCGGCAATTATCGCCCTGTAATCATTAAAAATGATGTGAAACTAGGTTCATTTGCTGAAATAGAAGTGACAGAAGCAAAACCTACCTACCTTATAGGAAGAATCATAAACATGATTTGATGTCACTCATCAAAGTCCCGTAGTGTAGTGGTCAATCATGCTGGCCTTTGGAGCCGGTGACCCCGGTTCGAATCCGGGCGGGACTACCTTTTGTGAAACGATTGATTTATCCTTAGTTGATGAAGACAAATACAGGAACGGAATAATTCGATTGATAATCGATTATATCACCCACATCATTATTGATCTCAATCCGCAACTATAGTAACCTGACTTCGACACTTGCCCCTATAAGCGCGCACATGCACCCGCGATCGGTCGAGAGAAGAAGTGGAAAGTGCGGAAATCCGAAGCAGGGCAGAG
>DATC01000132.1 GCA_002504495.1 Methanomassiliicoccaceae archaeon UBA537
TGTCTAAAAAGTTATGTTATTGGCTATATTTCCAGAGATACCGAGAATTCCGTTGGGAACCGTAACATTCTTGACATTCGAACTGGAGAACGCGCTCAGATCCAGATATTCGATTCCATCGCTCAATACAATGTTATCCAACGAACACCATCTGAACGCAGCCTCTCCAATTGAAGTTACATAGTATGTTGCATCGTTCTTCACAAAGGATGAAGGTATATCTGACGAATCGCCACCGTAATGGATAAGCTCGAGATCCTTGTCACCCAGAATCCTGTACAGACTGTTTTCATAGGAAATGAAGTAACTATTATTCTCACTGACTTCGACTGTCACTGTTGAAGAGATCCAATGCGGATTGATGTATCCGACATCTTTTCCAAGAACTATAACATCCAGATCACGAATCATGTTCAACTGGCCGTTGATCTCCTTGACGCCATCGCCGGATATGATCTTCTTGATGGTGGAACCATTTATCCATTCCAGGTCGAAGTATTCGATTCCATCCGGAATCACGAACTCATCGACGTTCAAAGTTCCGAGACAGCATATTATAGACTTCTTCCCATCAACAAGACTGCAGAGCATCTCCATCGAATTGTCTCCGGAACCGAATTTCTGAACTGTGAACAGTGAACCCGTCTCAACAGTGACCGTCTTCAAATCAGGGAAAATCGATAACGAACCTATCTGTCTGATCTTATTTCCTATGGTCAAAGAGACTACGTCATTGTGATAGATTGAATATCTATGATAAGCAATACTGGTAATCGGATAATTCACTCCGTCAATTGTTACAGAATCTGGAATTCTATAATCTGGACTAGATCCCCAATACCTTAAACCAATAAGATTCAAAGATACTTGTCCGCTCTCGATATACGAATTGTAATACAATGTATACTCGTTTATAGTCACTTCTTTTTCAGGAGAACAATTTGAACACAATCCCTCGTAAGTTTCATATTTCTCTCCATTGAGAACAGAAACATCATAGAATGCATCCGGTGCTACATAATCTGATCTGGAAAGGACTTCATCTATAATCTTTTTCGAAATCTTTAGGTCGTTGAATGCAAAATATTCAACTCTGTCGTAATGATTGACGGAAAGATTCAGATTTTCAATCGATGAAACATCACTACTGTGAAATGCAGCAGTATCAACAAGTTTGACGGTTCCCTTGACAACTATGCTTCTGAGACTATCGCATTCTCTGAACATATTCAAATTATCAAGATTTCCTTCGAACGTCACCGATTCCAATTTAGAGCATCCGCTAAATGCATCATCGTCAACGAATCCCACATCGCCTTTGAATATCACCGATTTCAACTTGGTGAAGCTTCCGAATGAATCTTGATAAATCTGTCCGACCGACCCTTCGAAAACCAGCTGCTCGATATATCCGTTGGATGCGAATGCGTTTCCATCTATACTCCCGATATCGCTTGCGAATTTCAATGAACTTATCTCGGTCGAATCCTCGAATAAATTGGATCCTATGGATGTGATAGGACCGTTGAACGATACACTACCCAATTTATCACAAGATACGAAATAAGAATTGGAAAGATCCAGAGGTTCTGTGTTGACAAAAATCAATGATTTGATCGAGGACATGGTGAATTGCATACCCTCGCTAGGAACAGATTCTACGATAACATTTCCAATATTCCTATTTTCATAAGCATCTATCTGACCAAATACGGGATAATCGATTCCATCATATCTAATCACATTGCGAATCGTAACATCTACTTCGTCGCCTTCGATAATTCCAACAAACATCATCACATTTATTCCACGAACTATCGTTTTGAGATATACGATCCCGTCCAATGATACAACATCCATTCCGTACTTGCTAAGAATTGATACGTCGCCCCAAACTCCTGAGATCGGTGCGTCAAATACAATAGATCTGGCATTCAAGCCGGCGATGCGATCACAATCAATACTGACCGCGTCATCACTGGATATGACTACTTTATTAACGGTAGTATCACTACACGAAACCCAGGTATTAGAAAGCACCAATTCATCAATGGTGCACGAATTAAGGAAGATCCATAGGCTACTACACTTCAGACGTTTAGGATCGACATTATTAAGGTTGATTGCATCGATTTCATACGTTTTACCTCCATATGACACTTGTTTCGGAATTTCAATGCTACTGCCAAATACATCATATACATCGACATAGTCATTCCCATAGAACCGGAATATTTCATATGCGACATCGTCAAGAATAAAAGTACTGCCGACTCCGGACCACCCTGGAATGTCCACTGTTCCATGAACCCACTTCAATTCATCACTAATAGAGATTTCTTGAACACCGTTCAAACCAGTGTAATTGCGTAAATCGACATACCCTGGACCCACAATCGATAGTTTTCCGATTTTAGAATCCTGAAGGTCCACGAAATCAAAATGATAATTTGAATAAGTCTGAAGAACAAACTCCTCAATATCTTCATCGATTATGACGCTATGTACTTGATAGTCTTTGCCGTCGATGGTTATCTTCGCTTTGATCGTCGCCAGCGAATGGTTGACCACTTCAATCGCAACAGCCTCCCAATCATTATAAGCATAGACAACCCCATCTTCGACAAACAACCGATCTCCATACTCGGAATAAATCGTCAACACGATTTCCTTCGAATCATACTCTATATGAATCTCATGTCCAAACAGCTCATAGAGCGAGTCGGAAACAGTCAATCTCAATAGCCAATAACCATCGAAATCGATCGACTTCTCTGCAATAACGTTGATCTTAGAACGAGTGCCCTCACTGGCGCCGTCAACTGATATGCTAACACGATTCGGCATATCTCCCTTGATGGCGAAAATCCATTCTCCCGAGTCGGTATTGTAGGTGTTCACCTGCAGATTGTTATCATCAGATTCCCGATACTCCCATTTATGATCTCCATAGGGATCAATACAAACAGGGAAACCACATATGTATTCAGGTGCGACCACATTCTTTGCATCGACGTAAACGCACCTATGATTCAAAGCCTTCCAATACGACAACTGATAATCTCCATCAGTCGTCGCAATGAATTCATACCTCGGTTCCATCTCGGTGTCGAGTTTTCCTACTATGCTATTCTTGATCGCAGTGTTGTAGAAATTGTCTCCGAAGCTATAGAAGAAGTCAAGATTTCCGCCCCGTAACTGAATCCAGATCTCCTTGCCTGCACCGATAAGATCATGATAGGTCTGCTCGGAGAAGAAAACATTGTACTCGTTCTGTAGGAACTCCTGCAGGACGAAGTAGATTGAATCCGTATAGCTCAGATCACTTGCGCCAGGACTGTCTATCGAAGGTGCTTCCTGATCAAATGATTTGCGTATTTCCGAATAAATAACTGCCGAATCAATCTCATAAGACGCTTCAATTCCGGATATGGCCACTCTGCCGTTGTTGATTTCCGATGCAGAGAATGCAACATTGACGCGTCTATCCATACTCTTTCCGGAAACGATTGCATCGATATCAGCACGTGTGACTTCCTTTGATACGGATCCTTGGAATTCCAGAACATATCCTATGTCTACAGGATCTTTCTCGGCATCTGCATAGGCATATGATATCTCGCCGTTGCGCTCTGAAACCTTGTAGTTCATCAATTCCCAGCCACCGGCGGAGATAACCGCCTTGGCAGAGACGCTCTGAGGTATCGCATCCTCGTTAGCATGAACTATCGCCACGGCATCGACCTTCACCGATATCTCGGCATCGTATCCCATAGCCTTGTCTGGATGCTGGCTATCCACTGCATCCAACTTCATCGATTCTGAAGCCTTCAACGAACCGTTGAAGCGCATGGTGTAATCGTATCCGTCAGAAACCTTCTCCGACTTCATAAACAGATAGACTTCCCCTTCCGCAGCCATCGTCAGAGCCTTGATCTCCGGCGATACGGACAGGATGTACTTCTCCAGATTTGGAGAATCGGTTTCTTGGAGGTATTTGATGATAGGGATCGTATTGACGATCTCTGGAGGAACCGCATCCGCCAACGTATCGGCGATGCGCAGCACTCCTCCTTTGTCCAAATTCAATGAGAGGCCGAACTCTCCTTCGGTTCTGAATTTCTCCAAAACCTGGTCGAGCTGCCCCATATCGGTATCCGTATCCGTAGGCGCACCGTCTGTGGCGGGCGATACCATGAGGCATCCCGCGAAAACGATGACGCATACGAATGCGAATGCAATGCTGCGTGCAGTCATCGATATTGATAGAAGGTCATATTAATTAAAACTAACATAAGATATGAACAGTTTAATTCTTAGACATATTGCAGGTTCAATGTAATGAACGATGCTCTTGCGAAGAAGCTGCGGAACGGCATGCTCGTTGCATCCGTCTTCATCGTGATAATATCCGTAGGTATCGTGCTATTAGCACTGTTGACACCAGGCAATTGGATTGAAGTTCACGAATCGGAGCCCCTGATGATCAAGATGGAAGGCACTAGCATCCGCATGACAGGAACGATTGAAACGGATTCCAACATGCCATACACGCTGAAGGATGTCGACATATCCCTTGTAATGATTGACCGGGAAAGAGCATCCAAAACTGTGCTTTACTCGGAATCTGGAATTCAAATATCTCCAGGGAGCAATGAGATACTCGTCGATTCCCATATATCCGCATCCACGGTGATGCTTATGATAAGAGACAAAGCCGTAAAGGATGGGTCTCCCCTATGCATGGAGCTAAACATGAATTGCAGATACATGCTAAATTTAGCAGAATTCCATCTGACCTCCGATATCAGGATTCCCATCACAACAGACGGCGCCAGATTGGATATATCAGTGGACGAGAACACCGATGATTCATTCTCGGTTCGCGTGACTGGGTTGGCCGACTGGCTGATTCCAGATAACAGAACGGTTTCGATATCAGGCGGAGGTGAGTCCCTCGATCTTGTTTTAGCCTCCAACAACGGTATGCTATTCGCATCATTCCATTCTGAACATGGTCTTGACGGCGTATTGGAAAGAATCGCTTCCTATCCTGATGCCATATGCATGGACGATGACGATATCTTGGACTGGGATGCAAATACCATCAGGATGCTGGGTTCAATCATGTCTCTTACAAGGAGGCTTCTTTGATGGACGGATTCGATCATAAGAGAGCAAAAAAATACGCATTCGTCACAACAATCAAGATTGTCATCCTGTACATTTTACTTCTGATGCTCTGTATATACGCTTTGAACAGAGTGTACGATGAATTCCAGATATCATCATTCGATTGGAATCTCCTACTATGTTCTTTGGTATACCTCCTTCCGTTCCTACTATTCCCATTAGTTGCGTATATCGCTGGAGGATTCGAACCAGGCGATAAAAGAAGATTGATAGGGAGATGCATCATGGCTGCACTGCTAGCCGCACTGCTACTCCTTAAACCAGAGGATCTGACTTACGATATTTCTGATGTTATGATAGATCAGACATCGGGCCTATCTGCTAAGAATATAGAATTAACCATGTCTGTAGAAGGATTCATGATTCTGATGGCGCCGATTTCAATCTTTACGCTAATCGATGCCCTATTGGAATACCTGCACCCTATAACATCGTCACGATACAAAGAAGCAATCGATACCTTGATTTTACGCTCAGCTCAACCTTGAAAAGACTGTTGATTATAAAATATATATTCAATTGCATTTACGTAATTAATTGCATTCTTCTAAAATCCCCTCTACCGTTGCACAAATGCAAGTATATGTAACGTCGATACCGATATCTACAGGATTCCGATGGAGGCTCATGGGGTTCGGAACCGGGTTCGAAGGCAGAGTGATCCTAGGTCCGATGTCGGGTTACACCACCCCCTGCTACAGGAGGTTCATGGAGCGGTTCGGAGTCGCGGCATCCGTAACGGAGATGGTCTCCGCATCCGGACTTCATTACGACCCTATAGGATCCGGAAGATTCGTGGAAGCGTCCGGAATCGCTCCGACCGGAGCCCAGGTGTTCGGAGCCGATCCGGAACGCGTGGCGGAAGGTGCGGAGAAGGCGTTGGAGCTGGAGCCGCGCCTGAGCTTCATAGACATCAACATGGGATGCCCGGTGAAGAAGGTCGTTCGGTCCAGATCCGGATCCGCGCTCCTCGACGACCCGGAGCTGTGCGGGAGGATCGTCTCGGCCGTGAAAGAGCATGTGGACGTGCCAGTGACAGCCAAGATCAGATTGGGCCGCACTGCGGAATCGGTGACATGGAGGACGGTCGTCGATGCTCTTCTCCGCGCGGATGTCGATGCCGTTTGCATCCATACCCGTACCGCGGACCAGCACTACGCGGGGGTCGCCGATCATGAAGCGATAAGGGGCCTGCAGGACAAGCTTCCTATCCCGCTCATCGTATCCGGAGACGTGTTCACCGCCGAGGATGCGGCAAAGGCCGTGGAGACCACAGGAGCGGAATATGTCATGGTAGCGCGCGGAGGCGTGGGCAACCCGTTCCTGATGACGCAGATAGATCATCTCCTGGAGAAAGGAGAATCGCTTCCGAACCCGTCGATGTCCGAGCAGGCGAAATGGTGTCTGGAGCTCATGGACGCGATCATCGAAGAGTCGGGACCGGAGATCGCACTCGGTCGTATGAGAGGGCTCGGACCGAAGTTCCTGGCAGGCTGCAGGTACAGTCGCGACTACAGAAGAGCGTTCACGGACAGGGCGACGGACCTGGACGACATGCGGATGCTGCTGGAGAAGATCGGAGACGAGATGGGGGATGCCGTCTTCAGATCGGAATCGGGATGCAGAGCCAACATCCGTAAGGACGAGGCGCGGATATAATAGGGTCCGCAGAGATTGGCGGGCATGGACCTGTTCGAATACACAAGAAGAGACGTCCTGGAGAAGGGGGCGCCCCTGGCGAGCCGGATGCGCCCGAGGACTCTGGACGAGGTCATCGGACAGGAGCACATCATCGGACCGGACAAGCTCCTCTCGCGCGCCATACGCGCCGACAGGATAGGATCCGTCATATTCTACGGCCCTCCCGGCACCGGGAAGACCACCCTGGCCCAGGTGGTGGCCAACACCACCAGCTCGAGGTTCGTCCAAATCAACGCCACCACGGCCGGCAAGAAGGACATGGAGGAGGCAATCCGGAAGGCGAAGGACGCCCTCGGGATGGAGGAGCGCAGGACGATCCTCTTCGTGGACGAGATCCACCGTTTCAACAAGGCCCAGCAGGACTATCTCCTGCCTTTCGTGGAGGACGGAACGGTCACACTGATCGGAGCCACCACCGAAAACCCGTACTTCGAGGTGAACCGGGCGCTGGTCTCCCGCTCCAGGATATTCGAGCTCAGGGCGCTGGACGCCTCCGATCTGGAGAAGATCCTGAGAAGGGCCCTCGCCGACAGGGAGCGCGGACTCGGCGGCATGGACGTGATTGCGGACGACGATGCTCTGGCGTTCCTTGCCGACGTCGCCAACGGCGATGCCCGCGCGGCGCTCAACGCGCTCGAGCTCGGAGCGCTGACGACTGTCCCTGGAGCGAACGGAAAAGTGCATCTTACCATGGAGGTCGCGTCCGAATGCATACAGAAGCGCGTGCTCGGCTACGATAAGGACGGAGACAGCCACTACGACACCGTATCCGCGTTCATCAAGAGCATGCGCGGATCCGACCCGGACGCCGCCGTGTACTATCTGGCCAGGATGATCTATGCCGGAGAGGACCTCGACTTCATAACCCGCAGAATGATAGTGTGCGCATCCGAGGACGTGGGCAACGCCGACCCGCAGGCCCTGACGGTCGCCGTATCGGCGGCCGAGGCAGCGAGGACCATAGGGATGCCAGAGGCGAGGATCGTCCTGGCCCAGGCTGCCGCATACATCGCATGCGCACCGAAGAGCAACTCCGCGATCGCATCCATCGATGAAGCGCTGTCCGTCGTCAAGGACTCCGCGACGGGAGGGATCCCGCCGTATCTGAAGGACGCCCACTACTCCGACGCGTCGAAGCTGGGCCGTGGGATCGGCTACAAGTACGCCCACGACTACCCCAACCACTACGTCGACCAGCAGTACCTCCCGGACGAGCTCGCAGGAAGAAGGTTCTACAGAATGTCCGACAACGGATACGAGAAGGGCATGAGGCTCTGGCTGGAGCGCATAGGCAAGTACCCCCGGAAGAGCCCATGAGCAGGGAGGATGCCGACAAGGACCTGAAGGTCATGCTGGGGGATCCCCGCAAGGCGGTCATCGCCATGACGGTCCCCCTGTTGTTCTCCTTCCTGGTCGTCCAGATCAACAGCTTCGCGGATTCGTCCTGGTGCTCGATGCTGGGAGTCGACTCGGCCTCCGCCACCGCCACGATCGCACCGATATACTGGATAGTCTCCGGAATCGGAACCGGATTGGGGGTGGGGGCATCGACCGCCATAGCCCGCCATCTCGGCGCGCGGGACAAGGAATCCGCCGACGGGATGGTCTCCCAGACCATGGCCATCGGAATCGTGGTCGGCATCGTGTTCACGCCGATCCTCTGGCTGCTTGTCGGCCCCTCGATAACGTTCATGGGCGCCGACGAGATCCGTGATGAGTGCATGGACTACATCGCCCCGATAGTCCTGTGCACGATCGCCTTCGTGCTGAACGGCGCGGTATCGGGGCTGCTGAGGTCCGAGGGGGCCGCGAAGAAGAGCACGGTGATGCTCCTGGTGGCCGCCGTGCTCAACATAGTCCTAGATCCCGTCCTGATGTTCTGGTTGGACATGGGCATCGCCGGTGCGGGATGGGCCACCTCCATATCCACGATCGTCTCCACGGCCGTAGGCCTATGGTGGTATCTCAACGGAAGCATGTACCTGACGATGTCCCTCAGAGGATTCTCATGGAACATCCCCGAATCCAAGGAGATCCTGTCGGTAGCCGTCCCTCGTACAGGGGAATTCGCATCGGAGAGCGCCATGTGCATGATCCAGAGGATATTCATCTTCGCCTGCGCCGGATCCAGCGGGGCGGCGCTGTACAACATACCGTGGAAGTACGTCGTCCTGGCCGAGGTCGTGTCCCTGGCCATAGGATCGGCCGTGATTCCCATCGCGTCCGCGGCCCTGGGACAGGGGGATCTGGAGAAGGCCGATGTCGCATACAGGTTCGGGATGAGGCTGACCGTCCTGTCGATGACCGTGATCGCCGTCGTACTGTTCGTCTTCGCATACGAGGCGATGATACCGCTCACGCTGTCCGAATCGATGGCCGAGATACGTCCCGAATTCGCCTGGGTCCTGCGCATATACGCGCTGTGCATCCCGTTCATGGGAGTGCTGGACATGGCCTCGTCCATACTGCAGTCCATGCAGAAGGCGCAGGTGTCGTTCCTGTGCGTTTTCGCGAGAGACGTTCTCACCGTGGTCCTTCTGGCTCTCACATACACGATATCGTTCGAAGCCGTGATCTACAGCGTTCTCGTGGCCACCGTCATAGGCATGGTCCTGATGGTGGCGATGATGAGGGTGGAATCGTCGAAGCTGTCGCTGAACTTCGCCGAGGGACGCGCCGCCTGAGCCTCCCGTCGTAATCGCGACGGCCGGGACCGGGAGCCTCCGACCGTCGCAATAATATCCATCCTGGACGATGCAAGCACCGATTCCGATGAGCGGGTGGACGTACAGCAAATCAGGTGTGAACATAGACGATAAATCGGCGACCATCAAGGCGCTCGTGGATGTCGTCGGCTACAGAAGGAGCGGCATCGGGAAATCGGTCCGCATCCCGGGGCTCTTCGCAAGCCTTCTCGATTTCGGCGACTTCTACGTCACCGCGGCCACCGACGGAGTCGGATCCAAGCTGCTCATAGCAGAGGCCCTCGGCAAGTGGGACACCGTCGGAATCGACTGCATAGCCATGAACGTCAACGACACCATATGCGTGAACGCGGAGCCCGTCAGCTTCCTGGACTACATAGCCATCGACAGACCCGATCCCGAGATCGGGGAGCAGATCGGCATAGGTCTGGAGAAGGGCGCCGAGCTCTCGGATATGGAGATATCCGGCGGAGAGATCGCGGTGCTTCCGGAGATCGTCAACGGCGTGGACCTGTCCGGCACCTGCATAGGGTACGTCGCCAAGGACCGCATCATCACCGGAGAAGAATGCGCCGAAGGGGACCTCATAATCGGTCTCGAATCATCCGGAATCCATTCCAACGGCCTTACTCTGGCCAGGAAGGTGCTCGAAGCCGAGAACATCGCGCTCACGGACCACGTCGAAGGCGTCTCGAAGCCAATCGGAGAGGAGCTCCTGACCCCCACGGAGATCTATGTGAAGCAGGTCCTCGGCATCACCGCGACCCACGAGGTCCACGGCCTCATCGACATCACCGGCGGAGGCCTCCGCAACATCCTGAGGATGAAGAAGGGGCTCCAGTACGTCATCGACGACCCCATCGCCCCCGCGCCGGTGTTCACAGCGCTCCAGGAGATCGGCGGGATCGATACGAAGGAGATCTATCAGACGTTCAACATGAGCATGGGATTCGCCATGGTCGCCCCTGCGGAAGACGCGGAGGAGATCGTGAAGACGAACCGCAACGCCCATATCGTAGGCAGGGTCCAGAAGGGCGACGGAGTCCTCTACGCTCCGGAGAACATCCTGTACGATCACTACTGAAGAAGAAGGCACGGGCGCCTCGGAGATGATGCGCCCGTGCGGAAATCGTTTCAAAAGAGGAATCGAATCGGGGAGCTCAAAGCTCCTCGTAGAGCCTCTTCGCCTTCCACATGCCGAACATGGCCAGCGCGATGATGAACACCGAGCTGATCACCGCTCCGTACGGTATGCCTCCATCGAAGTAGGCTGCATAGAGATCCCATTGGGACACGGCTCACGCCCCCTTCGGGATTACCTTCGTCCTGAGATCGTCCAGATAGCTCCTGCCCAGGTTGGTTATGTTGTACTGCGTGAGCAGCGCTCCCTGTCTGAAATGGCCGTCCTCGTCGATCCTGTTGCCCTCCTCGCGGATGAGACCGGCGGAGACGAGCTCGATGAGGTCGTAGTTGATCATGTTGCGACCGTGATCGGTGTTCATCGTGTATTCCGACTGCATCTCGGGAACGATCTCGTCGTTCCACAGGTCCGGGTTGGCCTCTATGTACTCGAGAAGCCTGAACTTCAGCGGCGTGTTCTCCATCATCTCCTTTTCCTCCTATCGATAAACGGTTTCAATCGATGTCGTCCTTGAGGGACACGAGCCCTTCGGCGTTCTCGCTTCCGAGCAGATAGCTTCCGAACAGGCAGATCAGCAGGCCTGCCACGGTCGAACCGACTATCAGCAGCATCGTATCGTCGTTGTATCCCAGCGCTGCCTCCGGTCCCGCGAAGATCACCAGGAAGATGACGGCGCAGGCGGCGTAGAGGCTGCCGATGGCCTGTCCGCGGGGGACGCCCAGCATCGGGAACGACTTGTACCAGGCCACATAGCACCATGCGAACGAGAATCCCAGCAGGATGACCACGAACAGCACGGCGGGATCCGCGAGCCAGTGGGCGGCGGAGAATATGGGCACTCCGCATATCGCGAGAATGACCATGAGGATGACCCAGAACAGGGCCTCGAATATGAATCTCAGATGGAGTCCGACATCGGGCTCGCAGAGGTCGAGCGCCTTTCCGGCAACCGCGCCCTCGCAACCCCATCCGATGGCCGCCATGAGCCCTCCGATGAGACCTATCGCAGACCCCTCGATACCGTTGGCCACGATGGTGCCCATGTACAGGGTCACGCCTCCGATCAGGATGACGGATATGCCCGCGTACGCTCTCTTGGAGACCTTCTGATGAAGCACCAGGACGGTCAATGTCGTTCCTATGATCGGATAGAGAAGCCCTGATATCGCGGCGAAGCCCGACCCGATGAAGTATGTGGCGATGTATGTTCCGGATACGGCGCAGGCGCCGCATATCCCTGCGGCGGCGAAGTATTTGGTGGCGGCCTTCGTCTGCACGACGGTCCTCTTGAGCTCACGGGTCTTTCCCAGATACCCGTTCCATATGAACAGCATCACCGCGCAGGCTATGGCGTTGATCCCTGTCAGGAACACAGCCTCCAGCACGCCCACTGTGCCGTCTCCCATGCCGGGATGCTGATCCAGGATGTTGGCGCCGAGCTCGTTGAGCATGTCCATGTTCCAGATCGCATAGCCCGGAACGTACCAGATACCCCAGTACAAAGCGCATAGGATCCCCATGGTGAGACCTATGCGCACCTTCTTCTTATGGTTCTGAACTTTCAGTTCCTCAACATCCATTCCGCAAACCTCCTTTTTTTGCAGAGCCGTCGATGACGGCGGATGTCCCGGAGCCGTGGCTCCGGTAAAGGGGGCGGGCGATGCCGAACCCCCTTGTTTGGAAAAACGATCAGCGCTTGGTCTTCTCGCGGAACTTCTCGCAGCTGTTGATCTTGATGTCGAGGATGTTCTCGATGTTCATCTTGGCGGCGATTCCGCGGGTCGCTCCGGGAACTCCCGTGACGACTCCGATGCCCAGCTCCTCACGGAGATCCCTCATCACGAACTCGTCGGCTATGTCGAGGACGTCGAGTCCGAGCTTCTTCGCGACGTACTGCTTGGCATCCTTGACCCTCATGTTCTTTCCGAACTCCATCCTGGCGACGAGGTCACCGGCAGAGCGTATTCCTCCCATTCCGGAGGTCATGAAGTGGGGGAGGTCCATTCCGGCGGGATCTCCCACTCCGACCTATATGCCGTCCACTCCGGCGATCTCGACCATCGCCTTGCTGGCTCTGGAGACCGCATCGATCGGAGGAGTCTCGCACATAGGGATTCCTCCGACGCCCATTCCCATATCGGCGTGGATCGGGATGTTGGACTCCTTGACCGCCTGCTTGATGAACGTGACGGCTCTGGCTATGTTGAATGCCAGGGACTTGCTGGTGTTCGTGTTGACGACTGTTCCGCACACGTTGGCTCCGGCCTTCTCTGCGAGGTGGACGTACTGGTGCGGGTACATGCCTGCGACGACCTGTCCCTCGAACTCGATGGATCCGTGGATTCCCATGATGGATTCACCTGCGAATCCGACCTGGATGTAGGCCTCGGGGCACTGCTCCCTGAGCTTCTTGACTCCGTTCAGGGTTCCGACGCAGTCCGCATCTCCTGCCGATCCGGTGGTGTCGAAGTTGAATCCGTCGGATCCGGCGGCCTGGAGCCTGGTGGCGACGTACTCGATGTCCCTGGTCACATGGGCGGAGGCGAGCTCCGACTGCTGCATGGACTCCTCGATCTTGAACTCCCTCATGAGGTCGGCGGGGTTGCCATAAGGTCCGTCGGGGGCGTAGTAGAGACCCTGGTTGGGCATCGCTCCGTAGAAGAACGGCGCGACGATCTCAGCCTGGATCTCCTCCATGGTCTGCATCTCCATCGCGATGACGGGCTTGACGGGCTTAATCGAATAGTCGGAGTGCGCGAGCTCGAACGTATCGGCTCCCAGCGCCCTCTCGTGGAGCAGGGCGGCCTCCAGCCTTCCCATGTCCACTCCGTTCCCGGAATTTCCGTTGTCGCCGGTGAAATCCAACTGTCCGATATCGTACGAGAGCACGACCTCGTGCCCGGGCGCGACACCGACGACCCTGTCCTGGCAGCAGATGATGTCGGCTATGTGCTCCATCTCGTTGGAATCGAGCTGAGGGATCTCTCCCATGTCGGCGGCATCGGCGCTGCCGGCGTAGATGTCGTCGAGGATCTGCTGCCTCGACATGAGCACCCTCTTTCCGTCTCCCATCCTGGTGTAGTACTCGGTCATCGTTCGCACCTCAGTCGGATACGACGGCCTGGGCCTTCCTGGTGGTCTCGGATGCGGATTCGCCGTAGATATCGGCGCCGATCTTGTCGGCATATCCCTGGGTGATGGGTGCTCCGCCGACCATGACGGTCACATTGTCCCTGAGGCCGGCTGCCTTGAGATCGTCGATGACGGTCTTCATTCCTGTCATGGTCGTGGTCATGAGAGCCGACATGCCGCAGAAGTTCGCTCCGTTCCTGCACTCCTCGACGAAGTTCTTCAACGGAACATCCCTTCCGAGATCGCGGACCTCGAACCCGGCGCACTGGAGCATGGTGGAGCAGATCGACTTGCCTATATCGTGGACGTCCCCCTCCACGGTTCCCATGACAGCTACCCCCTTCGCCAGTCCGGCTCCTGCGCCGGCCTTGAGCTCCTCGTCGAGGATGGTCATCGCGTTCTTCATGCCGGCGGCAGCGCTCAGCACATGGGGAAGGAACAGCTTTCCCCTCTCGAACAGGACGCCCACGTCCGACATCGCGGCTCCCAGTGCATTGATGATGTCCGCTGCGGGCATGCCTGCCTCGTGAGCCTCCGTGACAGCCTTGGAGATGTCCGGGACCTTGCACGAGATCAGCGCCTTCTTCAGCTTCTCGTTCTCGGCTTCGAATGCCATGTGTTTTTCCTCCTTTAACGTCGCTCTTGCTTCGTCTGAATGCAATATGTCGGGAACGACTTATAACTATTATTGAAAAAATTATTATAATAGAACTTTTAGGTCAAGTATGAAGTTCAAACAGTCTAATTCAAAAGTTCATATTATAATCATATATTTTCATACAAACATCTAATGATTCTATTGTAAATTATATGAATGACCATATACTGTTATCCGTAGATACCATCCAGCATTCAACCATGTTATTCATATTTTGACTATCAAGTTCAAAAGAAATGGTTCCTAAAAATCTGAAAATGGTTTGAGTGGGGAGAACCCCTGACCGGACCTTCATTCCGTCGTCTCGGAGACCTCCCCGCCGCATTCCTCGATGCATTCGTCCTCATTCGAAGCCTGCACCTTGAACCAGACCGGTATGAACAGGAGAAGGATCACCAACGCCAGCACGATGGCGATGAAGCCCCCCGTGAGGTAGTAGCTCCAGTACATCAAGCAGGGGAAGAACACGGCGATCTGCACGACGCACATCACCAGGATGACGTTCTTCCAACCGCGAGGCGCGGAGAACGGCCGCTCCGATCCAGAGAATCTGGAATCGGTCTTCGTTATGTAGTATGCGCCCAGGGCGATGCAGTTCGCAAGACAGTATCCCAATGCGGAAGCCGTGAGGACCGTCATCGATGTCGTCGACATCTCCAGGATGAACGCGCTGAACTCTATGATGAAGACGAGCGCGAGATTGAAGATCCCGACGAAGGCCATCGCATTCGCCGGCATTCCCGCGCCGTTGACCTTTCCGAAGAAACGGGGAAGGTTGCCTTCGCGAGCCATGCTGTGAAGGGTCCTCGAAGAACCTAGGAATCCCGTCTGGATGATCAGGATCATCGCGACGATCAGGAAGAACAACGCGATGTAGGAGCCGATATCTCCGAAGGCGAACTCCGCGATCGGCGCCAGCGTCGCATAACCTGCAGACTCGATCCCCTCCTGCCCGAGCGATCCGTACACCACGGATGAGACGAAGAAGTACATCAGCAGACAGATGAACCCGCAGGAGAAGAGGGCCTTCGGAACATCCTTCCCCGGATCCTTGTATTCAGGCCCGTAGATGGCGGCCGTCTCCCATGCGCAAGCGCTCCACTGTGCGAGACCGAAGCACCCCAGAAGAAGAACGATATCCACGAAGGACCAGGACCATCCGGGCTTCGTGAAGTTCTCCGTTATGTTGTCGAATTCGAACATCCCCTTCGCCAATGCTCCGAGCAGGATGATCACGATGGGGATCAGCGAGATCAACGCGAGCACCGTTCCGACCTTGGCGCCTCCCTCGAGCCCGCGCGTGCCGAGAACGTACATCAACGCCACCACGGCAACGCCCACGAGCATGTACAGCCCGACGGCGGACCATCCCGAGACGTCCAACGAGAACATCTGGACGAGATAGTCCCCTATCATCATGGTGAAAATCGCAACGACGGGACACCATGCGAACCAGTAGCACCATGCGCAGAACGCGCCTATCAATCTCCCCCTGCCACCGCCCGGCTTCTCCGGATCCGAGAACACGGATTGGGCGCAGCCTGGCAGCCCCGTGGCATCGGGGAACAGCGTCACCATCTCACCGTAGGCCAGATTCTGGACGAACCCTTGGAGAACGGACACCGTCCATACCAGGATGCAGAGTCCCCAGACTATCGTCGAAACATCATATATCGATGGAAGGATGAGCAGAGGCACGCCCAACGCTATGAACATGCCCTGCTTCCAACTCACCGTGCGTGCAAGCGCCGTGCTGCCCTCGCTCATCCGCCGAACCCCCTTGCAATACGGGGCGCAGTCCAGAACCGTCTGTAGAATCGATCGCTCCAGACATCACAAATCCTCCTGTAGTCTAGCGCTTGCGCTGACATCGCACACCGGAAGGCCTCTGACAGGCCGAAGACAATCGGAGATCCGAACCGACAGCGACCGTCGCGCATCGACGGTGGAATCCTGCGGATCGGTCAATCGCGCCCCGCGTTCGCATCATGGCGATGGGGAGCGTATCGCGTGCTATGATGTCGTCATGCAAGCGCCTGTTTTCCTCCTTTGAACGCAGCTTCTGCCCGTTCTGTTTTTATCATATCGCCATCGTTTTATAATAGTATGTAAAAACTATTTTATAGTATATCAATAAAATTGATTTTAAGGTACATAAATATTCTATGAAAAATTTATGCGCCAGGTCTATTTCGATGTTTTATATTTATACTAAATAGATAACTATTAATAATACCAATTGCGGGAAACGAACAATGTACCCGGATTCAAGGTTGGATGTATGTCGGATGATCGATAGCGCGGATTGATTCCGAGAAAGGGGTTCGATTCCTGCACGGAATCGGGAGCATCACTCCCCTCGTAGAACGTCTCGATCGATATCGGATACCTGGTTCCGAGAATGTGGGACAGTCCCTCGTCGATGAACCCCATGACGAAATCGCCGGGCCACGCGTCCCAGAGCGTGTCCACGGAACGGTCGAGACGTATTCTGATCGGCAGGAACGTGATGACCTCTGCCCGATCTGGATCGGAGACCATGCGACAACCGAGATCCACGAGGGACTGGGCATCCATCTCCGCACCCGAGTTCATAAGGGTCATCGCGGTGCTGCGGCCGGACCTCATGAACATCTTGTCGAACCGTATCCCCAGACACCTGGCGGATTCGAGGGCGTAGGAGATCACCGCCGAATAGTAGTCGAGATCGCCGGAGCGGAACTTCTCGGCGATGATCGCCCTGTTGCCTGAATCGCTTCTGTCGGGCTCGTCGAGGTAGAGGATGGGCTCCGCCATAAGCGTGTACCTCTTGGGAGAGCCCGATGCGCCGTCCACATCCACCGCGCCGAGCGCTATCAGCTTGGTTATCGAAGCGTACACCGTGGCCTTCGGCACGCACATCGACTTCTCCAGCTCGTTCAGGCTCTGGTCGCGATCGAATAGCGAATCCAGTATGCCTATCATCGTCGGATTGGTGAACAACGTGGCCCTCCCATTAACGGAATAGATGGCGAAAGGGTCTGAATCGGCGAGATTTGTGAGTGGATCCACGAATCCGACCTCGGTGTCGTACTCCTGCCCTTGAAAAGGATCCAGTCTCAGCCAGACGAAGCGGCCCTTGTCCTCCACCGACAGCTGGATCTCATGCGACAGATTGAAGCCTATGAAGGCCTTGAAATGCGCCCGGAGGGCTCCGAGCATAGGGACTATTATCAGGGGAACGTCGGAGATGTCCTCAGAGGACCTGAAGATCAATGTGAGCGCCTCGGACGTGTTCATCTCCACCGAGATTCCGTCCGCGGAGCATTGAGAGACGATCGATCCGAGGGTGGAATCCCACCAGTTGAGGTCGTCCATACCGCGGGTCAGCGCCACGCCGGTATTGAACAGCCCTTGGACGATGTTGAGCCCGCTCTCCATCAGAGACACGGCGTACAGGGAGAGGTCTTCTCTGTTGGTGCATCTGCCGTTGGCCAATATGCGCTTGAGGGAGGCCGCACGCGCATACAGCTGCCACTCCTCGCCGGTCTCGCTGGAGAACAGCATCATGGCGTCGATATGGTAGACCGCGCTACGGGCATCGTCGACGCAGACCTCCGATGCCACAATCCCCGTGCGGAGAAGCCTCGTTATGCTCCCCTGGATGGTGGACTTGGGCAGATCCAGGAGAGCGGCCATCTCCGAAGGGGAGACCTCCCGGTGGCGCATCTCGCGAAGGATCTGGAGACTGAGCTCGTTGGTCACTATCTGGACTCCGTTGCGGTTGGTCAGATAGACCTCGTATTCCGAGCTGTAGCCCGCATCAGTCATGCTTTTCCCAACCGGTTGCAGATAGAAAATGGTATGCGACGCATCGGTTCCAAAGCCTAGCGTACAGGGCCCCGCATACGGCGCCGAGCGCGGTGCACGTCTCCAGCGAGTATCCGCCCGGAGTTATGTCGAGATTGTACCTCGGAATGGACATCACGTCCTTGGGCACTCCGTGAGGCCCTATACCGAACAAGAGGGTTATGCTCTGGCCGCGCTCGACCATGGAGACCGCATCGGAGAGCCCTATGCTCCGCTTCGGATCCGGCCTGCAGGTTGTGAGCACCACCTCGCCGAGCTGGGGAGGGAATCCCTTGCCCGGATACGGGAAGCAGTTGAACCTTCCGGCCTCCGCCATCTCCAGGAAGTTCCTTCCGTGACCGCCGATGCTGGTGGTACCGGCCACCCATTCCGCGATCTCCTTGGGGGTGCGGGCATTCTCCGGGATGGGGAATCCGAAGAGCGCCAGGCCCATGTCGTACGCCCTCGCCAGGTCCCCGGCCCTCGCGATGACGCGCCTGTGCGGCTCCCTGAAGTTCTGGTCGTAGGAATTGTAGAGTCCGATCGTTATCCTTCCGCGTCCCATCGATGGATCCTCCTGCGTCCGACGATCGCGTAGCGGTCGCCGTCCATGAATATGTCGTAGTCGGGATTCTCCGCAC
>DATC01000114.1:0-5852 GCA_002504495.1 Methanomassiliicoccaceae archaeon UBA537
GTAGAGGGAGCCCTCCACGACGTGCCTGTTCCCTTCGTCGTCCACGTACCACACGCGGAGCTTCGAGACGTTCTCGCCTTCTGCGGGCGTGTACCCGAAGCTCACGGACGCCTTTCCGCCGAGTTCGTGGATCCTCTTGTCTCCGACGACCGCGTCGAGGACGATGAAGAACCTGTCCCCTACAGCGCCCTTCTGGGCGTCGAGGAGGTCCTTCTCCTGTCCTTCGCTCATGGAGAGGTCGATGGCCCCCTCCTGTCCGGAGAGGCTCCGGCAGGCGTCCCCGTCCAGATGGACGGAGTCCTTCTCGGATGCGGTGAACCTGAGCCCCGCCCCATGGTCGGCGATGGCCCCGAGCGCTCCGGGCTCGACGGAGACGGACGCTCCGGAGACCTCGAAGGTCTTCTCCACGTCCTTCTCATCGATCCCCGCTCTGGAGATCGCATCGGCGGAGCGCTCGACGGCGGCCTTCGCCGCGTCGGCTCCGACCTTTCCTTCGGTGGGGGCGATCACGGTGGTCGACTCGGCCTTCTCGACCTTTCCGTCGACGATCGTCGCCTCGACCTTGGTCTCGGCGGAACCGTCGGCGGCCTTGGAGACGACGTTCTTGGACTCCGTGGTCTTCCCGTCCGTCTTCTTCTCGAAGGACTCGGTGGTGACGGTGCCTCCGGCGCCGGTCTCCACCGTCCTCTCCTCCCTGGTCTCGTTCAGGACCTTTCCGGAGGAGTCCTTCTCGACCACGTTCTCGGTATTGGTCTTCACGACGGTTCCGTCGGGCCTCTTCTCCTCCGTGTCGGAGGTCTCGGTCTCCGAAAGGAGGTTGCCGTCCTTATCGGTGACTGTCTCGTTGCCGGTCTTCTCTACGACCTCGGTGCCGTCGTCCTTCTTGATGTTCTCGGTCTTCTCGACGTTGGAGGTCTTGGAACCGTCTGGCCTCTCCTCGGTCTTGGTCTCGGTCTTCGAAAGGAGGTTGCCGTCCTTGTCGGTGACGACCTTGATCTCGGTCTTGACAAGAGTACCGTCTGGCATCTCCGTTGAATCCTTCACCGTCTTCACGGTGTTGCCGTCCTTGTCGGTGTCGATGGTGATCTCCTCGCCTCCGCCGGGAACGTCCGAACCGTCCTCGTTCGTGGTCTTCCAGATGATCTGGAAGTCTCCACCGTCGGTGTAGTATCCCAGAGTATACTGGTTGTAGTTCCAGTCCTTGTACTGGGCCCAATAGGTCCAGAGACTCATGTCCTCCGGTCCCTGGTACTGCTTCAGCCCGAACATGGAGTTGATCCATCCCTTCAGGTCCTCGGAACCGGAGGTTCCGAAATAGGCGTCGATCTCTATGCCGTTGGTCTTGCACGCCTTCTCCAGAGCCTCCGCGGCATTGTACGCCATGGCGGATATCTCTATCCCCGCTCTCAAGTCGGCCTCCGTATACGGATGGCAATTCGCCTTGTCGAAGTCCTTGGTGATCTTGATGAAGAATCTGTACTCGCTCAACTTGGCGGGCGGATCCATCACCATGACCCTGCACGTGACCACATCGTAGGAGCCTCCGCTGCGAACGGTCGCGCTTATCGTCGCCTCTCCGGCCTTCAGACCCTCGATTATCACGGATCTTCCATCGGCGGCGCCGACGATCCTGACGATGCTGGAATCGCTCGAAGACCACATGATGGTCACAGGCCAGTCGCAGACGATGTCGACGGTTATGGTCGCAGTGCGGTTGGACTCCCCGCTGCTGTAGAGCTGCTTGGAATCCTCGGATATCGTGACCTCCAGGTCGTGCTCCTCTCCGGACGATCCGGCCTCCATGGAGATCCTGAACGTGCGGTAGACGTCGTTCCTCTCGGCGGACAGAAGACCGGCGTTGGTCCACTTGCCCTCGTACAGGTACTCGATGTTCCATACGCCGTTCACGCCGTCCAGGGACACGATCATGCCGGTGCTGGTGATCTCGAACGGGATGCCAGCTCCCTTCAGGCCGCTCTTGAGAGCGTCCAGCGCGGTGAATCCGACTCCGTCGATGTTCTCGGTCCTTCCGTCCAGCTTCAGCTCGAAGTGGTACGGGTTGTTGGCAGGAGTTCCGTAGCAGTAGACCGTTCCGGAATCGGTGTACCATACGAGGTTCCCATCCTTCGTGGCCCTGATCGCCTGCGATCCGTAAGCGCTTCCGGCGGGGGACGTCTTGTAGTACTTCCCGGCCTCCTTCTTGTTCTGGTTGTCCTCGAATATGTACACGGCCTGCTGCGACGGATCGTACGCCAGCATGTAGATGTAGACCGTGTAGCCGTTCTCCTCGGTGGCGTAGGCCGTCGTCAGGACGATGGATCCATGAGAGGACACGGCGTCCTCCTTGTAGATCTGGTAACCAGCATTCCCCTTGGTCTCATCGATGTACGTGATTCCATCGGATATTGCATCGCAGATCTTGTTCGCATCCATCACGTGTCCGGACGCGTAACCCCTTCCGTTGTAGACGACGAAGGCGGACAGGGCCTGACTGCTGGTATCCAGACGAAGTGTCTTGCACTGATCGGACAACGTTCCGTCCGAGCCGACTTCGATTCCAATGATGCTGGCGGGACGCGCAGCATCCTCGGTGTCGAGCAGACCCTTGCTATATGTGGTCAGGAACAGGTAGTCCTTCCCCTTGTACGCGTAATGGGTGAGCCATCCGTCATCCAGGAGCCTTCCGGATTCTCCCTTGATCTCCATGGTCGTTGCCTTGCCCGTGGAGAGGTTGATCTCGGTGAGTCCGCGGTACTCGCTGGAGGTGCGGGCCGAAACGATGTACATGTGGTCCCCGACGAAAACCGGAGCCGACGTCGTGCCGTACAGGCCGAACCATGTGACCTCGACGCCTTCTCCCCAGGCACCCCTCGTATCCAGAGTCCCGGTCGCGGCGTCGAATCTGAAGACCTTTCCGCCGGAGAGCCCATAGAACATGCCGTCGTCATCGTTGTAGAACACCGCTACGAACTTCTTCGGAGTGTCGTAGCGGTAGTTGAGATCCTCGTCGTATACCCTGTCGGTGGCGTAGTCCACAACCATGCCCCCTCCGATCCCCAGGTAGAGGTAGTAGGCGACTATGGTCCTCGACTGCACCTTAACAAGCTCCTCGCCGGTCGACGCGTCATACTTGTACAGCGTATCGCTGGCCCTGATGTACACCGCGTCGTCCATGACAGCAGGTACGCTCGGGAATCCGCTCCAGACCCCCATGCTGGTGTCCACGGCATAATGCCTGCTCCATAGGAGCCTGACATCCTGCCCGTACTCGGGGGTCTTCACGTCTATGATGTTCGTCAGGGAGTTGGACTGCGAGGTGTAGCGAAGAACAGGGGAGACGACCGAATCCTCGGTTATGGCGAACGAGTTCCCGGATCCCTCGATCATGACTCCGTTCACCTCCCAGAACAGGAGCTCCCAGCCGTTCCCGAGCTCGCACTCCAGATCGATGACGGTGCCCTTGGGGACAAGCGTCCCGGAAGAGATCGACTTGCCTGCCTCGTGGATCGTTGCGATTATGCGACCGCTCTCCGACTCGAGCTCCAGCAGAGCGTTGTCGCCGTTGCTCTTCCATTTCGCGTACAGGGTGATGTCCTCTGTTATGCGAGATGTCGGAACGAAGGCGTCGACGCATCCGCTGTCCGTGAACCAACCATCGAACGAGTAGCCGGCCCTTCTGGGTGCACCGGGCATCCTGTCCTCGATGGTCCCTCCGCCCATCACCGTCAGCGAACCGACGTCGCTTCCTCCGGCGGTGTCGAAGTCCACGGTGAAGGTCTCGGAGGACTCGTGCGCCCTTATCTCCACATCGAAGGCCGAGGCGGAGGCGTCGATGGCACGTGTATAGGCTCCGTCGCCGCCGTTCTCGGCGAGAACGCCGTTGACGAGGACGTCGATGTTCCAGGACGTGGCCGAGTATCCGTTCAGATCCAGCACGATGCGGAGCCTGCCATCTTCTAAGACGATGCTCTTGACGACTAGGTCGAGTTCATCCTCCAGATAGACCGGCTTTCCGTCGACCATCATGGAAGAGGTCTTCACAGTCCAATCATCGTGATCGAGGACGTAGGTCCCTGCATACACGCCACGAGATGGCGTGAACGATGGATCCGGAAACTGGATGTATACGGGCGCTCCGTCGATGACGATGCGATCGAACTGAACATCCTTGCTGCTGGTGCACAGTGCCTCGGCCATGAGCCGATTGTTCGTGTTGCTTCCGAAATCGACATTCTCGCATTCGAGGACCAGCATGTCGATGGGATTGGACATGTATCCCGGCTTCAGATCGTCGGAGGATATCGCAAACGTTCCGACATGGCAGGTGTTGTTGAACAGGGACTTGATCTCGACCGAAGGAGCCTTCAGCACAACGCGCTCGACCTCGTTCAAGGAGACGAACTGAACCGCGGATGAGATGCCGCTCTGCGACTCCCAGACGAGGCTGCGAAGGCTCGTCACATCCCTGAACGGATTCATCCTCTGATCTCCGGTTCCGATCGTTTCGGTCTTGACCACGCCGGAAGGTATGACCAGATCCCCTATGGCCGCCGGGACGTACACTATCTTCGTTCCCGTGCTGTCCATGAGGATACCGTTGACAGATGCGAACGCCTTGTTCCCTGCTTCGACGGTGATGGATTCCAGCGATGCCGCGGTTCCAAAAGCCGAATACCAACGAGGCGGGTTGTTGAGGAACAGCTTCTCGAAGGAATCGATATCCGAAGGGATGACGAGGGTCGAAAGACTCGAAGGAACGAATATCAGCTCGGATCCGTGGCAGAGCGCCCCGTTCCTCATCGTGTAATCCTTGCTGTCCGATACGATCGTGGTCAGGGCGCCGCATCCATGGAAGCACTGCCCTCCTATCGATGACAAGCTCTTCGGAAGATACATAGCACGAACGGATGTAGTGCTGAGCGCGAACTCCCCTAACGATTCCAAGTTAGAGGAGTTCGAGACCGTGAACATTCCCAGAACACTACAGTTCGAGAACGCTTCATCGCCGATCTCGCGGACGGCGTCCGGAAGACGGAACTCGAGCAGACCCGTGTACTTGAACGCGCGATCCCCAATCTTCTCCAGCCTGCTCCCATCCGCGATAGTCACCGTCGAGAGCTTCTCGCAACTCAGGTCCTTCTTGATGTTTCCAAAGGCCTCGGCGCCTATCGAAATCACGTTCGACGAGAGATGGACCTCCATAAGATTGGGACATTTGTAGAAGCAATTGTCGGGAATCTTCAAAGACGCCTCGCCGTTCTCGAAGTACACGGAAGCTAGTTTGGAGTGGTCCTTGAAAATGTCCGACGGGATGCTCGTGACGGTTCCGGGAACGGTCACCGCCTCTGCCTTCGCAGGAACGATTAGCAATTCTCCATTGCATAACAGGACTCCGTTCTTGAACACGAACCCCGACGTTCCGACGATATCGAAGGATTCGAGAGAGGTGCATGAAGCGAATGCATTAAGACCCATGCTCTCCAAAGTGGAAGGGATGGTGACCTTGACCAGATCCTTGCATCCATAGAATGCTTGATCGTTCACGGAGACCGTCCCTTCCGGAATTCTGAACTCCGTGAAAGAGCAGTTCATGAATGCGGCCGAACCCAGCTCTATTCTGCATCCGTTCTTGAAAATGAGCGAATCGGAGGTCAGCTTGGTACAGCCGGAGAATGCCACTTCCAAACGGATGTTCGAACATTCGAAGACCACCTCATTAAGGGATGTACAGTTCTGGAAGGTGTTCCTCAACTTGGTCACCGATTCGGGTATCGTGATCTTCTCAAGGGAGTTGCATCTAGAGAAGATGGAACCCAATTCGGCGATTTTGAATCCTTCTGCAAATACGACTC
>DATC01000114.1:5915-18000 GCA_002504495.1 Methanomassiliicoccaceae archaeon UBA537
CCGCCCGATATGTCTTCTAAAGTGGATGGAAGAGAGACGGTGAAGCTGTTCGTGACGTTCCGGAATCTTGCATCCAATTTCTTTATCCCCTCTGGAATAACCACCTCTCCGGACAAATCAGGAGGCACGTAAACGACTGAAATGCGTTCAGAGCCTTCAAGTTCGAAAACCCATCCATCATATCCGGAAGGGGATGCCTCGAATCTTCCTGAACCATTCGTAGATTGAATATCGATATCAGCACTGCTCTGATTGATCCAATTATACGGCAGCACTTCGACATCTCTGAACGGTAAATACACATATTTCAGAGCGCTGGAAGAGATCGCTCCTGACCCTATATATTTGAGTCCGTTGGCATCGGAATCGCTGTACACCTTTGACAAGGAAGAACAGACGAATGCGCTCCAATCCACCTTTTCCAACTTATCCGGAAGACGTACCTCGGTCAAGGCTGTTCCGGAGAATGCGTTAGCTCCTATTACACGTATGTGATCGCTTAACCGTACGAAGGATAACCTGCTATCATTGAGAAAGGCATTATTAGGAATATCCGCTTCAAAATCAGAAGAGAAAATAGCTCCGATAATCGAACTGTTGCCGATAAATCTGCCTTTCTCTATCGACGTAAACGCGCCTTCTGCTATCGAGGTGACCTTGTATTCCTTTCCGACCGTTACGGAAGACGGTATGAGGAGAACAGCATCCCCGTTGCAATCGACACTGGTTATGCTGATTCCATCCCCGTCGAGCTTGCATCTCAATACATAGTCGAAAGATCCTTCGGGACCCTCCGCCCTGCATGATACATAAACAATTCCGCCCGATTCCGTGAACGATTTCACCGCCAAGGTGTAATCACCGAAATCCGAAGACGTGTATTCCACGGAGAACAGGCATACAGCTTCAGATGTTTTCTTCCCTGCTACATCGAAGGAGACGGATGCTGTATAGTCTCCTAATTGCAGCGTTCCGGTGCATATAGCCAACTTGAAGCTGCCGTCAGAGGAGATTGCAGAATAACCCGAGGATATCAAAGAATCTGATGATGCTATGCGACAAGTGAGGTATCCCGATTCGTATCCTGCCGGTGCGATACCGCTGATGGTAACAGTTCCCTCGGAATATACCGCGCTGATCTTCGCATCCGATGACCCTACGATGAAATCTGCAACGTGCTTCTCGGATTGAAGACCGATAGCAGTAAAACTCGCTATGATGGCGTATCTTCCTTCAGACAGGATGCCTGTAGCGACACGACAACCGAAGGAACATTCCGAAGAGATCGGAGAGTATGTCCTGGAGACCGTGGAACCACCCGGTGCGATGATCTCGAACGAAACATAACCTCCTGCGAAGGTCGCGGACGATTCTCCGCCGATCTCCACCACGCCATCTTCGTACGATGCGACAATCGAAGAATCGGATATCGCATCGACATGCCCCCCCCCTGATGCGACAAGGACGGAGCAAAGAAGCGTCGCGAAGACCGCGAACAACAATACTCTCCGATGCATTGTGTGCACTCACCCTGTGATGACTACCTCTTTCTGATTCAGACAGGTGACGCCGTCCGCTGCGAAGACCTGAACCAGATATGAGACGGGAGAACCGAAGGTCATCGAAGTCTCGAACGAAACCTGATAACTGTCTGAATATACAGGTATGCTGAAAGAGCCCGTAGCGAATCTGTCACCGTCATCTCCGGAATATCTGACATAGATGGAGATCTTCGCAGGCACCTTCCCGTCGGTCGGCTTTCCTTCTAGATCGACATCTATGCTGATCTTGGAACCTGAAACGGTATGCTCCGCCTTGATCGACGGGATGCACTTCTCGAAGACAGCGGTTATTTTGACTTCGTGCGCGGGCATCGTGAATCTGTACCCGTCCGATCCCGAGATGGTCTGACTCGTCTCTCCGTAGCTGTATCTGAGCTCCTTGAGATAGTATCCCTCGGAAGGAGTTGCCTGGACGACGACAATCTGACCTTCGGCAGCCCTGTCATCTACTTTTACAGTTCCTCCTTCGTTTGCGGCAAGTGTGATCTGGTAAGAGGGATTGCCGATGACGTGGACAAGTGCCAACTCATCCACAGCAACTTTATTCGCAACAACACCGTTATTGAGATAATCGTTCCAATACGGTGAGTTCACATCGATGATGAAATTGATCCTACTGAGTTTCTTCAGAGTACCGCTTAATTCCGCAGGAACAACGGAATTCGCGGAAAAGTGAAGATTGAGATTTGTGCAGTTATTCTCAGTCGGATTGAATTTACTGCTACTGGAATACAAGAGCGTCGTCGGAATTACGGTCGAACTGGTAGATTCCAGATAGACATCCATTGAGGAGTTAACCGCCGTCGCAGCTGCAATTTTGGCAGGAAGCTTCACATTGCTCGAAAGAAAATGAACTTCAGGGATATTGATAGCACCATCATAGAATCTTACCAGGTTGCCAGTGCCAAATACAGGTTCACCTGTAAAAACCAGTTTCAAAAATGAATCATCCCTGACACTAATCTGTGAAACAGAAGGATTACCTTGGATGATTAATGTCTTTACAGTTTTAGTGGAGAACGCCTCAATTGCTTTACATGTAAACTCTTGTATTCTCTGAGTTCCCTCTTCATTCACCGTCTTGGAAAAGGACTGAGGAATTACCACAACCTCATTATCATATCCATCGACAAACGCCAACGTATTCGTCTTCACTATAAAGTTCGTTCCGCTATAGTCTATTTTTAAAGTATATTTGGAAATCTTCTTGCCGTTCTCGCTAACGACAAACGGTACACGATCTACGGGTTTAAGCCCGTCTGGATAATCTTTTGAATTAGGCACCTTAACAGTATCTTTTGCAATGTCGCCATCGACCTCTACCGAATAATCAAACTGACTATGACTAGGATCTGTTCCATCTGCATTGCTCACGGCAATTTCCGAGATGACACAGAAAGACAATCCGATTGCAATGATTATTGCACATAATGTTATTTTCTTCATAAACCACCATCGCTGCAACCCGATGAAACGAATAATGTTGGTAGCACCGTCCCCTTGAAATCGCGACACTCGACAGGAAAACGGCTTGGAATCATACAAATAACTCCAATATAGAGGCTTCATTGAAACTATTATAGAATTGAATTCATAATAGGTATCTTCAATGATCTGAATCTATCGATCCAGGTCATTGAAGATACTGTGTTCATCCAACAAGCACTCTTTACCTTGAATCATGCAATATAGTGCACGATTCACTTACATTATTGAATCATGGAATCCGCTACAGATTCTGATTACTGTCTCCTTCAATCGAGTTGCAAGAAGGGGAATAGTCCCCTTCGTTTATTCAGGCCGTTCCTTCCGAATAGATGAGAGAATACAAATTCATCGTATTGGGCGCCCCGGAAACAGGACTATAATAGCCCAAGACGAAATCGCTCTTCACATCATTCGATGCGACACCATCGTCGGAGAACGATGTGTACTGGGTCCACCAACTGTAAATGTCGTTAGACCAGTCATCATCACCCTTGTTATCGAGGAGTGCGGTACCAAGACCGAACATGTTGTACATCCAACTGTAGTTGGACAGATAGGACCCGTTGTTGTATCCGGGAACATCCTCCACAGCTGAGATGTTGCTGTCTCCTATAGCATCCTTCAAAGCCAGGTAGAGATCCGAACCATAGCCCTGAATCGTTATGCCGTTGGAGAGAGTATCCTTCGTGACGCTGGGAAGGTTGTTCACAGAGAGCTCTCCTCCCTCGGCCTGAGAAACACGATCGAGAAGGTCGTCAACATCATCGCTCTCGATCTTGATGAAGAACGATGCGCGGAATGCAGAGTTGTTCTGGATTTCGGAGAGCGAAACGACAGAGGCGAGCCCCGTCACAGGAAGCGATGCAATGGCATCCTGAGCCTCGGCTTCGGTTCCATAATACAGCGCGATGTTCGCGGTCCTGTACGTCGCATTGTAGTCGGCATAGGGCTTGTACAGCCCGAGGGCGTCGTTCGGACCGAGTGTCCAAGCGCTGCCGGTTGCAGGGTAATAGATGACGTTCCACTTCGAGGTGCTGTCCTCGGTCTTCTCGCCGAGGGTCGTGATGTTTCCGTAGTTGACATTGATGTTCTTGTACCCGTATGACTCGGTGTAGGTCGCCGAATCGATGACCAGAGCCAGGTTGTTGGAGCTTGCATAGCTCGTGATCGCTATGCAGGCATCGTACGCGGCAACAGACTGAGCATTGCTCCAGCCGTCGCCGTCATTCACATACACATTGAACTGCCCCTGTACTCCGGCGGTCGACTCGACATCCGAAGCGAGGGGGATTATCCCTATCGCGGCGATCATCGCAATGACCGCGGCGAATACTATCGCTTTCTTACTCATTCGGTTTACCTCCTCTCCATTTCAGCTTTTCATACACGTTCGTTATGCTGCACATGGCCCGACACTTCTCCTTCTTCGGGTAATTGATACTCGGTTTGCAAAGTATATAAAACACGATGCACAATTATGCCCAACAATACATCCAACCAAAAATAGCGTGATTTCTCCATTGGATGAAACATCCAATAGTCGCATGGAATTGGCGACATCCCCTCCATGGACGACAGTATTAAATATTAATACGGAAGCGAACTATAATGAACGAAGAATGCCTCCGACGCCAATTGTAAGTACGGATTCTCCCGTCGGCCGACCATGGCAGAATACAGGATCGTCCTCGTAGGACCGAAATTCCCCGGAAACGTCGGAGCCGTGGCGCGCTCCATGGCCAACTTCGGCCTCCGCGACCTCGTCCTCGTCAACCCCTCCTGCGAGCTCGACGACGACGCCTACCGCAGATCGAAGCACGGCTCGTTCATCCTCGACTCGGCCAGGGCCGTCGGCACCCTCGAAGAGGCCCTGGACGGATGCTTCCTCGTCGCCGGAACCAGCGGAGTGACCACCAAGGGCGACAGCAACTACACCCGCATACCCGTTCCCGTGAGGGAGTTCGCCGAGAGTACCAGGGGATACGGCGACAGGATCGCCCTCGTCTTCGGCAGGGAGGACATAGGACTCCTACAGGAGGAGCTGGAGAAGTGCGACGTCCTCGTCTGGGTGCCGACCTCCGACGACTTCCCCATCCTCAACCTCTCTCATGCGGCCACCATAGCCATGTACGAGATGTACCAGGCCGACCACGTGCCGAGGCGCACCCTCCCCGCCAGCAGGGAGCAGAAGGAGAGGATGTTCTCCACGTTCGACGACCTCATGGAGGAGGTCGCCTATCCTGTGAACAGGCGCCACGGGACGAGGGTCATGTTCAGACGCATGATGGGCCGCTCCATCCCCTCGGAGTACGAGTTCCGCACGATCATGGGGGTCTTCGCCGATGCGGTGAAGATCATCCGCAACGGCAGACCCTGGGAGAAGAAGGAGCGATCGGGCGAGAGGAGCGAACACGACGACCCTGTTGGTGTCGGGGTCGTCCCTCCTGAACACGTCGGGCAGGATGCCCGTCCTGAACACGGCCGCCGCCCTGATCTGGTTGATCTCGGCTCCGGTGCATCCGGAGCCGACGGCGACCACCAGCTTCCCTATCGACGGCGCCATCGGGAACGCCACCTTCCTCAGAGCCGCGCCCACCGCGTCGGACATCATCATGGTGTTGACATAGGCGAAGGTGTACCTCGGACGCGAGAAGGTGGAGAAGAACGGCCCGTCCAGCAGCTGCAGCACGCAGTCCAATGCGAACGCGGTCGCGTGGGACAGGATCCTGAACACGGAATCGAACCTCGAATCGGGATCGCTCGTGTCCAGGGCGGACTGGACGTCCAATGCGACGACGCGATCGATTACCCCGTCCAGCTCCGCGAGCTGCTCCATGGCCGGAGGCCGGCGGATATCGAATTCGGGAGGTATCCCCACGACGGCCACGGTCCTGCATCCGTGGGACGATGCTGCGACCAGCACCTCGCGGAGATTCTCCGTGGATCCTCCGCCTAGGAAAGCGAAGACGACCGCGACGCGGACCCCTTCGAGAACGGATGGAATCCCATCGACGGAACGCATGGGATCCTCGCCCATGGGATCGCCGTCCGGATCGAACACGACCGTGCGGAGACGCGAGGTGGGATGATCGCGCATCAGCGATCTCGCCGCGCCGCCGCATACGAGGAGGACCGCATCGTCCAAGTCTCTCACCGGAGTTCGCCCTGTCGCGCAGATAGCGGTCGGCGGCCGCACGGACCATGTCGTCGAGTCCTCTGCCGTCGGGCGTCAGATCGGCGATGTCCACGACCTCCTCCACATCGTAGAGCGGAGCGACCCCGTCGGCGACCCTGCCCTCCGCATAGGAGTCCAGGACCTTCCGGACGGCTTCGGACAGGGATACGAACTCGCCCTCGGCCACGAGGGCGCGATAGACGGCCAGGGTATCCGCGGAGAGCCTCAGAACCATCTTCTCTTCGGTCATGCGGATGCCTCGTCAGAATATGAAAGGTAAAGGGTTTGGGGTGGGTTCCGAAGACGGAACCCGATCATCCGAACAGGGCGGAAAGACCAGCGGCGGCCTCTTCCTCGCTGACGGCCTCTTCCTCGGGCTCCTCCTGCTTGGCAGGGGCGGCCTCGGCGGCGGCAGCGGGAGCGGCGGCGGAGGCGGCAGGCGCGGCGACGACGGCTGCGCTCTTGATAGCCTCAGCGATGTCGACTCCCTCGAGGGAGGCGACAAGGGCCTTGATCTTGGCGGCGTCGGCCTCGACTCCGGCGGCGGTCAGGATGGCTTTGATAGCATCCTCGGTGATGTCCTTGCCAGCAGAGTAGAGCACCATAGCGCTGTAGATATACTCCATCTCAATCAACTCCTTATTTAACCGAATAGTGCGGAGAGTCCAGCGGCGGCTTCTTCCTCGCTGACCTCTTCCTCTTCTTCCTCGACGGGCTTCTCCGCGGGCGCGGCCTCCTGCGCGGCGACGGGCGCGGCGGCTGCGGCGTTGGCGCTGAGCCTGGCCGCGATCTCGTCGCTGGTGTAGCCGGAGGCGGAGGCGACGGCCAGCATCTGGGCGTCTGCCTTCGCGAGGAGTCTGTCGATGTTCTCTTTGGTCGGTATCGCGGCCTCGACAGAGAGGTTCATGGTCTCTCTGAACGCCTTCTGGATGAGCGGTACGATGGTCTCCTTGGTGGGATACGCGATCGAGACGCCCAGCGCGAGAGCGTTGTGCGCGGCCGTAGCGAACATGGTGGGATAGTAATCGTCAGGGATGTTCAGGACATCGTTCCTGTAGATGACGCCCTCCTCGTAGGTGAGCCTGAGCTCCATTCCGACGATCATGGGCAGGATTCCCAGCTTGGGGAGCATCGCTGCCACAGGTCCGGGGATGGGCTGACCCTCCTTGACCAGGGTGGTGTCCTTCTTGATTGCTATCTTGCCTGCATCAATAGCGGCAGGCAGGCCTATCTTCTGAAGTTCCCCGATGATGGGGCCGGGTCCGAAAGGCGTGGGTCCCTTGGGTACGACGATGTCGTAAGGCGCGAGCTGACCCTCCTTGGCGGGGGCCGGCGTCATCGTTCCCTCGAGCTTCTTGTAGAGCTTGAAGGGGTCGATGTCCGTCGTGACGATCGCGCACTGTCCGTGCACCGCTTCCTTGAGTCCCTCGAGACCGGGTCTCTCCTTCGCCGCCTCCTCGATGGCCAAGAGCATGAGCCTGTTCTTGGTCATCTTGAGTTTGGCGTGAGCCCTCAGTCCCGCCCTCATGGACTGGATCTGCTGTCCGGGAATCCCGTGCATGTCGACAACTGCGACGACGGGATACTCGCGCATATCCTGTACCAGCTCCTCGACGAGGTCCTTCTTCCAAGTTGCGACGTGTGCCATCTTCGTACCTCCTTACAGCACCCTCTCCGAGGGTCCCATGGTGGTCTTGACGTAGGCGGACGCGATGTTGTGCCTTCCCTTCTCGAGGTGGGACTCGACACGCTTCAGAATGAGGTCGACGTTCTCGGCGATCTCCTCTGCGCTCATGTCGGCGGATCCTACCGCGGCATGGAAGGTCTTCTTGTCCTTCGTCCTGATGGTCACAGACTTGCGGAGACCGTCGATCATCGCGGCCGGATCTGCTCCGGGGGCGATGGGCTTCGGCATCTTTCCGCGAGGACCGAGAACAGTACCCAGCTTCTTACCTACGACGGCCATGAGAGGCGCCTCGGCGATGAAGTAGGTGGTCTGGTTCGCGATCTTCTTAGCCTGTTTCTTGTCGTCCGCGATCGCTCCGAGCTCTTCGGGGGTGATCACGGCATCGGCCACGTCCTTGGCTTTCAAGGCTAGTTCGCCACCACCAATCACGCAGATGCGGATAGACTTCCCGCGGCCGTTGGGGAGGACGATGTCCTCCTGGATACGGTTCTTGGGGATGGTCAGATCGACATCCTTGAGATTGATGGCCAACTCAACCGTCTCGGTGAAATTGCGCTTCTTCGCACTCTCGAGTGCCTTCTGCACAGCCATCACGGTTGGTTTTTCTGCCAATACAATTCCTCCTCGTAGTACGTGCGAACCCCCTTGCGGGGACTCTCCTACAAGTGAGACGGGCTATCAGGAGGTAGTATTTAAAACATACAATAGGCCGGAAGCGGCCCCGATCCGTGATGGAAAATGGAAAAAAAGGGGGCGGGAACCGCCCCGTGATAGGGTTTCTCAGTCCGCGAGGGCTTCGTCGTACTCGCCGGCTTTGACGGCGGCCTGGAAGTCCTTGGGGTTCTTTCCGTCGATCGTGACGCCGATGGCTACGCAGCTGCCGGCGATCTCGAGCGACTTGGCCTTGAGGGTGGCGCCCAGGAGGTCGTCTCCCTTCATGGCGACGAGCTTCTTCATCTGGTCGATGGAGAGGTTGCCGACCTTCTCGGCCTTGGCGTTGTGGGCTCCGGACTCGACGCCCAGCTCTCCCTTGATGAGAGCGGAGATCGGAGGGGTTCCGACCTTGACATCGAAGGTCTTGTCGTCGTTGATGAGAATCTTGACCGGGACCTTCATTCCCTCGTACGCCTTCGTCTTCTCGTTGATCTTCGCGATAACCTGGCCGATGTTGACGCCCTTGGGTCCCAGTGCGGGACCGAGGGGCGGACCTGCGGAGGCCCTGCCCCCGTCAACCAATGCCTCAACAGTATCTACCATTGTTCATCTCTCCTTCTCGATTATCCGTACGCTGTCGCCTTTGACAGTGACGGGAATGGGTACCATGGCCTCGATGAGCTCGACCGTGATTTCCTCTTTGCTCTGGTCAATCTGCTGGACCCTGGCCTTCTCGCCCTTGAACGGACCGTTCACGAGCTCGACGATGTCGCCTTCGACGATTCCGACGACTGCGGACACGGGCACGAGATAGGGGCTGACGTCCTCTATGGAGACCTCCCCGTTCTTCATGTCGTTCTTGTCGCGCCTGTCGGTGACGCCGACGCCCTCCTTGACGAAGTTCTTGGCCTTCTTGATGTCGCGGACCTCGTCGCTCAGGCGGTTCGTGTTCATGCCTTCGACGAACACGTATCCCCTGAGGCCGTCGGGGCTCAGCACGGCGTAGAAGTCCATCCCTTCGGTGGAGCCGGCATTGACCATTCTCTTGTACTTGTCCCACATCGCGGATGCGACCGCGTTTTCCTGGTCGACCTGGGTCTTCAGGATCATTATGGACTTCGTGGCTACGGCCTTGAAGGTGGCGACGTCCTGGGTCCCGTCCGAGTCCGCGGTGAGCGCGATCTCGACGGTGTCCCCGTACCTCGCCCCTCTGGGACACTCCGCGGAAAGGACGAGCCTCCTCGCGTTGGATCCCACCACGTCGACGTCGACGGACGGGAGGTTGTCGTAGCTCCCCCACAGCTCCTCGCCGGAGGAATCCCTGAGAACCACCTCCCAGTCGGGAGCGTCCTCTTCGGGTCCCGCGGTGATGGAGAACGAGATCTTCACCTCGGATCCCAAAGACGACACGTCGATGGGCCACTCGGCCTTCGAGCCAGCGGATACCTTCTGGACGACGGCGTCGGCAGACAGACTAGCCATGCCGAGACCTCAGAAGTAGTCCGGAAGAACGGACATGAGCCACCAGATGGCGAAGCCGATCGCTCCGATGAGGATGATTCCGAGACCGGTGATGTACAGGGTCTTGACGTACTCGTCCTTGGAGGGCGTGTGGGCCATCTTCAGGATCCTTCCGTACTTTCCCTTGCCAAAGCCTTTGGCCTTGGCGTCGAACTCGTCCTGCATCTCGAATGCGGTCGACTCTTCATCTGCCATTTTCATCGTTCTCCTCCGCTAGGCGGGAAGTCCTCGCTACCGCTGATGGATAACAAGTCTAGGTTGTCCCCTATTAAAGTGATTTTTATAAACCTTTCGTAACTTCGAATAATGGCATCCTTTCGACGTCTGGCACATTCGGAATCTACTATCCTGGCTGCAGGCCCCGATCCCGTGCCCGGTCCGTCGACCGTCTAATCTTTTTATAGGAGTTGTCGGTACGGAGCCTTGTACCCTAGGGGGCCCTAGAATGGAAGAAGAGATTCTCTGTAATGTTGAACTTGTCAAAGACAACAACGATTTCGTTGTCAGACTCCAAAGCGACTTCGGCGGAGTCAGAGAATACAGATCCAACAGCTTCGAGGAGGTCCTCGAGCAGCTCATGCAGGATCTGCAGGAAGAATTCGAATCCCTCTGATGGGAGGCACCGCCATGGCAATAGACAAAGTGAAGCAGATCACCGACGCGCTGGACATGCTGTCCGAGGACACCTCCATCCCCAGAAACATCAGGAAGGGGGCCACCGACGCCAAGAACCGCCTTCTCGACACGAAGGAGGCCATGGACGTCCGCGCCACCGGCGCGATCATCGTCCTCGACGACCTCGCCAACGACCCCAACATCCCTCTGCACGGAAGGACCCTCATCTGGAACGTCATCAGCCAGCTGGAGTCCCTCAGTCAGCAGAAGTGATCCTTCCGTTCCGAAACAGTTTCCCGTTCTCGCGGGTCGCGCTCGATTGCGCGACCCGGCCACTATATCCAGGAAATTGCGGAATATGTCCGCTCCGTGCTGGGTGTTCTCCACCTCGGGATGGAACTGGACCCCGTAGATCGGCCTGTCCTTGCAGCGCACGGCCTCATGAGGGCATGTCGGCGAGGATGCGGTGACCTCGAACCCTTCTGGGATTCTCTTGACCTCGTCATTATGGGATGCCCATACCTCGAAAGTGTCAGGAAGCCCCTTGAAGAGGTCGTCGTGGGATGCGACGTTGAGCTCCACTCCTCCGAATTCAGGAGTCGTTCCGGGGCCCAGCTCTCCTCCGAAGTGCTCGCAGATGAACTGCATCCCGGCGCATATCCCAAAGATCGGGAAGTCAGCCTTGTCCAGGTACTCGCCGTTGTTGCCCATGCGGGCCGCATCGCTTGCGACGCTCGGTGCACCGCCCGAGAGCACGAGGCCATCGACGTCCGAGATCTCGTCGAACGGCGTGGTGTTGGGAACGATCTTGGTATCGACCTTGAGATATCTGAGAACGCGCCACTCGCGGTGGGTCCACTGCCCTCCGTTGTCGACGACGTAGATTTTCATGCGTACTCCGATTGCAGAGCGGTATTAATCCATTGGGACAGGGGAAACCTCATCCCATGATTCGGAAAAGAGGTTGTTCGACAGGACGGTCGCATACAACGGTGCTCAACCAGCCCATCAGCCTCTTGATCGATTCGAGCATCGACGAGCCTCTGCCAGAGAGATATGTGTCAGAATCGATTCAAGACGGCGAGAAGAATCCGATATCATCCTGCCGTGCAACAGAAGCCAAGGGATTGGTCGATTCACCCGAGACATATCCTCTCGTGCTTCACGAACGGCACCTTTCCCCAGAACGAGATCGAATAGAGCAGGACCGTGCCCTTCATGCCCATGTAGTACTTCCGCTCATGGATCTGCGCCAGTCCGGCGGCGGCATCCTTCTCGAGATCCGCCTCTCTGTCAGATTTCTTGAGCTCGATGATTATAGGCACCATGCCGTTGCGGACCGGCTCCATCAATATGTCGATGCGGCCGTTGCCCCATTCCTGC
>DATC01000062.1 GCA_002504495.1 Methanomassiliicoccaceae archaeon UBA537
GAAGTCCGACAGGGAGGCCGATCTCGAGAAGGATGCCGCCGCCGGACTGGCGCAGATCCATGAACGGAAGTACTACATGGGCATGACAGGAACCGTCATGCTGTACTCGATCTCCTTCTGGGGAAAGGTTCCGTTCGTGAAGCACGAGAGGATGGTCCGTCGACGGCGAATCGTCCCTATCCCGCTGGCCTATGCGAAGTTTGATATTGGTTCCGTTCGTCGCCGGGTCTATGTTGGACGTCGTTTCCAGATCTCAGAGAGGAAGGATCTGCGAGTATTCCAGAGAGAAAGGCGGTCCGAAGCTATCGATGCCGGCCGTTCTGTCCGGGGACGGTCAGAACAGCGTTCGTCTGGAGGATTCCGTGAGGGTTCTCGACATCCTGGGCGTCAAGATCGTCCTAGACGACGGGCTGCTCGTTCCCGCATCATCCGGAATCTACTCGGAGCATCGCATATCGGACGGGATCGAGGTCGTCAGGCTCCCGGTTCCGGACGATGTCTCGTTCGATCCGTCCACAGAGATCGTCGTCGTCCCGAACGCCTTCGAGCTCAGGCACGATCCCCGTCGTCTCATCGATGCGGCGGTCAGGCTCCGCCGTGCGGCGGGATACGGGCGCGTCCTCTGCATGCTCGGTATAGCCGAGCCGTCATCCGTGGCCCTTCTCACCTACATGGGGGTGGACCTCTTCGACGATTCACTTCCCAGGGCCGCGGGGGCTTTCGGCACCAGGCTCCTTCCCGAGGCGGAGATGTCCGTGGGGAGGGACGTCTCCGAGGAGAACGTCTCGTCGCTCCGGTCCGAGGTGTCGCTGGTCCGCGATTTCATCGCCGCCGACAGGCTGAGAGAGCTCGCCGATCAGAGATCCTTCTCCACCCCGTCTGGTGTGGCCCTTCTGAGGCTCTACGACGGCATCGGATACGAGTATGCGGAGGAGGCCTGCCCGACCGTCGGCTCCAGATTCTGCTCCAACACCGTCGAGTCGCTCCGCCGTCCCGATGTGGAGAGGTACCGCAGGGCGGTCGCGTCCTACAGGAAGCCCGCATGCAAGAGGATCCTCGTGCTCCTTCCGTGCTCCGCCAAGAAGCCCTACCACATATCCAAATCGCATCGCGCGTTCGCATCCGCGATCCACACGGCTCCGCACGACACCCTCGTCCACGAGGTCATAGTGACATCCCCTCTCGGAGTTGTGCCCCGGGATCTGGACATGTTCTATCCCGCCTGCGCCTACGACATCCCCGTGACCGGCGAATGGAACTGCCAGGAGAAGGCTTTCATCCGCAGGATGGTGGGGGACGTCATCGCCCAGGGGTACGACAGGGTGATATGCCATCTCGGGGAGGACTACGAGCTCGTCGAGGGCCTGGCCGACATGGTCTGCACCGTGGTCGGAGACCCCACGTCCCCGAAGTCCCTGGAGAATCTCGATTCCGCGCTCAGGGAGGCCGCCAAGGGCATGGAGCTGCCCGGATACATGGTCGAGAGGAACGATCGCGTCCGCAGCGTCCTCGGATTCCAGTTCGGCGAGGCCGTCGCCGACGCTCTGATGGATGCGGACACCTACGCCATAGGCAAGTTCCCGTACTGGAAGCTGATCCGCGAGAAGGACGGGGAGAAGGTCCAGCTGGGGATGATGACTCCCGAGAGGGGGATGTTCTCGCTGACCCTCGAGGGTGCGCAGATCGTCGCCGGCCTGGGCTACCACGTCGTCGGGATCCAGGACTTCGAGATGAAGGGCAACCTGTTCGCGATAGGCGTGACGGATGCCGATCCGAGCATACGCATCGGCGACGAGGCCATCCTCGTGTGCGACGGAGAGGTGCGCGGGGTCGGCGTCGCCGAGATGTGCGGGAGGGAGATGGTCGATCTCAACCGCGGCATCGCCGTCAAGATAAGGCACAAGCTGAAGAAGTGATGCCTTCGGGACCCTGCGGGCGGAGACCCTCCTCCTTCCGCAGGGAACCGTTTTCACTGCACCGGAACGGGCAGCCAGACGTTTCCGGGGAGGGTCCGGTTTTCACCCACCTCCCGTTCTTTTCTTTTAATACCGCACCGGGGATGGAGATGATGAAGACGTCGAGGCCGCCAATGGGCCCCCGTCTTTCGGGCGGTCGGTTGCTTTTTGCATCCATCCATCCATCCTGTCTGCGCCGGCCGCCCCGGTTATCATCACGACGAGGCCTTTCCCGATTCGGGAGCCTCGTCGATCGTCTCCTCGGCGTACCTCTTCGCGATCCTGCTGAGCGCTATGCCCAGGACCAGTCCTACGACGGCGCCTATGACGCAGCCGATCCCTTCTCCGAGGCCGTCGACCTTCATGGAGGCCTCTATGCCCACGGTGAGCACGGATCCGATAGTCAGTCCGAGGATCAGCATGTACGTGGACTTCCTGCTGCGCTGGAGGAAGTAGTCCACTATCCTGGCGAATCCGAGGACGCCTATGATCAGGCCTATGCCGCCCGGAACGAGAGCGGACATGTCGAAGGACGTCATGGCGTCCATCAGTGGCGTGAAGAGTCCTACGGCGAGCAGTATGGTGGATCCGCTGACTCCCGGCACGAGCTTGGAGATCGCCAGTATGATTCCGGCCACGACCCACAGGAAGAATCCGTGGACGTCCAGGACCTCCTCCTCCCTCGAGAGTCCGATCCACAGGAACACCATCATGACTGCGAATCCGGCGATCAGCGCGGCGATGTTGGCCTTCGACATGGGGGTCCCGTCGTCTCCCATCTCCTTCACATCGGGTATCTGGGCTAGGATG
>DATC01000028.1:0-1461 GCA_002504495.1 Methanomassiliicoccaceae archaeon UBA537
GGTGTTGAGGACCTTTCCTCCGGAGAGGTTCGAATTGGCGATCGATACATCGACCTTGTAGGCTCCGACCGCCTCTTCAGGCTTCTTGGAGACATCTGAAGTGGCGGCGAGGAATCCATCGCCGGTCTTGGCATTGCTGTCGATGCTCGCGCCGCTTCCGGTGAGGATCATCGTGCAGTCTTCGGCGATGGTCAGGTTCTTGCCGGTGGCTGTAACGGCTCCCTTGACGACGACGTTGGCATCGACACCGTTCTCGCTGATTAGAGAGATGTTTCCGGTGATGGTGGCCGAGGTTTGGATCTTGACGGCTCCCTTGAAGACGACGTCGCAGTCGGTATCGAGGGTCGTTATGTCCGCGGCTTTGCTCTCATCGTCGGTGGGATAGGTGACGACCTGCTGGAACCCGCTCGCAGCGCTGATGGTGTTGTTCTTGATCGTTCCGCCGATGCTGTGGCTCACTCCGCTGGAGCTCAACTGGACGAACATTCCGCCCTTCAGCTCGCTTCCGATCTGGAGGGGACCGACCATATCCTCGGCGGTGTTGTCGTTGATAGAGAAGCTAGCCACTCCGTCGATGTTGACGAATCTGGCGTAGCCGTTCACCGTGTTCCCGGTGATGGTGGCCGTGGTGGTGTCGGTGGAGTTCTGGAGTCCCCAGATCATCACGGCGCTGGTGTACTGGTTGCCCTTATCCGCGGCGACATCGAACGTCGAACCGGTGACGTTGACGGTCTTCGCGGTCTGGGTTATGTAAACGGCGGGAGTCTGTCCATCTCCGTCGGCGTAGGGCGTGACGGTCAGAACGCACTCATTGATGATGATCTCGCTGACGGTTTCGTATCCTGCCGCGATCGCATAGGCTCCCTTGGCGGTAGGCGCGATCTTGACGTTGTCGAAGGTGACGCTGCCATTCGTACTCATCTCCACAGAGTAGGGGATCTCGTACTGCTTCCCAACTTCAGATTTGATGGCGACTGCTTTGGTGACCTTCAGAGAATTGATATTCTTACCAGTCAAGCCATAGCACGTCGTAGCGCTGGTGGTCTCATCCTTGAGATCCGATTTCAGGATAATCGTATATCCATCGCTGGCTGCATTCAATGCCGCGGTCAGCGTTGTGTACGGTTTAGCTTCTGTTCCGTCGCTCGGTTCTGTGCCGTCATAGTCCGCTTTGACGTAGTACGTCTTCGAGGTGGGCTCATCGGCGGCGTCGCTGTCGTCCGCCACCGCGGGGACCGCGGCGAGAACGACGAACGCGACCGCCAGGACGGCGAGCGCCGCCAGGAGCTTGCGGGAAGCGTGCATAGCCCCCCCCCCCTGGCGAGTTCTTTCGTTGCTTTCATCTTACATTACCTCCTGCCCTATTCCGGGCAGGCGCGCACGGTTCGTCCTATCGAGGATTCTCCCCGTGCAGGGCGCTCTATCGTCCTTTGGTATAAGCAACGCAGACCGCGAAGCTCT
>DATC01000028.1:1504-2775 GCA_002504495.1 Methanomassiliicoccaceae archaeon UBA537
CGGGCTTCCTATCGGGATTCTCGGGATAGAACACGTTCTAAGATGCTATAACTACACATTGTCTATGTGAAGCTATGGCCGAAGCAACGATGAGATGTGCCGTCGCCGTCCTCCGGAGATCCTCCTCCGTATCCTCTCCAGGTTGGCGTCCTTCGATGCCTCCCATGCGGCATCGCGGGGCTCCTTCCCCATGGGGATCTCGTTCCCCTGGATGTCGCCGCCGTCCGAGAGCCCCTCCATGTCCCCTTCCAGCTCCAGGTAGGCGTCCTTCAGACCCTCGACGGTCTCGTCGTCCGCATCCCACAGGCCGCGCCCGGCCGCCTCCAGCAGACGTCTCACCACCAGGTCCAGGGCGTAGATGTTGCTCCTCTTGAGCTCCTCCCTCATGCCCTGATCCAGCACGTAGTCCCTGGCGATGCCGTCGAAGACGCGCTTCTCCACCTCTCCGGTTCCCGCCTGCCATCCGTACAGTCCGAGGAGCCCGTCGGCCATCGTGCCCGCGGCCTTGTATCCCCCCTTCCGCACTCCTTCCCGCCATTCGGGGTTGAGGAACTTCGCATCGGCTATCCGGCCGATCTCGTCCTTCAGCGTCCTGACCTCTGCGCTCCCGCGTCTGCGGGTGTCGCCGAAGTACGACGGAGGCCTTCTTCCCGTGACCGCCTCGCATCCCAGCGCCATCCCGCCCTGGGATATGAAGTAGGATCCGCTGGACAGCAGGTCCTTCTCGTCCGAGGCTATGCGGTTGAACGTCATCGACACCTTGGACAGGTTGTATCCGAGCTGTCCGTGCATCGGCACGCCGTCCTTTCCGCGGCCGTAGGCGTAGCCGTTGCTGTTCATGTAGATCCCGGCCAGATCGCTCCTGTCCTTCCAGGCGCCGGATGCGATGGCGTAGAACATGCCGGAGTTGCCTCCGGGAGCGGCTCCGAACACGCGGGCCGCGGCCTCGTCCTCCGGGATGCCCCGGGACATGGATTCCAGGGTGTGCCTCCTCACGAAGTTCATCTCATCGGGCTCGTCCAGGGCCGCCACGGCGTTGATCGCGTCGTCTACGAGATCGATGCAGTTGCGGTAGTACAGCTTGACCGAACCGGACACGCGCACGAGGACGTCGATCCTCGGACGCCCCAGTTCCTCCAGCGGAATCACCTTGAATCCGATCGCCTTCCCGTTCCTTCCGCGGACCGGCTCGGCTCCTATGAGACGGAGGATCTGCGCCATGATCTCGCCGGAGAACAGAGAGAGGTCGCTGACTATCCATGCGACGGCTA
>DATC01000140.1 GCA_002504495.1 Methanomassiliicoccaceae archaeon UBA537
CAGGACCCAGTCCCACTCGAGGGAGTTGGTCCAGTCCCTGAGCCTGGTCTTCATGAATTCGGGATGCCACTGGATCTCGTCGGCCCTCTGGAGGATCTTCTCCCTGAAGTCCAGGGTCTTGAGGAACCACTGGGGCACCTGCAGGTACTCGATGGGGGTGTGGCACCTCCAGCAGATGGACACCTGCTGGGGGTTGTCCTTCTGCTCGACGAGGATGCCGGCCGCCTTCAGGTCGTCGATGGACGCCTGGCGGGCCTCCTCGACCTTCATTCCGGCGTACTTCCCTGCGAGCTCGGTCATCCTGCCCTGCTCGTCTATGCCCTTCTCCAGCGGGAAGTGGTACTTCATGACCCATTCGAGGTCGTCCTTGTCTCCGATCGTGCAGATCATGACGAATCCGGTGCCGTACTCCATCTGGACCTTGGGGTCGGAGATGACCTTGACCCTCCTTCCGAAGAGCGGGGTGACGAGCTCCTTTCCGACCAGACGGGCCTTCTCCTTGTCGTCGGGGTGGACGGCGACGGCCTGGCAGGTGCACAGGAGCTCCGGCCTGGTGGTGGCGATGAGGACGTAGTCCTCCGGTCCGGAGTCGGCCACCTGGAACTTGATGAAGTTGAGCTTGTTCACGTTGTCCCTGTACTCGACCTCGGCGTCGGCCAGGGCCGTCATGCAGCTCGGGCACCAGTTGACGGGGTAGTTGGCCTTGTAGACCAGTCCCCTGTTGAAGAGCTCCACGAAGGACAGCTGGGTGATCCTCCTGTAGTAGGGGGCGTCCGTCTGGTAGTAGATGCTGGGGTCCATGCTCTCCCCCAGGATCTCGAAGTCGTGGGTCATCTTCTCGATGAAGCCGTTGGCGTACTCCTCGCACAGCCTCCTGTACTCCTCGCGGGGCGTGTCGAGCTTGGTGATGTGGTGCTTCTTCTCCACCTTGACCTCGATGGGGGTCCCGTTGACGTCGAAGCACAGGGGGAAGAAGACGTTGCATCCCCTCATCCTCTTGTAGCGGGCCATGAAGTCGATCAGGGAGTAACCTGTCGCATGCCCCAGGTGGAGCGGGCCGGAGGTGTACCTCGGAGGGTTGTCTATGCTGAACACGGGCTTGTCGGACTCGGGATCGAAGCGGTAGACCTCCTCGGTCTTCCACATCTCCTCCCATTTCCTCTCGATGGCTGCTGAGTCGTATGCCATATTGAACGCAACGTCAATCGAGCGACGTTATATAGAAATATGCGCGGGCGCGCGCATGCTTCGGCCGGGCACGGTCCCGGCGGTGCGCGATGTCAGCAAGTGGCATTGGGAAGTCAATTATAGGGCCAGTCATTCGAGGACGGCATGGATGCGCGGACGGTATCGGGTCTCATCGGAGCGATAGGCGGATTGATCCTCCTGTTCTTCGCCACCGGCGTCCCCATTCCGATGTACTCGATATGGCAGAACCAGCTGGGGATGACGAACTCCGAGCTGTCGCTGGTATCGATGTTCTATCTTCTGGGCACTCTGATCCCTCTCCTGTTCTTCCCGCGCATATCCGATCACGTCGGGCGCAGGCCCGCGGTGGTCATGATCGTCCTTCTGGGAATGGCCGGGGCCGTCTGGTTCATGCACGTGGACAGCGGGACCGACGTGATGATGGGCAGGCTCATCCAGGGCATAGTGAGCGGATTCGGGTCCAGCACCGTCGCGGCCTATGTGGTCGACCTGTCCTCCGATCTCCCCCGCTGGGTCGGTCCCGCCGTCACCAGCAGCGCGCCGAACATCGGTATAATAGGCGGAGCCCTCTCCTCCGGGGCGGCCGTGACGTACGGCGGAGCATCCGTCGAGACGTTCATGACGGCCGTGGTGGTCCTTCTGGCTGTCATAGTGGTCTTCGTCCTCTTCGCGAGGGAGACGATGCCCCGTTCCCCCGGCCTCATCAGGTCGTTCGTGCCGAAGATAACCATGCCCGAGAACTGCCTCAGGATCTACTCCGCCTGCGCCATACTGTTCGTGGGGACATGGGCCATAGAGGGCTTCTCCCAGTCGTTCAGCGCTTCGGTCGTGAGGGACAGCCTGGGCCACGAGGACGTGTTCCTCTCGTCCGTCGTGGTCGTGTCCATACTGGTGACCAATGTCGCGGGATGCTTCATCGCCAACAGATTCGATACGAGAAGGGCGCTCAGAGCGAGCATGGCTCTCGCCGCGGTGAGCGTGCTGATGATGTACGTGTCCCTCGTCGAAGGCAGCCTTCCCATGTACATATTCTTCAATCTGACCGCCGGCCTCGGCGAAGGGATAGGGTTCGCGGCCGGAGTGACGGCTCTGATCGTGAGGGCCACGAAGGCGCAGAGGGCGGGAACGTACTCCCTGATCTACGCCACGGGGTACGGGGGATCCGGATTCGCCAATCTCATCGTCGGACTCGTTCCCGGAGAATGGTCGGTGGCGGACTTCCTGTCGTGGTACGTGGTCATGATGTTCGCGATGCTCGCCGTCCTCCTGGTGCTGACGATCAAGGAGTTCCCGGCCCCTCCGGTCCGCGAGGTCGGCGCAGAGCGATCGCTTTCCCGATCCCTGGTCCTCCGAGACGAATTCCAGGATGTCCCCGGGCTGGCAGTCCAGCACCCGGCATATTTCATTCAAAGTCGAAAACCGGATGGCCTTGGCCTTCTGGTTCTTGAGAATGGAAAGGTTCGCCGGGGTAATGCCGATTTTCTCCGCCAGTTCNNATATGGCCTCCAGCGTGGAGAATCTGACGCCCTGGACCTTGCCGGTCTTGATCTTCGAGAGGTTGACGTAGGATATCCCCACGTTCTCCGCGAGCTCCTTCAGGTTCATCTTGCGGTCGGCCATGATGCGGTCCAGGCGGAGGATGATCGGCATGGTATCACAGGAACTCGTCCGATTCCGTCTGGAGGGCGGTGCCGTATTCGAAGAGCAGGGTGAAGATGAACATCACCGCGGTGAGAATGAGGATATGGAGGGGGAAGTCGAAGATATAGATCTCCGGAGAGAGGATGGCGCAGAGGACGGGCTGGATGACTACCAGCGCGATGAACGTGAATCCCATAGTCGCCGTGATGTCCCTCATCCTCTCGACGTTCTTCTGGACGAACGGGCTGCCGCCGTCCCTTATGGAGAGGACCAGGTTGTATCCCAGGACGGAGCACCACAGGCACGAGGACATCGTGACTATGTTGCACAATGCGCTGATCGCCGTCCCTCTGTTGTCGAGAGGATCGGCGCAGAAGCCCGGATCGACGTAGCACAGCGCCACGCCCGCCACGTTGACTGCCATGCCCAGGGCGACGATTATGATCGTCACGCGGGCGGCCCAGACGGCGTACCTGCTGACCGTCTGCAGCTTCCTGAGCGTGGTCTCTCCCGTCATATGATGGACCAGGCTACCCAGTCGTATTATAAGGCGTTTTTCCAAGTTCTCTCAAAAGATTACAAATTTATCGTAAAACATTAACCTTTTATATCTATGCGATAATGCATGTAGCGTCGACAGGAGTCGAGGAGTTGAGAAGGGATGATCGGAAACACCAAGTTCCGTACGATGAGGCTTAAGCGCGTCGATCTCCAGAAGCTGAAGGATGAGGGCGAGACCAGGGAGATAGAGCTGGTCGGACTCGTCTACGCGGACGAGGACGTGACGCCAGATCTCATAGAGCAGACCATCTCCAAGGCCAGGATCCACGGCCGCATCATCGCCACTCCCGGGGTCAGGCAGGCCCTCCTCTCGAGAGAGGCGGCATAAGGTTTTCCGGCCCTTCGGGGCCTTTCTTTTTCCATCTGTTTCCCTCAAGCTAATATGCAAGATGCGCATGTTAGCGCGGTGTTAGTTTGAATGCTGGTATTCTGGCAGCCATCGTCGTCTACTTCGTCGCGATGCTTCTGCTGGGGCTTTACTTCCTCAGAAGCAATAAGACGCAGGGGATGAGAGAGTACTTCCTCGGTGGGAGGAAGATGAATCCGTACGTCACGGCCATGTCGGCCCAGGCGTCGGATATGAGCGGCTGGTTGCTCATGGGTCTTCCCGGAGCGATCGTCATAGCCGGTATGGGAGAGGTCTGGATCGGAATCGGTCTCGCGATCGGCTCCTATGTGAGCTGGCTCCTCGTCGCGAAGCGTCTCAGAAAGCACTCCGTCGTGTCCGGCAACGCCATCACGATGTCAGAGTTCTTCTCGAACAGGTTCCACGACGATAAGGGGATCCTGAGGATCATCAGCGCCGTGATCATCCTGTTCTTCTTCACGTTCTACGTCGCGTCCGGATTCAAGAGCAGCGGAGTCGTCCTCTCGCTGTCCATCGACATCGGGCTCGAGATCGCCATCATAGTCGGCGCCGTGATCACCATCCTCTACACCCTGATGGGAGGATACACCGCCGTGTGCTGGGCCGACTTCTTCCAGGCGATCCTCATGGTCATCTGCGTAGTGGTCGTTCCTATCGTCGCGATATTCGACATGGGAGGGTTCGATCAGCTCTCCTCCGCGCTCGGCAACGTCGGTGTCGACGAGTTCACGAACCTGCTCTACAAGGGCGGAGAGCCCATAACGTTCCTCGCCGTGATCTCGGCCCTCGCGTGGGGTCTCGGATACTTCGGGATGCCGCACATCGTCGTCCGCTACATGTCCATCAGGGATCCCGAGGAGATCAAGGTCGCCAGGAGGATCTCCCTGGTCTGGATCGTCATCGCCCTCTCCGCAGTGGCCGCCGTGGCCATCGTCGGAAGGGCCTACTTCATGTCCCAGGGCGTCGTTCCCGGGGAGGCGTGGGACGAGGAGTACATCTTCATCAAGCTGGCCGAGGCCGTCTTCGTGCCCGGTCTGTCCTTCGTCTGCGGGATCATGTTCGCGGCCATCCTCGCCGCCATCATGTCGACCGTGGACTCCCAGCTGCTCGTCGCCACCTCGAGCATCTCCAACGACATCCTCGGGAAGTCGAAGAAGCACAGCTACAGCGACAAGACCCTGGGATGGGTCTCCAGGGCCATCGTCGTGGGCATCTCCGCGGTGGCTCTCGTCATCGCCCTCTTCGGATCCGACAACATCATGGGCCTGGTGTCCTACGCCTGGTCCGGATTCGGAGCATCATTCGGTCCCGTCATGCTGCTGTCCCTCTTCTGGAAGCGCATGAACCTCCAGGGCGCTATGGCATCCATGATCGTGGGATTCGTGTTCGTGATCGCGTGGAACCTCGTCGGACTCGACGACACGCTCTACGCCCTGTTCCCCGGATTCATCCTGTCCTTCATCGTGGGATTCGCCGTCGCGAAGCTCACGCCCGCTCCTTCGAAGGAGGTCATGGACGAGTTCGATGCCGCGCAGGTCTACGAGGAGAAGGCCGAGTGATAGAGGACTACGAGACTCTTGAAGGAGAGAGCGCCGGCGAGCTGGTCCTGAAGGGGTCCAGGTTCATCGGCATCTCCCTCCCCTGTCCCGACGAGGGATCCATCCAGGGCAATCTGGCCCTCGTCCAGGGCAGGTGGAGGGACGCCACCCACTACTGCTGGGCCGCCGTCTACGGCGGATCGTCCCGCAGGGAGAGGTCGAGCGACAACGGCGAGCCCTCGGGCACCGCCGGAAAACCAATTCTCAACGTCCTGAGGGGCTCCGGCCTCTCGGACGCTATGATCGTGGTCGTCCGTTATTTCGGAGGCACCCTTCTGGGGACGGGAGGTCTGGTCAAGGCCTACACCGACGGAGCCTCCGTCGCGCTGTCGGGAGCCGTGCGCAGCAGGAGGACGGCATGCTGCGCGTACATGTTCCATCTCGACTACTCGGACTACAGCGCCTTCGAGTCCAAGATGTCGGACCTGATGGCGTCCCGTCCTGAATGCGAGTACTCGGAGCGCGTGGACATCAAGGCATGCGTGCCCATCGCCCGCAGGGACGAGTTCCTGAGGAGGCTGGCCGACCTGACAGAGAGGAGGGCCAGGCCGATCGAGCTTCCCGATCGGTACATATGAGGCCGTGTCGTCAGAACGGCAATATACCGATTCCGTCTCATCCCGTCCATGCTCCTGAAAGCCCAGTCCATAGCCAAGTCCTTCGGTCCGGTCAAGGTCCTCAAGGACGTCAGCCTTCAGATCAACGAGGGCGACAGCATAGGACTGATAGGCGTCAACGGAGCCGGTAAGACCACCTTCCTCAAGATCCTCCTCCGTCAGATGAAGCCCGATACGGGCGAGCTCATCGGAAGGTCCGACAGGATCGGCTATCTGGAGCAGTTCGCCGAGTCCGGAGACGTCACGGTCCGCGAGGTCCTCGGAAGACCCTACGGGCACATAGAGGCGATAAAGCGCAGGCTGGACGAGATCGGGGACATCATGGCCTCCGGAAGGGAGGACCTGGACTGGAACGCCCTGGCCCAGGAGAACTCCGAGCTGGAGTCGAGGCTCGCCGCCGCCGACCGCGACGACGAGGCCATGAAGGCCGCCGCACTGAGGAAGGTCGGGCTGGATCCCGGCATCATGGAGCGCCTCATGTCCTCCCTTTCAGGCGGCGAGCGCACGAAGGTCATGCTGTCCAGGATAGTCATACAGGCGGACGACTGCGATCTCCTCATC
>DATC01000092.1 GCA_002504495.1 Methanomassiliicoccaceae archaeon UBA537
CGATCTTCCAACTGATCTACCTGCCCAGTGGATAAATGAGGGATAGATACCGAGTATTTAATTCTTTTGATTCAAGGAAGGACCGAAATTGTTATGGAGCTGGGCCTGGAAACGATGTACCTCTCCGGGAATGCAGGTGGGATACCTGTTATTGATGCAAGCCAGACACAGGTCCTTCTCCTCGATGCCTATCGCTTCGACGAGACCTTCCAGACTGATGTAGCCCAGAGAATCGGCTCCGATGATCTCGCATATCTGATCTACCGTGTGCTTGGTGGCGATGAACTGATCGCGGGTCTTCATATCCACTCCGTAGTAGCACGGTGCGATGATAGGAGGGCATCCTATCCTGACATGGACCTCCTTGGCACCTGCACGACGGAGCATCGAGACCAGCTTCTTCAGAGTCGTTCCCCTGACGATGCTGTCATCGACGATGAGGATCCTCTTCCCGTTCACCGTGCTGCGGATCGGATTCATCTTCATGGAGACAGCGGCCTCCCTCTGCTTCTGATCCGGCATGATGAACGTCCTCTCGGCGAAACGGTTCTTCATGAACCCTTCCTCATAGGGCACGCCCGTCGCCGCGGAATAGCCGATCGCATGCGCACGACCGGAATCCGGAACCGGCATGACGAGATCGACATCGGCAGGACATTCTCTGGCAAGGATCATCCCGATCCTTCTGCGAACCTCGTAGACTCCGACCCCGTCCATCACGGAATCCGGTCTGGCGAAGTACACCCATTCGAACATGCAGTGGGCCTTGGGGTGCTGCGCGACGGCGGGATACATCTTGAAACTGTCCTGCGTGATCTCGCATATCTCCCCGGGTTCGATGTCCCGCACGAAATCCCCGTGCAGAGCGTCGATCGCCGCGCTCTCGGATACAACGATGTATCCTCCGTCGAGCTTTCCCAGACAGAGCGGCCTGAACCCATAGGGATCGCGAACGGCGAACAGCCTCTTGTCGATGAGTATCGTCAATGCATACGCACCATCGAGCTCACCCATGGTTGCTCTTATGGCCTTTACCGGGTCATTCTGCATAGACATGTACTTTCCGAGAAGCTTTGTGACCAGCTCGCTATCGGAATCCGTCAGGAAGGTCCAGCCCTCCTTCATGTACTTGTCCTTGAGAACAGAGAAATTGGTTATATCGCCATTATGCGCCACAGCGACGGTCCCGAAATTCGTCATCACCGAGAACGGCTGCGCGTTGGCGACGCTCTTGGAACCGGTAGTGGCGTACCTCACATGGCCGACGCCTACATGGCCCAGAAGCCTGGACACCTCTTCGCGCGGAAGAGCATTGTTGACCAGACCCAATCCTTTGAGTGTTTCGACGGAGGCGCCGTTGAAAACAGAGATGCCGGCGCTCTCCTGGCCGCGATGCTGGATGATCATGAGCGACGTGTACAGCGAAGGCGAGACGTCGTAGTCGGCACTTATGCCGACGACGCCGCAGCTGTGCTTCGGCCCCGTCATCCAAGATCGCCGCCAGAGATCAGTTGCGCAGTTTCGCCCAACCGTAGGATCTAATCGTCGTGGTCTTTCCGTATCCGCAGGAGGCGCAAACGCCCTTGCGGACGTGATACGCGCGCTTCCCGCACCTGCGGCAGGGGATGTGGGTCTTGAACTTGTTGTGCTTTCCCTGTGCCGGTGTTCCCTTTCCCATGATCATCACTCCAATGAACGTGAATGCCGTACTCTCCCCGCATGGAGCGGGATATCCCAACGGCTACTACGCGCTCCAATACGCAGGGGTTATAAGAAGGTATCGCGCACGCGGATCAGATGAACGCTCCTATGGTCGGAGCATCCAGACGATCCATGTCGTAGAATATTATGGCCTCGCGGACCCCTTCCTCTCCGTTGCCTGTTCCCATGAAGTGATCGAGCATCGACATCCTCCACAGGAGATCCATCACGGTCACCGCCATGCTGCCGTAGTAGGAGTTGGACATGTCGTCCTCGTATCCGTTCTGATCCATGGCCGCGAACACGCTTCCCATGAAGCTGTCTCTTCCGTTCAACGTCGATACGTAGGAGGCGAGGAGCTTGGCCCCGTTCTCGTCGGGGAACCTCAGGCGTATGTCCTGCTGCTCCGCGAAGCGCTTGTGGTGGAGCTCCCCGTCATCGTCCATGACCATCCATTCGATGGTCCCGTCGACGGCCATGAACATGTTCCAGTTCCAATCCTTGTCGCAATAGACCGGGACGCTGAGAGGATCCTGCGAGGCCATCGATTCCATGGCGGACTCCATACCGGCCTCCTCGAGCGCATCCATGTCGGGCTTGGGATCGGGACGCATGCCGCGTATGGTCATGCTAGGCTCCATCTGGACCATGTCCATGATGCGCGTGAGGTATCCGGGATCCGTGAACATGGAGAGGTTCTCCGATACGGACATGCGAAGGCCCGAAGGGTCCGTCATCACGCCCGCCTCCCTGCAATTGGCATAGAACTCCGAATAGACGGCCTTGGATCTCGCCATGGAGGAGCCTATCCTTCCCTCGGCGGCGGCCACGATAGCCTTGGCCTCGTCCAATGCGCCGACCCCCTTTCCGGTCCATACGCCTCTGCACGACAGATCAAGCTCGACCTGGAGCCTGTCGCTGGCGTACAGATGGTACGGATACTGGCGACAGTAGGTCGTGCGATGGTCGTAGATCGTGCATCTGCGGTTCTCGAGGAATACGCAGGACCCTCTGCCCTTCTTCAGAGCCAGAGCCGTGTACTGCTCCGGGCCGCGAGACATGACGAGGCATTTCGGATGGTTCTTCCTGAAGTACTGCCTTTCGCTCGGAAGGACCTCCGGCTGACAAAGGCAGCACATCCCGCACTCCGGCGGGCATTCCACAAGCCTTCCTGCGATCTCGGAATAGTCGACCTCGTAATCCACGCACGTTCCTCCCAATCGGTTCGCCGCAGAACTCCCAGTCCTCTACTTGAATGCTTCCTCTGACGACGACCGTCTTGGGGAACACGGCATCGAATCCGCCATATGGGGAATGGCCGCATCTGCTGTGGAGACGACCTGCATCGATCGCGACAGACCGCCTCATATCGAAGACGGCGAAATCGGCATCATATCCCGGCGCTATCCTGCCCTTTCCGACTTGGAACAGCGACCCGGGCTCGGAGGCGCCCATGCGGACGGCCTCGGAAATAGGGAGGTCTCCTCTGCGCACGCTCTCCATGACGATGGGCATGGTGGTCTCGACTCCGGGTATCCCTGACGGAGCCTCCTGGAACGGCCTCGACTTCTCCTCGGCGGTATGGGGCGCATGGTCCGTGCCGATCATATCGAACCCGCCCGACAGGAACCTTCTGCGGAGGGCATCCCTGACCGCGGATGTGCGTATGGGAGGATTGACCTTGTACTCCGCACTCGGATGACCGTCTGCATCGAAGGTCATGTGATGCATCGTGATCTCCGTGGTGAATCCCGCGGCCTTGGCCAAGTCCAGACCATCCTCGGTCGTCACATGGCATATGTTGATCGCCTTGCCCTTGAAATGAGCCGCAAGACGCGATATCGCATTCCATTCGGCTTCAGGAGGTCTGTTGCGCATGTGATCCCTGCAGCAGCGCTCCTCATCCTTCGATATCAGATGATCGTCCTCGGCGTGGACGCTCAGGCGCCTTCCCGTCGAGAGAGCGTCCCCGACCGCTGGAACGAGCTCCTCGTCGTCGTCCAGAAGGATGTTGCCCGTGGTGGATCCCATGAAGAGCTTGAAACCCACGACATAAGGGGCTAGCATACGGGCGTTGATACCGGGAGTCACGGCCGCGAACAGACCGTAGTCTGTGAATGCACGACCGCGCACGGCCCTGCTCTTCGAAAGCAAGGTGTCGGGATCGACCACGGGAGGTGCCGTATTGGGCATGTCGTACACGCAGGTGACCCCGGCATGGATCGCAGCGAGCGTTCCCGTGCCGAAATCCTCCTTCCATGTCATCCCCGGATCGCGGAGATGTACATGAGGGTCGATGAATCCCGGAAGCAGCATCTCGCTGGTTCCAAGCTCCACCCTCCGCTCTCCTTCGGAGACGTATCTTCCGACGGCGACTATCCTTCCGTCCTCCGATATGCCGACCTGCGCATATCCCAGCTCGCCGTCTACGAGCATCCTGCCTTCGATCACCGTCTCTATATCATCCATGGTACTCCTCCGCCGTTCCGCCAGGATACGGCTCCTTCCATATGGTTCCGGAAAAGGAAAACAATACGGCACGCGGATCCCTCCACGCATGGCGCGGAAGCCCCGCCTTCAGCGAGAGATGCTCCAGGAACGTCCCTGCATCCCATCCGTTCTCGACAGGCACCTGGGGAAGCAGCACCCCCCTGAAGCCCATAAGCTCGATCATGAGCCCGTCCCTGCCGATCTCCACGAAATCCTCGATGGCCTCCGGAGAGGATGCGATGATGCGACGAGGGATCGACAGCATCGTGACCTCCACGACGATGTGCGGAAGCTCCTCCGGAGCCAGATCTGGAAAGCGGGGATCGTGGCAAGCCGCCCTTGCGGACTCCTCCAATGCCTCTCCCAGCGGCAGCACCGGAGTTGGAAATCCGATGCACCCGCGAAGGGCATCCGACGGAAATGAGGACAGCGTCACGAAGACTCCGCGCCTCTCGGAGAAGCGCTCGTCCGGACGAGGAGAAGGGGAGACGCCCAGGACCTCCGATTCCACGAAGGCCCTGGCCAGAGCCACAGCGTCCCGTGCCGTATCGGAATCGCTCGCCGACATGCTTGAAGACGTCGTCGGTCGGCTCCTTGTCGTCGGAATCCGCGGATATGTCGATATCCACCTTCTTCGGACCCGCCCTGGCGCTGCAATCGGCATTCGATCTGCAGGCGGCATTGCGGAATCCGGATTCTGTGTTGGAGATGCCGTCCTTCATGAAATCCGGCATCGGAGCCTTGGACATGAGAGCCGACATCCCCATCATGAACTCCATGCCCATGTTCATGAAATGCCTCTGGACTTCGGGGTCCGTCACCATGCCCATGAAGGCGCGTGCGGCGTCCTCCGCTCTGGACCTCCCGTAGTCGACACGGTCGTGCACGCGGTCGCGGACCTCCCTGGCCGCCTCGGATTCCGAATCAGTGAACCCGCGGACAGCTCCTCTCTGGAGATCGATCATCCTCTCTATGAGGTCCCTGTTCTGCCTTATGAAGGCCTCGAACTCCTCTTCGCTGGTCATATGCCTGCCTCTGGAATCTTATAACGAGCTTATCATCCTTGAACTCTGCCCCGGAGATGTCGGAATGGGAAAGGACGTCCGGCAGTTGGATGTTGCATTTCTGACTGCCTACGTGGACCATGAGAGTGGATGCATCCAGCCTGAACAGCTCCACATCCTTCTTCTCCACGAACGGCATGCGTATCGTCAATGCGGGATATCCGTCGACGGTCTCGAAGCCCAGAGGGCTCGACTTCGAGTAGACCTTGGCCGGATCCTCATCGCCGAAGATCATATCGGCCATCTGCCCCAGCTTGTCGCGCCCGCGAAGCTCCGTTCTCATCATATAGCATGTCTTGATCTCCATCGGATCGAAGGCGCTGTGGATGAAGGACATGTTCTCATCCTGCTCCTTCATCTTATCCCTGAAGAACTCCGTATCCCCCGCCTCCAGAGGAAGGAGCCTGTTCACGACCAATGCCTCGACGTTCTTGTTGTACAGGCTCAGATAGGTGTAGGCGCGCATGGTCTCGCGAATCACCATCTTCTCGGGATTGAGCACCAGGCGGACGCTGGTCCTCTGCGGATCCTCCAGTATGCCCTTGACCCGCGACATGTTGTCCTTTATGTCCTCCACGCTCTCCAGAACCTCGTCGGACGGTATCGGGATGTCCGTGAACTTCCCGACGGTGGCTTTGGCTATGCGCATCAGCCTCCTGATCATCGGGAAGGCCCTGTCCAGATACCAGTTCGTCACATCAGGGAAGCTGAGCAGCCTCAGCGTCTCGCCGGTGGGAGCCGTATCCATCACCACGACATCGTACATGTTCTTCTCTTCGAAGAGGTTGACATAGAACAGCGCCGCGATCATCTCCATGCCCGGGACGATGGCCATCTCCTCCGCCGAGATCTCTCCCATGCCCTGAGAGAGCATGAACGCGGCGATGTAGTCCTGGATGTCCTTCCACTTGGTGCGCATCTCATGGATGATGTCGATCTCCAATGCATCGAGGTTGTCGCATACACGGGTGATATCCGTTCCGAGACGGACCTCGAGCGAATCTCCTAGAGAATGCGCGGAATCGGTGCTCATCAGGATGGTCC
>DATC01000120.1:0-536 GCA_002504495.1 Methanomassiliicoccaceae archaeon UBA537
GTTCATGTCGACCTGGAATCCCGCATCCTTCAGGATCTTGACCCCGTCGTCGGAGAGGGGGTCCGATATCAGAACCTTAGCAACCATTTTCATTCCTCCATAATCGAATCCATAGCGGCCAGGAGCTCCTTGATGCCCGCGGGCGTCTCGTCCCCCATGTGGCCGATCCTGAACGTCTTCTCCTTGATCTCGCCGTATCCGTTGGAGATCTCGAACCCCTTGGCCTTGAGCTTCTTGTGGAAGGCGTCGAAGTCCAGACCGCCGCGGTTGAGCACGGTGGTCCCCATGGTCCTGTAGCCCTCCTCGGGGAACACTCCGGCGAGCTTCTCGTCCGCCCACTCTGTGACCAGGCGGGACATCTCGGCGTGGCGGGCGTACATGTTCTGGACGCCCTCCTTCATCATCTTATCGAGCTTGTACTGCAGCCCGTAGAGCAGGGACACCGGCGGAGTGGTGAGGGCGTAGCTGACATCGCTCTGCTTCTTGATCTTGAGGAGATCGGTGTAGAACCCGCGGTTCTTCACGGTCTTGGCCTT